>NZ_JAYUPK010000128.1:0-39334 GCF_043760115.1 Flavobacterium sp.
AAACAAATTAAAATTACGATGGCAAGATTTATACAAAACACGCGACTTATTTTACTCACCATTTTTTTAGGCGAATAACCAAGTGAATATTTAATAGAAACTGCTTCTTGTTCTTCTAGAAATTGCATTTTTATGAAGTTTATGATCATAAAAAGGCACAATAAAAATATAAAAATACCAATAATTGCAATGACTCTTAAAACTAGAAATAATTTTCCTTTAATCTTGGCAGATCGTAATGATTCTTGATTGGATTCGTAACCATTTTTGGTCATTTTGGCTATTAAATCTTGATCCTTAGCATCGTTAACTTTTACTAAAACTCTTGTAAAAATATCTTTGTGCGTTTTATTAAAACTTTGCGTTGCATTTATAGAATCTAAAAATTTCTTTGGTACTAAAACCGAGTGAATTCTGTCTGATAATCCAACCAGTCTACCTCTAAATTTTAAGTTTTTTTCTTTTAATGTGATGTTAATATTGACTTCTATTTTCTTGGCAAATTCTTCTGTAATTTGAGGTAATCCTTGATTTAATGCAAATCCGTAATTGTAAAGATTTAAATATTCTCTTGAAATTATTATCGGAATTGTATTGTCTTTTACTTTAAAATCTTCTAGTTTTTTTATGTCAATGGCATCATTATCTACAGCTTCAAGATACATATCTGTATAAAAAGGAATGAAATTTCCGCCATCGGCAGATACTTTAAAATCGTTGGAAACTATTGGATAAATGTCTTGAACTTCTTTCCAAGTTTTTAAATTAGAAATATCTTTTGTATTAAACCCAATTAATTCTTTTCGACCAATATTGTCTGGTGTAATGGTTTTAGAAACGGTTATCCAGTAATTAGAATCGCTACTTTTTTTACCAAAAAGTAAATTGGCATTGGTATACAACTGAATACAACTTAGCACCAATGCAAAGGATAAAAATAACCCTAAATATAAAAAAAATGATTTTGAAAAATGTTTCATTATAAATTTAGAGTTGTAAATTTATGTTCAAAAGGAAAGTTATTTAACTCAAACATAATTATACTCGAATTATTTTGAAGCGCAACTTCGCTAATTAAATCGAATGCAATTTTCTTATTTTGAAAATCTAAATGACTAAAACACTCATCGTAAATTAAAAAATTGGAAGGATTTATTAAACTTCTTAAAATTGCAGCACGTTGTCTTTCGCCATAAGAACAATTTTTGGCTTTTCTATCTAATAAATTTACAATTCCTAACTTGGTTGCATACAATTGAAGCTTTTCAATTGCATCGGTATTTTTTTTACTAAAAATTCTTAATAGCACATTTTCTTTAATGGTTAAATCATTTATTAATCTAACGTCTTGAAAAAGCAATTGAATTTGGGATTGTCTAAAACCAACAATTTTTTCTATAGAAAGTTTCTTTAAATCAAGCTCATCATATAAAATTGTTCCTTCATATTGAAAATGATTTCCTAGCATTGATGTTGCCAATGTTGATTTTCCGCTTCCAGAAGGTGCAATAATTAAGTAGTTTTCTCCTCTAGTAAACTCGGTATTTTTATTCCAAATTGTAGTGGCAGTTTCAATAGTTTTTGGAGTAAAATATTTAGGAGTAACTCCATTTAAAGTTATACTATTCATATCCCATTAAATAATGCAATGCATTTTTATCTTTCTTATCTATTTTAATAGTAGTTTCAGATGATAAATTTCCATCTTTTATATTAGAAATTGTTACTGCTTCAACAACTTTCACATTATTGTTTTTAGTTGTAGTTTTACTAATTTCTTCTCCATCAGTCCAAGAATAAGCATTTACACCTGATATTTTATCTAATTTTTTATTTGCAGCAGCTTTATTGGTTTTTAATAAATTTAAATCTTTTTGATTGGTAGCAAATACTAAAATATCTTTGTTACTAAAAGAACCACCTAAAGAATTCATCATTCCATCATTAGAAAGAATATCAATAACTTTTTTAGCATTATCACCTTTAATTCCTAGCGCAAATAATGAATTTGGTTTAGCATAATAATATGGATCATCAGATTTCACCTCTTCATCTTTAAAATTTACAAAGGCATAATCTCCTGTTAATGCATTAGTTATTTCTTCAAAAGTAATGTCTTTGTATTCTAAATATTTATTTAACGATGCTTCAAATCCTGCTTCTTTTACAAAATGTTTTATAAAATCGAAACTCATAAATCCTACAACAAACATCTTAGAATTATCAACATCAATATTTTTAATTAAATCATAATTTACATTTTTACCATCGTAATGTTTTTCTACCAATTTTTGTAAATCGTCATTAAAAAATGTTTGCGTATTGAATGCTACATTTCCTTTTTCAAAATTTAAATCGACACCAACACCAGCATCAATTAATAATTTATTTACGGCAAGCGTTTCAATGTAACCTCTTGATAATGTTGATATTCCTGCATATAAATTAACCCAAGCACTCATGTCGGCATCTTCTTTTAAAGTTGCGTTTACTTGGTCAATTATTTTTTCGTTTTCAGTAGTTTTTCTTTTCCAAAAATTAGTGTAAAACTCTTCATTTGCAGCAGCATCGCCAGAACTTCCATAACTAGAACCATAAGGATTTGACATTAATCTTGATAAAACAAGAACATTATCATTTATACTTCCAATTAATTCAGAATTAGAGTAAATTAAATTTTTAGCTTTATCAATTTTAATTTGTGTTTCTGTAATTTTAGAAAAGTTGGTTTCAAATTTTTTAGTATCATCAACTTTAACAATAAAAGAAGTTGCAAAATTCTCTTTGTCTTGATCTACAAGAATATAAAGTGGTTCTACAATATCAATTCCGTTTTCATTGGCATTCATAAATAATTTAAACTTTTCTTTTTCAGATGCTGAAAGTCTGTTAGTGGTATCTTTCAACATTTCTTCTTTTGGAAATTTTTCGTCTAGTTGTTCTAAATTTATTTTAGAAATTGCAATAGTTTTATCAGTAGTATATTTTAAAACTTGTTTGTTGTTTTTAGAACCACAAGATGCTATTAAAAGTAAAATTGTAATTGATACTATTGTGTAAATAATTTTCTTCATATTGTTTTTTGGTTGGTTTATTTTTAAACTATTTTTTAAATGTTTATTATTCCTTCTCGTAACGTTCCATTTCTCTGTCGTAAAAAGTATTGGCTTCGGTAATTAAACCTTCCATTTCTGCTTTTAATTCTGCTTCATCAAGATCTTCATCTTCTTCCATAAATTCTACTTCATCATCTTTTAGATTAATGATAAATCTTGGATAATCTAGATGAATTATAAAAATATCATCAGGAAAATCGGTATTGTCGCCTAAAACAAATTTTGGTAATTCCATAGTACTTATAGTTTATTATTGGATTTTTTTAATAATTTTTTTGTCAAATAATGAAAGCGAATATACAAAAATATTGCTGCTGCTGTTAAACCTGCAAGAAGTCCTATCCAAACGCCAACAGCTTTTAAAGAAGTGTATTGACCAAGGTAATAAGATATTGGAAAACCAATAACCCAATAGGCAATAAAAGTTATATACATTGGAACTTTTACATCTTGTAAACCACGTAAAGCGCCAAGAACAACGACTTGAATTCCATCAGAAATTTGAAAAACTGCAGCAACTAAAAGTAATTTGGCTGCAATAGTTATAACTTCGTTATTGTCTACCAATTGCGATTGATTTT
Source organism: Flavobacterium sp. (assembly GCF_043760115.1). GTDB lineage: Bacteria > Bacteroidota > Bacteroidia > Flavobacteriales > Flavobacteriaceae > Flavobacterium. The sequence continues at coordinate 3,698 of NZ_JAYUPK010000128.1, forward strand.
CCATATTTAGAAAATAATGTGGCAAAACTTGATGTAAAGCAATAAACAAAACGGCAAAAACAATTTCTATAAGTATGGCTAATAAAAATATTGATCTAGCAACAATAATAAGTTGTTTATAATCGTGTAACCCTTTTTGATGGCTAATTCTTATCATAGAAACTACGCTTAAACCCATTGCAAACATAAATGTCATTGATGCTAAACTCAACGCAATTTGATTGGCAGCTTGACTTGTTTTTCCAATATTTCCGCACAACCAAATTGCTGCTGTAAAAAGTACAACTTCAAACAACATTTGCATTGCCGATGGTAAACCTAGATTTATAATTTTGTTAAGCATTGATTTTTTTATTTCTTCAAAGCTAAAATTCTTAAAATAAGGTCTTAGTTTTTTATGATTAATTAATATAAAATGCATAAAAATTACCATTGCAATTCTAGAAATAACTGTTCCTAATCCTGCACCAAGAATTCCCATTTTAGGAAAAATCCAAACACCATAAATTAACCAATAGTTTACTAATACGTGAAGAATATTTGCCATGATTATAGCATACATTGAGTATTTTGTCATTGATAAACCATCGGCAAATTGCTTGTAACCTTGATAGATTATTAAAGGAACTAATGAAAATGCAACCCAATCTAAATAGGGTTTTGCAAGTGAAATTACTTCTTTTGGTTGGTGTAATAATTCCATTATTGGTTTAGAAAGAACTACTAATCCAAATAATAAAAAACCAAGAATTATGCATAAAAACATTCCGTGATGAAACGTAGAACGAATTTTATTGTCGTCATTTTCAGCATCGGCTTCGGCTACAATTGGTGTAATTGCTGTAGAAAAACCAATTCCTATAGACATTGCTATAAAAATCATACTGTTTCCAAGAGAAACTGCTGCCAATTCTGTAGCACCAAGTTTTCCTACCATTATATTATCTACAATTCCTATAAGTGTGTGACCAACCATTCCTAATATTACAGGATAGGCAAGTTGCATATTGTATTTAAATTCTTTTGTGTATTGAGAAATATTCAATTTAGTTTTTTTTATGTGTGCAAAGATAAAAAAGTTTAAACGACTTCAAATAAAACATTGAGATTGTAATTATTAATATGAACAAATTATTTTATCAATCCAAAAATTATATAACAATTCAAAAAAATTTTGTAACAGCAAGGTTTTATTGACATACTATCTTTGTATAAGTTAATTAGAAGTAATAATTAACACACAATATTAACTTAAAAACAATTTATGTTTATTACAAAAAAAATCAAATTCGGAATTGCATTATCAGCAGTAATTTTAACAACAATTAGTTCATTTGCACAAGAGATGAAAAAAGCTAAAGTTGAAAATTATGATCAAGGATTTCGTTTAGGATTTGGCTTAAATGGTGGAGTTTCTACTGATAATGATTATGATTTTGCACTTGGTGGTGATGTTAGATTACAGTATGATTTATCTAAAGCTACGTCATTAACATTTACAACAGGATTTACCAATTTATTTATTGGTGATGATGTTAAAGATTTAGGATTTATTCCTGTAAAAGCAGGATTTAAAGCTTTCGTTTGGAAAAATCAATTTTATGTTTTGGGCGAAGCTGGTGCAGCAATAGCAGTTACCAATGGTTATAATGAAACTTCATTATTACTTTCACCAGGAATTGGTTATGCTACTAAGTATGTAGATTTAAGTTTACGTTATGAAGATTATGACAAATTTAATACCAATCAAATTGCACTGAGAATTGCATATGGTTTTAAATTATAACAATAAGGTTAAGTAAATTGGTTGGTTAGGCGTAAGGAGTTAAATCTTTGCGCCTTCCTTATTTTATAAATGTAAACAATTGTTAAAAATATTTTTATATTTGCAAAAACTAATAAATAAATATTATGAAAAAACTATTACTTATTATTACATTATTTTCAGTTGCGTTTTTAAATGCACAAAATATTTTTCAAGATGATTTTTCTACTTATACTTCTAACCAACAATTAAGTGGTCAAGGAACTTGGACTAACAATTCATCAAATCCTGGTGGATTAGGAGTAGCTACCAGTGGTGGAGTAAATTCTTTTGTAATAGATAATAATATTAGTTATCTTAATTATGGTACTTCAACTAAAAGTATTCAAATTAAACCAAATTCGGATGGTTGTGGAAGAGCTTTTACAAGTGTGAGTTCTGGTAGTTTATATGTTGGATTTGTTATTAATTTAAGTGTAGCGCAAGCTAATAATAATAGCGATTTTTTTAGAATATTAAGTGGTGATAATTTCAATACCTCATGTAGACTATATGCTACCAATGCTGGTGGAGGTTTTTTTATAGGAGTTGCTAAAGGTGCTAATGGTAATACTATTTCATTTACTCCAAATTCTTATAATTATAATCAAAATCACTTAGTAATTATTAAATATTCACAAAACGTTGGAGCTAATGATGATGTAGTTTCTGTATTTGTTAATCCTATTTATAATAGTGGTGAACCAACTGTACCTACAACTTCTACTTTTTCGGGAAATGATCAAAGTGGTACTATTGATAGATTAAGTTTTAGACAAAACTGGACAAACGGTATGCCAACAGGTTTTGTTGGATTAGTAAGTACTTCTTTAACTTGGGCAGATTTAACTTTTCAACCCTTAGCAGTTCAAGAATTTTCTAGTTCTAATTTTACTATAGTTTCTAACGAAGTTAAATCTGGACTTTTATCAATAAAATCTAATTTAACTTTAGAAAACGTAAATCTAAATATTTACGATATTCAAGGTAGAGTTTTAGAAAATAAAACAATCTCTTTAAACGATTATGAAAACAACATACAAATAAATTCTATTACAAATAGTGGAGTTTATATTGTAGAATTAGTTTCAGATAAAGGTAAGTTTTCTCAAAAAATAGTGGTTAACTAATTACTAATAATTTTAAAACCAAAAATGCTCTGAAAATTTTTCAGAGCATTTTTTTTATCCTTTCAATTGTTCTTTATACAATTCTATATTTTCTTTAACCTTTGCATCAAGTTGAGGTTCAACAATATCGGTAAGTTTTTGCAATTCTTCCCAAATAATTTTTGCAACAATAACACGTGCCATTTCTTTATCATCACTCGGAATTATAAACCAAGGCGCAAAATCGGTAGATGTTTTATTAATTGCCTCTTCATAATACTTCATATAATCATCCCAAAGTGCTCTTTCTTTTAAATCGCCAGTAGAAAATTTCCAATTATCCTCTTCATTTTCAAGACGTTTTAACAATCTAAGACGTTGCTCTTCTTTACTCATATGAAAATAAAATTTTAAAACAACAGTACCATTTTGAGAAATATGCTTTTCAAAATTTATAATTTGTTCCATTCTATTTTCCCAAAATTTTGGTGTAATATCTTCAACTTTGTTTACTCCAGGCAAGTTTTCACTTAAAATATATTCAGGATGTACTCTTGTAACCAACACATTTTCATAATGCGTTCGGTTAAAAACAGCAAATTTTCCTTTCTCTGGCAACGCAATATAATGTCTCCATAAATAATCGTGTTCCAACTCAGTACTATTTGGCGTTTTATAACTATGCACCACAACACCTCTTGGATTAAATTCTTTAAAAACCTCTCTAATCAAGCTGTCCTTGCCGCTAGTATCCATTCCTTGAAGGCAAATTAAAAAACTATATTTATTATGAGCATACATTGCATCTTGTTTTTTGCTCAATTTTGCTTGCAATTTATCTAGTTTTTCTTCAAGATCCTCGCTGCTTTCATCACTTTTTAAAACTGTCGGAATCTTGTTTAACTCAATTTTCCCAGTAACTTTATAATCCTCTACATTTAAAAATTTCATATCTAATTTATTTATATTTGTATCATTAATTTTAATTTAAAGCCAATCCAGCTATACGTTTCAAGTTTTCAGCAACAATTGCATTTTTTCTAATGCCACTAAACGTGCTTCCTTTGGTCGCAGTTTATTGTCAAGAAAAAGTAGCAATTCTTCCTAAAAAGCTTTTCACTTCTATCTGGGCTAACCTACCTACAAACTTATGGAAAATTTTCAACTTCAGTTACTATTAAAAATCATTGGTCTTGGTTCAGCATCAGGATTATTATATTCTAACAATATTTTACTAGCAATTGGCGATAACAGTTCTTTTCTTTACGAATATAATTTTACAAACAAGCAATTACAAAAACATCCAATTGTAGAAAATGCTTCCGAAAATATTATAAAAAAACTAAAACCCGATTTTGAAGCCATAACACAATACGGAGATAACATTTACATTTTTGGTTCTGGATCAACCGAAAATAGAAATATAATGATTCAATTAGATGCAATTACCAAAAAACCAATTGCAACCAATGATTTGTCGGCTTTGTACCAAACAATGCAAAGTTTTGGAGAAATAAAACCATCAGATTTTAATCTAGAAGGCGCAATTTATGACGGAAACAATTGGTATTTATTTAACAGAGGCAACGGAAAAAAATCTAAAAATGCCATTTTCACAATAGCAGGAAATAACTTAACAGACGATTTTTCGGTTATTTACAACAAAATAAAACTTCCTAAAATAAAAGGAATAGAAACTACATTTACCGATGCAGTTTGGGTAAATAACAAAATTTATTTTTTGGCAACAGCCGAAGACACACAATCAACCTACGATGATGGCGAAGTTGTAGGAAGCATAATAGGAAGTATAAATCCAGAAACTATGAAAGTAGAATTCACAAAAAAAATCACCAAAACCGCCAAGTTAGAAGGAATAACAGTTTACGAAAAATCGGCAACTTCAATAACATTTTTACTTTGCGAAGACAATGATACTGAAGTGCAAGAATCTAATTTTTATTTATGTAAAATTGAATTGTAAATTACTTTTTCTTTCTCTTAGCATCACGAGTACGCTCAACACCACGATTTCTTGAAGCCGTTTTTCTAGGTTTGGTTTTAGCTGGTCCACCAAGATTTACTTGTTTATTTTTAGCAGATTTTTCGTGAAATGCTTCGCCACCTTCTTTTTTTACACGTTTTAAAAGTTGTTTTACTTTTTTTCTGTCTTTTTCAAATTCTAATAATCTAGTTGCAACTTCAACATTTTTAGGAAAATCTAGAAACTTAATTTCTTTTTCCATTAATACTTCAGCTTCAATTTGAATATCTTCTTCACTTGGAGCAATAAAACTAATTGCAATTCCACTTTTATCAGCACGACCAGTTCTACCTATTCTGTGAATGTATTGCTCTGGAATTTCTGTAAATTCAAAATTTATAACATGTGTAACATCATTAATGTCAAGACCACGAGCCATTACATCTGTAGTAACAATTCCTCTTAAATCGCCAGCTTGAAACGAAGCCATTGTATTTAAACGATAATTTTGAGATTTATTAGAATGTATTACACCAAATTGCTCAGGATAAATTTCTTCAATACTGTTAGCAATTAAATCGACTGTTTTTTTATTATTTGCAAAAATTAAAACTCTAGAAGTGCTTTCGTCTGTTGCAAGAATATGATTTAAAAGATTAATTTTAGTTAAAAAATTGGGTGCATAATAAGCCAATTGTTCAATTTTTTCAAGCGGAGTTCCAGATTTTTCAAGTGTAATTTCTTCTGGTAACTCAAAATATTCATCTAGCATTGCATCAACATCATCAGTCATTGTTGCTGAAAATAAAATATTCTGACGTTTGTTTTTCATCATAGTCAATAACGAAGTAACCTGAAAACGAAAACCTAAATTTAAGATTTCATCAAATTCATCTATAACTAATTTTTGTAAAGAATCAAATCTAATAACATTATCTAATGCTAAATCCATTGTTCTTCCTGGTGTTCCCACAAGAATATCGATTCCTGTATAAACTGCTTTTTTTTGCGTATTAATATTTACACCACCATAAATTCCTAGCGTTCTAACCGACATAAATTGGGTTAAACTTTCTATAACATCAACAATTTGAACAACTAACTCACGAGTTGGAACTAAAATTACAACTCTTGGTGTATCTGTAGCAACAAATTTCCATTGTTTTAAAAGTGGTAATAAGTAAGCAAGTGTTTTTCCTGTACCAGTTTGTGCAATTCCCATTACATCGCGACCAGACATAATAGAAGAAAAAGATTTCTCTTGAATTGGAGTAGGAGTAGTTAAACCAATTGCATCAACTGCTTTTTGTAATGATTTAGGAAGGTTAAATTGTTCAAAAGTATTCATTGCTAATTTTTTGCAAAGGTACACATTTCTTATTTGTAATTATTTGGACTATAATTTGAAAATAAAAAACTAATTTAAAACAACTTTTATATCTTGAATAGTGCATTATAACTGAATTTATAATTTTATTTATCAAATTTTTCGTAATGCTTCATTAGTTTATTTTTTATTTGTCAGTTTATTAAATAACTTCGTCAAAATTTATGAAAATTTTAAAGAAACTAATCGTAACTATGAATAAACCACTAGTATCACCTGTACAAGATAACAACGACCAAAAGCTTCAAAAATTAATTGCATTTTATCAAGAAACGCTTGGTTTTTGTCCTAATAGCGTTATTACAATGTACCATCGTCCAGAAATTGCTTATTCTTTCATAGCTTTAAATAAAGCTGTTATGGAAAATAAAGGAAAAGTTACCAGTGATTTAAAACGATTAATTGGATTTGTATCAAGTAATACCGCAGGTTGTAAATATTGTCAAGCACATACTATTCGTGCTGCAGAACGTTATGATGCACACCAAGATAAACTTGAAAATATTTGGAGTTTTGAAACCCATCCTGCGTTTTCAGATGGTGAACGAGTAGCACTTGAATTTGCTTTAAAAAGTTCTTTAATTCCGAATGAAATTGATGATGTAATTGCAGATAAAATGCGATTGTACTGGAATGATGGTGAAATTGTTGAAATTTTAGGAGTAGTTGCATTATTTGGGTTTTTAAATCGTTGGAACGATAGTATGGGAACACAAATGGAAGATGGTGCCATTGAAAGTGGCGAAAAACATCTTTCTGATAAAGGTTGGGAAGTTGGAAAACATAAATATTAAAAATAAAAGAGGTGCAAATTAAAAAAATGCACCTTTTTCTTTTTTATAAAGTAGTTTTTCTCGTTTGTTATTCTTCAATGCTATTCACGGTTAAAAGAGCATTCATATTTCTAGTTAATTGATCTCTAGTTCTAAAACCACTTTCTTTTAGATAAAGCAAACTGTTTTTATAGTATTGAATTGTAGGTACAGCTTTTACATTTTGTTCTAATGCAATTATTGTAAATTCATCAACATTTATTGCAACAACTTGAATTGTATCTCTAAAATTATCTTTTAATTCTGATAATGATTGCGAGATACTTTTACATGGCATACACCATTTTGCATAATATAATACAACAACTGCATTGTTATTAGTTACTATCTCATCGATAGTTTTTTTATTATCGTATTCAATCATTATATATTATTGTAAACTACAAATTTGTGATATTACAAACAAGTAAGTGTTCTCTATTTTACCTAAATACTTGGCAATATTACAGATAATTTTTGTTGTATATATAAAAATAGTACATTCATCCAATTATTAACATTTTTCGTATATATAAATAAAAATTTAAATGTTTATGAAAAAAAATGAACACTCAACATTTAACAAGACTATTAGTTTAATTGTTATAACGCATTTGCTATTTTTTATATTCATAGTTTTATTGTATTTTAAAGTAGTACATCAAGAGGAAAGTTTAATGAATTTTCAAAAACTTTTTAGTCTAAAAAACAATTTATATCAAGAAGAATTTGCACTATCATATAGTAGTATAAAAAACAGTTTGTTACTATTGTTGATACTTATTTTTATAAGTTTATTTGCTTATCTAGTCTTTATTAAAAATAATTTATTTCATCCTATAAAACTAATTACTAGTGCATTAGAAACTGGTAGTAAAAAATGTATTAAATTATTAAAAGCTATTCCTGGAGAGTTTAGTTATATTGGTAATTTATTTCAGGACAATGATAATCATAAATTTGAATTGGTTTCTGCCAAGATTAAAGCCGAAGAAAGTGAACGATTAAAATCGACATTTCTTGAAAATTTATCTCACGAAATAAGAACTCCAATGAATGCTATTATTGGATTTACTGATTTAATGCTTACTACTAATCTTAATGAAGAGGAAAAAAAAGAATATCTATCTATAATTCATAAAAGTGGAATTGGTCTTGTTTCAATAATAGAAGATTTAATAGAAATGTCTAAAATTGATACCAATCAAATAGTTCCGAATTATACTGATATTGATTTAGATAAATGTTTATTAGAACTTTATAATACTATAAAAGTTAACATTCCAAAGTCTAAAAAAATTGATTTTTACATTATTAAAAGCAAAGTTAGCTTGTTTTATAATGTTAAAATTGATGAAGTAAAATTGAAACAAATTATTATAAATTTGGTATATAATGCTATTAAATTTACAGAAGAAGGTTATGTTGCTTTTGGTTATGAAATTATAGAAGAAGGTGATCTAGATTTTATTGGGTTTTCTATAAAAGATACTGGAATTGGCATTAGTAAAGAAAATCAGAAAACTATTTTTGACAGATTTAAACGTGTAGAAAGCGATTTAACTATAGAAAAAGGAGGTTTAGGACTTGGTTTAGCCATAACCAAAGCGTATGTTGAAATGATGGGAGGAAAAATTTCAATTCATTCTAATCAAGATAATGGAACTATTTTTAGTTTTAGAATACCTTTAAAATATGATAAAACTAACAAGCTAGATGTACATAAAATTTTAGATTTGCAACTCGAAATGCAACTTAATTCTAAAACCATACTAATTGCAGAAGATGATAATATTAATTTTTTATTGATTAAAAAAATGCTTCAAGTTACCAATTATGAAATTATTAGAGCAGAAAATGGTCAAGTTGCAGTTGACATAGCTTTAAAAAATCCTACTATAGATTTAGTACTTATGGATATAAAAATGCCTATAATGAATGGTTACGAAGCGTTTGAAAAAATTAATTCAATTAGACCAAATTTACCGATAATAGCTCAAACAGCGCATGCCTCAGAAGAAGACAAAGAAAAAGTAAACTCCTTAGGTTTTAACGATTACATTACAAAACCAATTAATAAAGAATTACTTTTAGAAATGGTTAGTAAATATATTTAGGACTCAGTATTTAGTTTTGTTCCAAATTTATTTGAATAATTTCATATAATTGATTAATTTCATTTTCCTCTGGAAATATTCCAGTTCTACATCCAATAAATTCAGGTCTGTTTTTATTAATTTCATTCAAATAAGTTAATGCTTTATCAAATTTTTTTTCATCAATTGAAATCTTGGCTAATAAAACATAAGTATTTCGATGTATCTTATGATCATTTAAATTATTTGCCTCAATAGATTTGTTTAAACTTATTTTACTATTTTCCAATGAGTTCATTTGATACTCTATATTACCTAATTGGTAATAGTAATTGCTTAAATGTTTGGATGAAGGAAAATTTTCGATTAAATATTCAAAACATTCCAGTGCTTTTTTTGAAGCATAATCTTTAACATTTTGGTCTTTATTTTTCATTAATTTACGCTCTGCAGCAGTTGGAAGTTCGTGTCTATTATTGCCGAAAAAAGCTCTGGAATAATCATTTGCTCTTTTATTTAGTACGTCCTCATTATTATAATTACTTTGACCAAAGCTAACTGAAGATATAAAAATCCATAACAAAAATAAAATTTTCATAAAATGTTTTTTTAAATTTTTATCTTATTTAAACTCAAAACAATTTCTTCTTTCTTACTTTTAGAAAGTTTATTTTCTTTTTGAATTACTAATGATTTAGAAATTGAACTTTCTAAAATTCCTGATTGTATTTTGTAATGTTGGCACGTTCTACAAATGGTTCCATGATATAACAAAATTAATTTTTCTTGCAATGTAATTTCATCATCATCTTTAGATATAATTTCTGAAACTCTTCTGCAAGAATACAGTAAAAAAGGTAAATATTTTTTTATAAGTTCCATTTAGCTTCGACACATTTTTTTAGTAATAATTTAGAACGATGAACGATTTGCCAATAATTGGTCGTAGAAATATTTAATTCCTTACAAATTTCGTCTGCTTTTTTATTAGTGAAGTATTTATAAGTCAATGCTAAATTCCATTTTTCGGGAAGTTCGTTAAAACAATTCATCACATCTGCTTCAAATAGTTCGTTCTTAAGCAACTCTTTTTCTTGTTCCCAAAACGGAATGATATCGTTATCAATCCAAAAGTTGTTTTCGTTATACATCAATTCAGAAATTGCTATTCCGTTTTTTTCTGAAACTAAAAAAGATCTTGTTTTTTCTTTTCGATAATGATCAATGATTTTATTGTTTAAAATAGAAATTAACCAGGTTTTGGGCTGACTTCTGTTTTCAAAAGTTTCAAATGATTTTAAAGCTGCAATAAAAGTATCTTGAACTAAATCTTCAGAAAGTTCTTTGTTTTTAGTTTTAGAAATTGCCCACGAAAAAAGTGCATCACCATACTGATATACCCAATTTTCGATAGTATTTATTTTAACTGAATTATCTGGCATTGTTCATTTCTTGCAAATTATTTTTTCTTAGTTCATAGATAAACATCAAATATACAATTGAATATTCAGTAATAATTAAAAATATATTTTCTTTAAAAGGAAAAACACTATAAGCGTAATAACTTAAAATAATTACAAAACTCCACACTATTGTAAACTTATATTTAGTGAAAACACTCAACAAAATTAAATTAATCACGTACCAAGGATGCACTGTTGTAGAAATAAATAAATACAAAGTAATAACCAATAAAGCATTAACAGCAATAGTATCAACCGATTTATTCTTCTTTAAAAACGCAAAAAACAAAATGATTAAAATTGTAATTATAGGTGTAATTTGTCCTATTGAGTGAATAATATTATATCCTTTTACATAAAATCCAACTTCTCTAGCAAGGTAATATAAACTTGCATTGAACTCAAAATTGGTAAACCAAAGCGATATGGTTGCTACATAATTATTAATTAATGTTGGATTTATAAATGGCAGAAAAAAGAGTACATTCAAGCTGATAATTAAACTATAAAATAACACACTTTTCTTAAATCCTAAATAGTTCAAAAATAGAGGCAAGAGCAATAAAGGTAATAATTTTACTGAAATTGATAAAGCAATAAATACAGCAGCAATAATCCATTTTTTAGTTAGTAAATAATATAATCCTACCACTAAAAAGAATAACATTACGCCTTCAAAATGAAGATTTCCTGTTAGTTCTAAAATCACTAACGGATTTAAAAAATACCAAAAAATGTTTTCAGTGTTTTTGTTGAAATGTAATAGAATTTTTCTTCCATAATAATATATTCCAATGTCAGCTAGGATAATTATTATTCGCAAAACCATTGTTGAAACCAATATCGATTTTCCTCCAATAAACGCAGAAATAGCAAATAATAATTGATTAATTGGAGGATAATTGCTGTAATGTGAAGCACTTAAACTTCCCATTTTATCATATAAATAATTGGTATTTGGAAAACTTGCAATCGTATTTATAATAGTATCTGGTTTATATTGAAACGGATTTATTCCAGATAAAATTGTATTTCCATCCCAAATAAAGCGGTAAAAATCTTGTGATAAAACTGGTGTAGAAAATAAAAACAGTATGCGATAAATAAGACCTATTTTGAAAAATGTCTTCTCATATTCTGGAGTTTGTAATAACGAAATCATTCCGATAAAAGCCAAAGTATATAAAAACAAAAGCCAATAAAACTGCTCTCTTTCAAAAAAATAACCTAATATAAAATAAGCAATAACACTAATTGTAGTTGCTATGTAAATTTGATATTTGGTAAAAAAAGCATCCAAATTAATTGGTTTTTAACGATTGAACAAAAACATAACTAAACCCAAAAAACAACATTAAGTGAAAAGGAAATAACGCAAAATCGTTCAATTTAAAACCACTAAACAATCCAAAAAGGAAATACAAAACCAGTAAACCTTCAATAATGGTGTTTTTAGAAATTTTTCTAGAGATGTAAATATTCTCTTTCCATTTGTCTTTTAATGCTTCAATATTAAATTTTGGTGTTCTAATAAACTCACTTTTTTTGCCTAACAAACCTTCTAAAACAGCAATCGAATTTTGAAAAGAAAACCCCATTGCAATAGCGTAAAAAGTAAAAAACATTCCAATATAATTTATAAAATTTTTAAAACCGCCACCTCGTATATTTTTGTAAGTAAACCAATAACAAATAAAGAAAATTAACGAGGTTACAATAAAGAAAATCATTACATCAAAATACCAACCAATGTGACTAAAATAGTTTTTCACAAATAACATTGGCACACTAAAAACTGCCATTGTAAAAATACACAAAAACATCGAACTATTGAGTAAATGCAACAATCCGTGGAACTTTGTTTTATTAGAAATAGTAGTTGATGCTATAACTTTGGATGCCATTTTCACAAAATTTTCTGCGCCACCTTTATTCCATCTAAACTGTTGTGAACGTGCAGCGCTAATAATTGCTGGCAATTCGGCTGGAGTTTCCACATCTTCTAAATAAATAAATTTCCAGTTTTTGAGTTGCGCTCTGTAACTTAAATCTAAATCTTCGGTAAGCGTATCACTTTCCCAATTTCCGGCATCTATAATACACGATTTTCGCCAAACTCCAGCTGTTCCATTAAAATTGATGCAATGTTGTTTAGAATTTCGTCCGGTTTGTTCTAAAGTAAAATGGGCATCAAGTGCAAATGCTTGAATTTTGGTAAGAATAGAATAATTTCGGTTTAAATGTCCCCAACGAGTTTGCACAACTCCAATTTTTGGATTTTTAAAATTGGGAATTGTTTTTAGCAACCAATCTTTATTTGGCATAAAATCGGCATCAAAAATAGCGATGAATTCACCTTTAGCAGTTTCTAAACCTTCTTTTAATGCACCAGCTTTAAAGCCAGTTCTAATTTGTCTAGTAATGTGTTTAATATCAATTCCTTGACTAGCATATTTAGAGACTAAATTTCTAGTTAATAAAATACTTTCATCAGTACTATCATCAAGAACTTGAATTTCTAGTTTGTCTTTAGGATATTCTAGTAATACAATGTTTTCAAGTAATCGTTCAATGACATATTTTTCATTGTAAATTGGTAATTGTATTGTAACTAGCGGAATTTCTTTGGGGTTTGAAAAATTAAATCTTTCAATTAAAGCTACATTTTTTTTACTTTTCAAGTAATTTAAAAGCAAGTTTAGTTGTGCCAAACTATAGAAAAAAATCAATAGAATGGCAATTGTGTATATAAAGAGAACGATGTATGAGATAACTAAAATCATTTTATTTTTTAAAGGTATATTTCATTATCCAACCAATTATTTTTACTCCAGCCATAATAGTTCCTTTGACTGTTCCAGAAACTTTAGAAACGCCAATTCGGTTTTTATAACGAACCGGAATTTCTATGTAAGTCATTTTTTGTTTTAGCACTTTTAATTGCATTTCTACTGTCCAACCATAGGTTTTGTCTTCCATTTGAAGTTGCAGTAGTTTATCATATTTTATGGCTCGAAACGGACCTAAATCGGTGAATTTTGCTCCAAAAAAGACTTTCATTAAAAACGTTGCTAACCAATTTCCAAAAACTTGCTGTGGTGTCATTGAACCACTTTCTCGTAAATTGGAAACTCTTGCTCCAATTACAAAATCAATATTTTGATTTAGAATAGGTTCAATTAATTTTGTCAATTCTTCTGGATAATCAGAATAATCACCATCTAAAAAAACAACAATATTTGGTTTAATTTCTAGATTAGCAATGTATTCCATTCCTTTTAAACAGGCATATCCATATCCTTTTCTAGTTTCTAAAAGCACTGTTGCTCCAGCATTTTTGGCTACTACTTCGGTTTTATCCGTCGAATTATTACTAATTACAATTATTTCATCAACTAATAACGGAATTTCAGCAATTACATTCGCAATGGCTTTTTCTTCGTTATAAGCAGGAATAATTACTTTTATTATGCTCATTATTTATTTGTATAAACTAATCCAATACTAAATCCTTTTTCTTTTCTCACGTTTCTACCATCCAAAGTTTGAGTTAACAATGTACTTATTCCAAAATTTTTACTGAGTTGATAATAAACTGTTGCACTTAAATTAGTAAAATTCACCCTATTATTGGCAAATGCTGACAATCCGCCTTGAGCGAAAAAATCATCCGAAAAAATATCATTTCCTTTTTCAGAGTTTTGAATGGTTAAACGAGCATCGGTGTACCATTTTGATTTGGCGTAACCTAGTTTAAAATTGAAAATATTCGCATCAGGAATGTTGTAATCGTCACGAGTTTCTTTAAAACTTCGAGCGTATAAACCTTCGGCAAACCAACCTCTTTTTATTTTGTATTGTACAATTGCAAATGGATTAACTGTTGTAACACCATGTCCTAGTGCAATAATTCCTTGTTCGGTATAATTGGATAACGGAGTTGAAAATCCCAAACCCGAACTCACAGTTAAATAGCTTGCTTTGTATTTCTTAAAAACCAATCTAAAATTAACATTCGCTTCAATGTCTTGAAAACCTTGTTGTGATGGTTTATTAGTCACTGGATCAGGCGCATTATTTTTATTATAAATGTATAAATAAGGCACATTGGCAGTTGCATACAACCAATCTTTAAACGAATAACTACCAAATACATTCACTATTTGCGTGTCAATAGTTCCAAATTCTACTGGTACAATGGCGATTAATTCCTTGCCTGCAAAAAGTTGTTTTCCATTTTTATAAGTAAAATTGGAAGCAATAACAAACTTATCTTTTGGGTTAAAAAAACCTGAAACTGCATATTGAGAAAATCCATTTTGAAAAATGAAAAATAGCAGTATATAATTAATTTTAAAATATAATCTATTTATATAATTGTTATTCAAGCTATTAATAATTAGTAGTTATTGTCTTTTTTAAATTTGTTTAAATCAGTCCAAGTTTTTATTTTTTTTCCATTGAAGTATTTTTCTGCTTTAGTGATTTCGCCTTTCGTGTAAACAATAGTAATTCCGTTGAGTTTATTACTTTTAAATTCGCATTTTTTTATAACTTTTTGTTTTTCATTATAATAAATCCACCAATTTGTTTTTTGATTGTCTTTGTAATGACCTTCTTCTTTTTTATTTCCGTTTTCGTAATAATAAAACCAGTAGTCTGTTTTTTTATCGTTGATGAGCCAACCTTCTTCTTTTAGATTTTTATTTGGATAATAATTTTTTATATACTCTTTTTGTGAAAATGAGTAAGGTAACAATAACATTAATAAAACTATTTGTTTCATTATTTCTGATTAATCAAATCCAACAAATTCACATCATTTCCTAAAAGAATATCATTTGAATTAATTCTTCCTTTTTCGGAAGCATTTTCTAATTTTAAAACACCTCGTGGGCAAACTGCCGAACAAATTCCGCAACCAACACAAGATGATCGTACTATATTTTCGCCTTTTTGAGCATAACTCCGAACATCAATTCCCATTTCGCAATGCGTTGTGCAATTACCACACGAAATGCATTGTCCGCCATTGGTTGTAATTCTGAATTTAGAAAACAAACGTTGTTGTAAACCCAAAATTGCTGCCATTGGGCAACCAAATCGGCACCAAACTCGGTTGCCAAAAATTGGATAAAACCCAACACCAATTACTCCAGAAAATACTGAACCAATTGCAAATCCGTACCATTCACGCAGTTTGAAACTATCAATAAAAAGAATGTTGGTATTTCCTGAAAAAAAGTTAATGCCTAAAGAAACAATAATAATTGAAATTAAAGTTCCAATTGTAAACTTGGCATCAGTATCTAAATCATTACGTTTAAAAACAAATAGTACTCCAGTAAAAACTACTAAAAATCCAACAATTCCGTATATAAATTGATTTTTGGTAATGAAACTCAAAGCAGGATTATCACTTAAAAAAGTAAACACAACTGCAATAGTCATGATGAATGAAAAAGCTAATACAATATGAATTGACCAACGTTCGAATTTCCAAGCTTTTTGAGTTGAATTGGATAAATGACGGAATGAATCACCAGCTGTTTCAGCTAAACCACCACAACCACAAACCCAAGAACAATACCAACGTTTACCATAAAAGTAAGTCAATATTGGCGAAATAATAAAAATCATCGCAATGCCAAAAAGTAGCATAAACATTCCTAGATTTCCACCATTTAATAGATTTTTTAAATGCCAATCATTAAAAAAATAATAATTCAAAGGCCACATATTTGTCAATGATTTAGCAAAATACGCTTTCTCTGGATTTAGTTTTTCGAGTATTTCTGGAATTAAAAAAGCAAATCCCAATTGAAAAAACATAACCGAAATGGTGCGAACCAATTGGTATTTATTGTGTCTGTATTTTAAAATGAATTTATATCCTAATCCTAAAATCGCAATTGTGTATAGTGTTCCATAGACAAACCATTGAGAAGCAACTTTTCCGTTTAGTAATAAACTTAAAGGATCAAAAAAACCTATAATTCCCATATTTTTGTTTCCATTTTCACCTAATCCTAAATACTTAGGAAACCAATACAAAGCAATATAAAATAAGGTTAAAATTATACCAATTGACCAAGCTACAATTCCTTTATTAGAAATGCTTTTATGAAAAACGCCATTATTGCTAATTCCTGCTATTCTTGAAAGATATGTTCCGTTTGCATATACTACAACTCCGCTTAGAATTGAAATTATAGAAGTAATTAACCACAGTGTTTTATTTGGAAATGAAATATTTAAGAAAGCTAAAACCAAAATAAATAAACCAACAAAACCTTGTGTTAAACCTATTTTTTGTGAAAGGTTCAACTCGTTGGAATGACTTGATGTAATGGATAAATTTTTATCTAATTGGCTCATAATTATTTTGTTTTAAAGTAGTAACTTGTAATAGTAATGTATTTTTTATTTCATTGTAATGTGAAGTAAAAAATTCAGGATCAAAATTGGCATTTTTTAAATTTTCGATTACAAAACCAACTGATTTTTTTTCGTTTAAAATAGTATCAAAAAATTCGTGACGCAATCGTATTCCGTAGGTGTTAATTCCTAAAAATTCATCAGTATTTTTATCATACGAAATTCGAATTGCTTTTAATGATGATGAATGTTCCCAATATATTTGCGCTTCATTTTCGAGCGGATTTGCCATCACCCAACCATAAGTTTGGTACTCAATATCCATAAACTTAGATGAATTAAACCAATTTCCAGGATTGTATTGCATTGGTTTTCCGCAAATAGTTTGTGCTAATGTTTCACCCATCATTCTACCTGTGTACCAAACGGCTTCAATGGTTTTTCTGTTTCCAATAGCTTCGTGTTGTTCGGCACAATCTCCAATGGCATAAACATCTTTAATATTAGTTTCTAAAAAGCGATTTACTTTTATGCCACGATCAATTTCTATATTGGAACTTTTTAAAAAATCAACATTAGGAGAAACTCCAACTGTTAAGCCAACCATACAACAATCGATAGTTTCTCCTTTATCAGTAATAATTGATTGTACATTACCAAAACCATCTGAAATAATTTCATCTAAATTGGTATCTAATCGAATATCAACTCCGTGAGCCAAAATATGTTTGGTAATCAATTCGCTATCTTCTTTAGGTAAAATACTCGACCAAAAAGTTTTTTCGCGAACTAAAAATGTTACAGGAATATTTCTAGAAAGTAACATTTCTACTAATTCAATTCCTATTAATCCACCGCCAACTACAATAGCTCTTTGGCAACCAATAGATAATTCTTCCACTTTTTCTAAATCTTGTTTAGAATACAAACTAAAAACACCATATAAATCTTGTCCTTTCCATCCAAAACGATTGGATTTTGATCCTGATGCAATAACTAATTTATCGAATTGTAAAGTAGAATCATCAGCAAAAATTATTTTCTTGTCAGTAGTAACAACCTCTTTTACATATGCATTAACTAATTCTATGTTGTTTTTTTTCCAAAAATCATCTTCATACGGTTTAATATGTTCGTATTTCATATGTCCCATAAAAATATACATCAAGGCAGTTCGTGAAAAGAAATGTTCGCTTTCGGCAGAAATAACCGTAATTTTTTTATCCGATAATTTACGAATATGTCTGGCTAATGTAATTCCAGAAATTCCATTTCCTATGATAACAATGTGTTCCATTAATTTTTATTTGGATGAAAAGTAAATCTAAATATTTTTAATTAAAATACGATTTTTTTTAGAAAATGGCTCTCAATCCTAGATTGAATGATTGTCCTAAACCAGTATCAGCTCCGCGAACAAATTTACTATAAATAGTTTCTACATTAAGTACTTTTGATAATTGATATTTAGCACCAAAACCCACTGCTGAATAATTTTGCTCAAAGTTATTACCTAAATCTAGTAATTGCGAATGTTGTACAAAAGTAAATACTGTAGATTTACTTGATGCAAAATAGCTTAAAAAAACACTTGGAGCTAATTCTAAACTATTATTAGCATAGCCACCATTTTTATTTGGTGTTTTATCATCATTTAAAGATTTCTCTCCAAAAAATAAACGAGTACTTAACTCTGTAAACAATTGAAATTTATTTCCTTTAAAAGTGTAATCGTAAAAAAAGCGATTTTGCCAAATGTAACTATTGGCTGCTAAAAATCCGTTTTCATTAGTTTCTTCTTTAAAAACTGGAATGAATAATGAACTTTGAATAGAGAAATTAGATGATTTATTAAAAGGCGAAACCTTTATTGATGGTGCAATATGTGATAATCCTGAACGTATTTTATCTTCTGAATTTATAAACGAAATAAGCGGATTATCTTGAAATGTAAAAACATTATACCGATATTCTACAATTAAACCTGCATTAAGTTTTTTATTATTAGAAACACCAGTGAAAATCTCTAATGATGTTGTGAAGTAGCTTTCTCTGGCAATAGTGCTTTTTAAACCTTTATCAGTTCTTTCCGTTTGCGTATATAGATTATTAAACCATTTTATATCTAATTTACCTTTTTCTAATAATTTAGAAGGTGTATAATTTTGAATATTTGATTGCTCAACAGCAGTGCTGTCTTGTTGGGCAAAAGTTGAGAAACTAATTAGAATAATTAATACTATTATTGTTTTTTTCATCGTTCGTATTTTTGTTCTTAATTTCATTTATTTTTTGTTTAAAGTCCAGTCATAAGGATAATAATAAACTTTATATTTAGCATCAATTTTAGTATCTCTATATTGATTAATAAATTCGATTTCATTTTTCCCTTTAGAAATAAAATCATCCTTATACCATTCAAATATTTGAGATAATTCAACTTTCTTAGTAGTAGTATTTACCTTTATAAAATTAGTATTATTTAAAGCCAATTTTGTTTGTTTATTTAGTTGTTCTTCTAAAGTTTCAGGTAAATAAGCGTTGTTAGTTATTGGCGGACATCCATTTGCTCCACACACCAGAACAAAATGAACTCTTGGATCATTATATTTTGCTCTAATTAATTTATTTTCTAAATCATTTAGTGTATATTTTTTTCCATTAATTATAAAAGTTGTTTTGTCAAATAAACCTGCTATTTCAGTTGGCATTTTTACTGGATATTTAGATACAATTCCTTTTATCAACAATATATTATAAGTATTGATTAAAAATGCTTTTTGGGTGTTTGTATTTTCTTTAGAAATATCAATTTTAGATACTTTTTCAATCAATTCATTTAGGGAATTAGAATTTTTTTTTAGGGCATCATAATCTACTTTTCCGTTAGCAACATTGGCTTTTAAAAAGGCATCAGTATTTTTAAAAAAAGTAGCTACATCTTGAGAAAATGATAGATTTAAAGAGAACAGCAAAATCATAGTTTTGATTATTTTTTTCATGTTTTTATATTTAATATTTGATTGATTTATTTGGATGTTTTAATTGACTAAACTTTATTTTAATTATGTTTCAACAAAAGTGCTAGATATTTGAACCAACTCGATTTTCAATTTTACCTTAATAGTTATCAATTTTCCATTATGTATTATTAATGTTAAAAAATGTACCGATATTTGAAATGTTATTAAAATTAAGTTATGAAAAAAGTTGCTTTATTTATGTTTTTATTGTTTACAATACTAACTAATTCTCAATCTAAAATTATTGAATCTATTGAATGGAAAGGTTCTAAAAAAATGAATAAAAAGTTCATGATTGAATTTATTCAATCTAAAGTTAATGCCAATCTTGATAGCTTAAAACTAGACAATGATGTAGATGCTTTAACACGATTGAATGGAATTTCTAAGGTAACTTATGAAGTAACAAATTCTAATTCAAATAATTATAACGTTATTTATACAATTGTTGAAGATTTTAGTATTA
This sequence comes from Flavobacterium sp., assembly GCF_043760115.1. GTDB lineage: Bacteria > Bacteroidota > Bacteroidia > Flavobacteriales > Flavobacteriaceae > Flavobacterium. The sequence goes on from NZ_JAYUPK010000128.1 coordinate 24,220, forward strand.
TTCCGAACTTATCTTTATGGACAACCGATATCACAACTGCTTACAGAATAGGTTTGTATGATTTTAATTTTTTGGGTAGAAACAATACTATTGGCGGTTTTTATCAATATAATGGAGTTACATCATTTGGATTCAATTATTCAGCTCCTTTTTTATTTAATATTAAATTTGGGCTTGAAGCAAGTGCACAAAAGCTGGGTAGTATAGAACCCATTTTTTTTGAAGGAACAAAAGCAAATTACCAATATACTAATACTGCTGCCGAATTACTTGGTGTATATAGGATTAATTTTAGAAACTCTTTTAAACTCGGAATTTCTATATTTAATGAAGATTATGAATATCAAAATGGTGCAACAAGTGTAAATGTACCATTAGAATTAAAGGTTGACAAGTATTTATTAAAATCAAACTATTTATATGATAATTTGAAATACGATTATTATTTAGTTAAAGGTTTTAGAAATTCAACTTTTTTTCAGGTAGTAAAAACATCGAGCGAATTTCAAAATAACTTTGTAATAGGTTGGAATGATTTATCTTATTTTAAAAGAGTTGGCACTAACGGAAATTGGGCAAATCGATTGCGATTGGGTTTATCTACAAATGATATTACGCCATTTGCTCCATTTTCTGTAGATAATAATTTGAATATTAGAGGAGTTGGAAATATAATTGATCGTGGTACTGGAACCATTGTAGTAAATAGCGAATTTAGAAAAACACTTTATGAAAAAAAATGGTTTGTTTTGCAAGGAAATGCATTTATTGATGCAGGAACGTGGCGTCAACCTGGAGAAAACATAGGTAATTTTTTTGACAAAAAAAATGTTCGTGTTTATCCTGGTGTTGGATTAAGAGTAATGCATAAAACTATTTTTAATGCTATATTTAGAATTGACTATGGATTTGGAATAACAGAAAATGGGAGTAAAGGAATTGTTTTTGGAATTGGTCAGTATTTTTAAAAGTTAGAAGATGAAAGTTATAAGATGGAAGTTTTATGTTGTGTGTTTTTATTGTATATTATTATCTAATTTTGGTTTTGGACAATCTAAAATCAATGGAATAAGTTTCGTTGCTTCTGATAGAGAAGTTACAACAAATGCAATTGAACCTATAATTGCTATCAATGCCAATTGGGTAACTTTGATGCCTTTTGGATTTATGAAAACAGAAAGTGATACTTCAATCGCTTTTAATAGCAAACAACAATGGATTAATGAACGAAAAGAAGGAATTGAGTCAACATCTAAACTATTTAAAAATAAAAAAATTAAGATAATGTTAAAGCCACAAATTTGGATTCCAAAAGGTGGGTTTACTGGTCATATTAAAATGAAATCTGAAAAAGAATGGATAACATTTGAAAATAATTACGAAAAGTTTATACTTTTTTATGCTACAATTGCACAAAGTACTAATTGCGAATTATTTTGCATTGGTACTGAACTCAATTCTTTTGTAATTGCTCGTCCAAAATATTGGAACGATTTAATTTCAAAAATTAAAAAAATATATAAAGGAAAAATCACATACGCAGAAAATTGGGATACATATAAAAGTGTTCCTTTTATTTCTAAATTAGATTATATTGGTATTGATGCCTATTTTCCTTTAGATACTACTAAAACGCCAACAATAAAAGCTATAGAAACTGCTTGGCAACCTTTAAAAAAAGAAATGCAACAGTTGGCAAAAAAACACAATAAGAAAATACTTTTTACAGAATATGGTTATCAAAGTAAAGATTATACCACTTTAGAACCTTGGGATCATTCTAAAAGTAGAATTGTAAATTTAAAAGCGCAAGAAAATGCTTTAACCGCAATTTTTAATCAATTTTGGAAAGAAGATTGGTTTGCTGGTGGTTTTTTATGGAAATGGTATGATAATAATAAAGAAGCTGGAGGAAATGCTGATAGTGATTATACAGTTCAAAATAAACCATCAGAAAAAATTGTAAAAAAACAATATTCTAAAAAATAAAAAAAGTGCAACCAAAATTAAAGTTGCACTTTTCCCTCTTAAACAAAACAAAACAGGTTGGTATTAATTTTTTATCAATCGCTTTTGATAAACTTTATTTTCATTATCTGTAATTTTAACAAAATAAATACCTGTGTTAAGTTGGCTAACATTGATACTATTGTTGTTATTAGATAATTGATCTTTACTTTCAAAAACCATACTACCCAAAGTATTATATATCGCAACTTTATAATTTGTAGTACTATCTTGTAGTTGAATATTTAACTCGTTAGTAGCAGGATTTGGATATAATTGTAGTTTGTTGTTTTCAAAATCATTTGTTCCAAGTAAAGAACAATCGGCAGATGTAAAAGGTGTAAAACTTCCATAATCCCAAAATTGACTAAATGCCTGACAATAAAAATAAACGGTTTCAAAATCTGTAATATTCATTCCAGCAGGAATTGTTTTAGTATAATTGGAATTACTAGTTGGATTCATTCCCATCTCAATTTTAGGTCTACCATTAAACATTGCAGGAATTTTTAATTGTGCATTAGTTAATGTTCCTCTATCTACTAAAAAAATTCTAACATCTGGACCAGCAGCAGTACTAAAATTGGATGATAAACTAACCGAAACAGAAGTTGGAGAATTTAAAACCACATTTACATTCCCTAAAACATTATACATTGGAACACTTGAGTTATTTCCGAATGATGTAGCACTTTTATTACATTGAGAATTTGAAACTTGACTCAATCCTATTGTGATTAAAAGTAAAAAAGTAATTTTTTTCATAGCTGTAGTATTTTAAATTAACATTACAAAATTGCTAATTAATTAGAAGTCAGCTATTGACTATTTTACCTCAAAGTTTATCAAAATTACATTTAAGATTGAACAGATTTATTATCTCGAAATTCTTTAGGAGAAACACCTTGCTTATTTTTAAAAAAGCGGCTAAAGGATTGAATGTCTTCAAAACCCAATTCGAAAGCGGTTTCTTTTATACTTTTTTCTGAGTTTAAAAGTATTCTTTTGGCTTCAAGAAAAATCCTATCTTGAATTATCTGTAAAGGTGATTTTTCAATATGATTGGCAAATAAATTAGTCAATGATTTTGCAGGTTTATTCATTAAATCGGCATATTCTGCAACGGTATGTTTGGTTTTAAAATGTACTTCTACCAAAAAACTAAAATTTCTAATGACATCCATTTTGGTTTCTTGAACGTAAACAATTTTATTTTCGTCTTTAAAAATTCGTGTTGCAATTATTAAAAAACGTTTCAATAACATTTGTAACATTTCAATTTGCATTTCGTCTTTGTTCTTTAATTCTGCCAAAAAAACACTCCAAAGTAATTCAAATTTCTTTATGTTTTCTTCGTTCAAATTAATAATTGGTACTTGTGATGCTCCAAAAAATAAAACGCCTTTGCAACCAATTTCGCTATCGTGGTTATTAATACAATAAAAATTACGATTAAAACGTATTATGTTTATGTCTTCAACTTTAGAAATATCTACTTTATGAAATTCAGTTAAAAAAACCATTTGATTGGGTTTTAAAACATAAATAACATTATCTATAATTAAGGTTGTTTCTTTTTGAGCATTCCAATAAACAGAAAGTGTGTCGTCATTATTTTTATTGACGATTTCAATATCTGTATTTTTTAAATGAGTAAGTAAAAGGTATTCGCTAGATGCACCAAAAAATTCCATAGCAAGGTTTTTAACAAAAATAGTACTTTTTTTATGTTAAATTGCTCTGTATTTATCAAAAAGTTACAAATATTTAGTAATTTTTTCTGGTTCTATAGAATGATGTGAGTCTTTAAAAACCACTTTTCCGTTTTTTATTACAATTATTTGTGGAGATTGATGAATTACATTTAGCTCTTTTGCAATAAAATTAGATACTGATCGATAATTCAATAAATCTAAATAGTTAAAATCTGCTGTTTCTGTTAGTAAATCAGAACCGTTAGTTAATCTTTCTTTGGCAAATGCACTAATGCCGCAGGTTGTACTGTCTTTAAAAATTATTTGCGGTTTGTGTTCTGATGCAATAATTATTAACTCAATTTCTTCTTCTGTAGTAATATTTTTCCAGTTTTTCATAGTTTTATTTTATATTTTTTTTGTAATATTTAAGTAATTCTTTTTGAGTTACACCAAGTTTATATTTTATATGAATCATCAAAAAATGAAACTGTAATTTCCAAATACCATTTTTTAAATATTTTCTTGCAGATGTTGTAACTGATTTTTGAATAACTATAAATCTCGAATTATTATACAATCGAGAAATAAATTCATTGTCTTCATAAATTGTTAAATTTTCATCGAAACCTTCTAATTTTTCAAATAATTTTTTTTCAACAAATAACGATTGATCGCCACCACGAAAAGCATGAAAATTAAATTTTGTAAACCATTGTGATACTTTAAGTACTATATGATTTGAATCAAATTTCATTTTAAAACAACCTGAAAGATTTCTGTTTTTTATTTTTTTAATGATTTCAGAATCAAAATTTTGTGGTGGAAACGTATCACAATGTAAAAAATAAAGTATTTGTGAAGTAGCATTTTTTGCGCCAGTATTCATTTGAATAGAACGACCTTTTTTAGAATGAATAATTTTAATTGAAGGATAATTTTTAAGAATTTCAATTGTTTTATCTTGACTTCCACCATCAACTACTATTAATTCTTTAGTTAATTCTTGATTTATAGTTTTAAGTAAATAACCTACTATTTTAGAAATAGTATTTTCTTCGTTTAAAACAGGAATAATTATTGAAATTGTCATTTTATTTATTCAAGTTCCAATTGTAATCTAAGAATTTTATTTTCGCTTTTTTATCTATTTTAACAGTAGAATAGGTGTTTATAAAATCAATTACAGAAGTTTTTTTAGTTTTAAAATCGCCACCAAACCAGTTGAATATTTCAGATATTTTTACTTCGTTTGCTGTAATTATGTTTTTAGTTTTATCGTTAATAAATGCTTTGGTAACAGTTTCTAATTGTTTATTTAATGTTTCTGGCAAATATGCTTCGTTCAATAAATTAGGACACGAAAAAGAAGCACAATTAATAGCAAAATGAATTCGAGGTTCGTTCATTTTTCTTAAAATTTTGTGTTCAACATCGCTTAAAGAAATTTTACTTTTTCCAGATTGAACTAACTTTTTATCCCAAGCATTATCGATGTCTTTTATACTTTTTGTTGGATAATTATCTATTACAACTTTCAAAGTATACACATTGTAAGCATTTATATAATATGCTAATTTTTCATTTTTTGTCCATTTTTCTGATGGTTGTAATTTTTCAAATTGCTTTATTATTGCATCCAATTCGGTTTTGTTGGTTTTTATTTTATCGTAATTTACATTTCCTTTATCAGAAACATATTTCCCTAAAAATAGATTATAGTTTTTATAATCAAAATTTTGTGCAAAACTTGTTGCACCTATCAGTAGTAAAACAATTATTTTTTTCATTTTTAAAATTTTAAAGGATAGGTTTCTTGATGTACAAAGTCTGTTGGAAATTTTTCATCGTCTTCAAATCCCAGTTCAATATCACGACCATCACTTGGAATATAATTGGTTCTAAAAATGTAATCCCAAACGCTAAGTGTTATTCCAAAATTCATACCATATTTATTTGGCATTTTTTTACTATGATGCCAAATGTGCATTTTTGGATTATTAAAAACATATTTCAAAACTCCGTAATCCCAACCTAAATTAGCGTGATTTAAATGTCCGATGGTTATGGCAAAAAAGTGAACAATAAAAACATCTTGAACTGTAAAACCGCCAATTATAGCAAGTGGAATGTACAACATTGATTTATAAATTACTGGTTCCATCCAATGATAGCGCAAATGTGCGGCAAATCCCATTTGTTTTACCGAATGATGTACTTTATGAAAATTCCAAAATAGTGGAACTCGATGTAACATTCGGTGTGTAATCCATTGTATAAAATCGGAAAATAGAAAGAAAATCAGTAATGAAATTATTTTTGGATGGTGTGATAAATTGATTAACTGAATTGAACTTAATTTCCAATTGAAAATAGCTAAAAAATCGTTTATTAATTGTTCTGTAACATTTGATAAAGCTATCAAAACGATTAGATTTAATAGAAAAAAATTAAAAAACATATAAAATACATCCAACCAAAAATCTTTGCGAAAAATGGCTTGATTTTTTCGCCAAGGAAATACAATTTCAAGAATAAAAACCGCCAATGAAATAATAATTAATCCATAGAAATAGTTTTCGATATGAAGCGAAAACAGTTCATTTTTCAAGTAATTGAAATAACCTGAATACGAGTTAATTACTATTTCTTGGTATTTGTTCATTTTTTAAAATTTAGAATATAATCCGAAATTTAATGTTGGTGCCAATGGTGCATTTTTAATATCAAACGCTCCATATCCTGCAAAGTTAACTCCAAATTTATCTTTAGAAAATTCATAATTTAATTTCAATCCAATTGCATTATAATTCTGCCTGTCACTTGTTGAAAGATTACTGTAAATATCGTTAGTAAAAGCACTTTCTTTTGAAATATTATTTTTAGTTTCTAACCCTAATATTATATGACCTTTTGGAATAACTTCATATCCAACTTCGCCATTAAATCTAAAAAAATCAGAATAATTATTATCCATATAACCATACCCAATATTTCCGTAATAATACAATTTATTTTTACTTTTTCCAATAGATATGTAGGGCAAAAATGTTGATGCATTAAAACCCGTAGCTATTAAATTAGTTTTATTTTTTGAAATGGTATTTGCAGAAATCATTATTCCCGAACTTATTTTCCAGTTTTTATCAGATAATTTATATTTTAATCCTAATGAAACGTTTCCAATTCCTGAATGGCTTTCGGTTGTATTTAATAATTCATTCTCTACAGAAACCGATTTATAAGGTAAAATAAAATTTACAGTTAGTTTATTTGTTAATCCATATTCTGAATAAACTTGAAGAGAAACGTCAGCAACATTTTCGTTTAAATCTTGTTTTTTTCCGTTTTCGTCTGCCGTTTGATTATAATATAATCCAGTAAGGCCAAGTTGAACATAAGCTTTTCCTTTGTCTCTTGTCCATGGACTTTGAGCTAAAGAAAGTTGCGTAACAAAAAGTAAAAGAATGATTTTAGTAAGATGATTTTTCATAATAAAGTTATTTAAATTAAAATTTTAAGTTTAAACCTAATTGCATTTGCCATCTTGAGGCAAAATTATCAACTAGCCAAGGTTTTTTATTGTTGTTATTGAATTGATAAACAGGTTTTTCGTTTTCTATTTTTATAAAATCTAACAGTGCAAATCCAGAATTATTTACATTGGGAACAAATGTTTGTCTTCCCCAATTTTTATTAATAAGATTGGTAAAGTTAAAAATATCGAATGAAATTTCTAAAATTGTTTTTAGTAGTATTGTTTGGTATACTATTTTTGTGTCTATTTGATTATTCCAAGGCGTTCTTGCACCATTTCTTTCAGCATATTGACCTCTTCGTTTGCTTAAATAACTATCGTTTTCTATAAAATTATCCAAGTGAATCCACTGATCTTGTGCCGTTGTAATAATGTTATTACTACTATCAACAATATTAGTAAGAACGATTTCAGATTGATTATTTGGAATGTAAATTAAATCGTTTTTAGCAGAGCTATCTCTATTGACATCGCCTTCATAAACATACGAAAATGGACTTCCTGATTTAGAATTTAGAATTAATCCAACGTTTAATGAAGCTTTTTTGATAGGAATAGTAATAAAATGATACGAACTTATTTTATGACGTAAATCAAAATTGGAATACGATAAATCAGGATTATTTGCAACAACAGCTTGGTTCCATTCAAAATTAGCAGCATGAGAATTTCGAACTGTGCTACTAATGTCTTTACTCATTCCGTAAGAATATCCTAAAAATCCTGTATAATTTTTTTCTTTTTTAGATATACTAAAAGTAGCATTATAACGAAAACCTTTATTGGTATTTGTTAGCAAAAAAACATTAGTAAAATTTGGATTTATTTTTACAGCATCGCCACTTGATGTATAATAAGGTCGATTATCAGCTCCAGAAAAATTGCTTAATGCACTATCTTTTCTGTTGATGGATTGAAAAAATAAACCATCAATTACTTTGGTAAAAGTTCCTTCTAAAGCAAGTGTGAAATTATTTTTAAGTTGCATTTCAAAATTAATATTTGATTTCCAATCTCTAGGTAAATTAAAATTAGTATCAACTAAATTTATTTCGGTTAATCTACTTGTTTGCAATGACTCAATTTGACTTACATCATTTACAATTGACAAATTAGTGGTTGGCCTGAAATCAATATTATAATATTTAGTACCTGAAATATAATGAGCATAAGCGTACCATACAAATGGCATACGTCCTGTAAAAAAACCAGTTCCACCTTTTAATACATATTTTTTATCTTCATCAAAGTTGTATTCAAAACTAAAACGAGGATTGATTTGTGGTTTATTATTTATTTTATTGGTGTGTTTAGAAAATTCTGGCGTATTTTTCACTTCTTGACTCAAAGGAAAATCTGTAGTTGACTGTGCATCAAATCTAATTCCGGCTTGAATAGATAACTTATCAGAGATTTTTATTTCATCTTGAAAATAAACACTTGATAAAAGTACATTGTAATTTGCAGAAGGAGTATTTTTATTGAAATTAAAATCGTTATTTTCTATATTGTAAACTCCACGAACTCGATTAGGTTTATCATTTATAAAATCAGCAACTGAACGGTATTGCCATCTTCCATTAAATGCAGTTAAAAATCGGTATTGTATGTCATTATATTCAAATGAAGTTCCTAAATTGAAAATATGATTTTTATATTTATATGTAATATCATCTTTAAATTGACAAGTGCTTAATGTTAAACCGTAAACCGATGCTTCGCGATAAGTTCCTGCAAAAATTATATTGGACGTATTTTCATTAATTTCGAGATGCGGAAACAAATCGCCATCAAAAGTACGTTTATCGTTTACAGATGTAAAAGATACATTCAATTTATTATTTATTCTAGAATTGATTTTTGATTTTAATTCTCCCACAAGACTATTTGTTGTAGAATTATGTCTGTAACCTTGATTTCCAAAATTAAAAACATTAGCAGTTCGTTCTAAATTATCATTAAATCCGGTAACAAAATTATTTCGGATGGTTAATTTATTTTTTTCCGAAATCGAATAATCCAATCTAAAAAAGAGTTTGGTATTGCGCGTTTGCAAATCAACATTGCTTTTTGAACCCGGATTGTAGTTATAACTTGTAATTAATTTATTTTCAATAGCATTAATTGCGTCTAGTGATATGTTTGAATTTTCAGTTCCAGGCGTATTAAATACTGGTGTATTTTTTAAATCAAATTCGGCATTAAAAAAATAAAACAACTTGTTTTTCTTTATTGCTCCGCCAAGTGTAACTCCATATTGAGCATCACTAAATTGATTATTTGCTTGTTTAATTCCATCAGAATAATTTCCTTGAAAAATGTTATTCTTTAAAAAAGAATATACTTCTAATTCGGTTTTATTTTTTCCATATCTGGTAATTGCATTAATACTTGCGCCAGTAAAATTGCCAAGTGACACATCAAATGGTGAAGTTTTTACAGATATTGCAGCAATTGCACCAAAACCTATAGGTTGTGTTCCAGCCAAACCACCAGGAGTTCCAGAAGCTACTGAACCTGATGCGCCACTTGCTGGTTCTTGAAATCCTAAAACATCATTGGTTGCACTTCCGTCAATGCTTAAATTATTAAAACGATAATTTGCGCCACCAAAAGAATTTAAATTGGCTTCTGGCAATAATCGAGTAGCGTCTTGAATACTTCTGTTTGCTGATGGTAATTTGTTTAATAATTCTAAATCGATACGTTTTTCAAACTTTCTTTGAATCGATTGATTTCTTTTTATAACTACTTCGTCAAGTATTTGATTGTTTTCAATAAGTGAAACAGTTATAAATTTAGTATCTCCAAGAAGAATATTTATGTTTTCTTGACGAAATTCTTTATATCCAATATTTGTTATGATGATTGCATACGAATTATCTGGCTGTAAATTTCTAAAATAAAATTCTCCTTTTTCAGAAGAGTTTAAATAAAATTTGGAACCATTATTTAATTGAATTAAAGAAACAGAAGCATTAGCAATTACATTTTTATTGTAATCTCTAACAATTCCTTTTAAATTTCCGGATGTTTCTTGTGCAAAAACCATAGTTTTAAATAGTATGAAAAAGCCAAAAATAAAATAATTTAAAATTTTCAATTGATAATGTTTTTTAAAATAATTGATTATCAATTAGCAACATCCACCACCATTATAATGAAAAGTGCTTTCACTAATAAAAATATCATTTCTACCTAATGATGCTATCGCTGCAGCGGTTTTATCACAAACTGCTAAAGGTTGATTTTTCATTAAAAAATGTCCTTTTTTATCGTCAAAATAATCATCTGAACCATGATAAATGGCTGCTTTTCCTGTAAAAACACATGCTCCATCAGATGGCATTGGATCTTTTATAGCACAAACTTCAATACTTTCAATATAAATTAATTCATCTGTTGGATAGTTTACTGTATCTAAAATTCGGTACGGACGACGACCACGAATTTCGATAGTTCCAAAACCAACATCGGTCAACGCTTTAATATAATCTGCAATTGGAATACTTCCGCTAAGGCATAAAGCACGTAAATGATCATCGTTTCGTAATGTTTCGTTCATAGGTTGTTCACACGTTGGATCACTCATTACTAATCGACCGTGAGGTTTTAATACGCGATACATTTCTTGTAATGCTTTTTTTAAATCTTCCGCTTTAAATATATTGAATAAACAATTTTGAGCAGCAATATCTATACTTTCATTTTCGATAGGAAGATTTAGAGCATCACCTTTTTTGAGTTCTACAAATTCGCTTTTAAACCAATCGTTTTGTTTTTCGGCTTCAATAAAATTTATTCGTGAAGCTTCTAGCATTTCATCAACTACATCAACACCAATAACGCCTCCTTTTTGACGAGAAAAATAAGAAAATTGCAATAATTCCATTCCGCCACCAACGCCAACATAAAGTATTTTCGGATTATTAATTAAATCTTGAGCTGAAATGGTGCTTCCACAACCATAATTCATTTCTTGCATTATTATTGGAATTTCTAATCCAGGAAATTTCCAAATTGGAGTTGTGGTGCAGCAAAGTCCAACATCTGGAGTTAAAGCTGCTTGTTTGTATAAATCGTTTGTTGCGTTTAAATAGCTCATTTTTTGTAAATTGTATTATTGTATATTGTATAATGTAATTCGTCTATTCTTTTATTAATTCTTTAAAAAGCGCAATCATTTTGGGTTCTGCTTGACCAGCCAAAGCAATAATTTCTGCAATGTTAACTGGTTTTAAATCATTAGGATTGCATTCATCTGTTAAAACCGAAATTGCTAAAACAGGTAATTGCAAATGATTGGCAACAATTACTTCAGGAACTGTACTCATTCCTACTGCATCAGTTCCAATAATTTTTAACATGCGATATTCGGCTTTGGTTTCTAATTGCGGACCAACTACTGCAGTATAAACTCCTTTATGTAAAATTATGTTGTTTTTTTCGGCAATTGAAATAGCTTGATTTCTTAAATTTAAATTATAAGGTTCGCTCATATCAGTAAATCGTTCACCAAAATCAGAAACAGTTGCAAATGCTAAAGGCGAACTTCCTTGCAAATTAATATGATCTTCAATAAGCATTAACTCACCTTTTTTAAAATTTAAATTAATAGCTCCAGCTGCATTGGAAATAAATAATTTTTGAATTCCTAGTGCTTTTAAAATCCGAATAGGAAAGGTTACTTCTTGCAAAGAATAACCTTCATATAAATGAAAACGTCCTTGCATTACAATTACTTTTTTACCTTCAAGAGTTCCAAAAATCAATTTACCCGAATGAAATTCGACTGTAGAAAAAGGAAAATTGGGAATATCGCTATAATTTATTTCCTGTTCAATTAGAATATGATTGACCAATTGACCCAATCCAGTTCCTAAAACAATACCAATTTCGGGATTTAAAAATCCTTTTTCTTGCAGAAAACTAGTTGTTTGTTGTAGCGTTTGTAAGGTCATTTTGTTACTTCTATTTTTTATTTTATATATTTTTGAAAAACTTCAATGTTTTTTATATCATCAACAGTATCAATATCATTTTTGGTTTTTAATAAACTGTATTTTATGTTTTGAATATTTTTTAAAGTATCTTTTAAAACCGTTTCTGTACTCCAATTTTTATTAGAAAAAATTCCGTTTGGTATAAATTTTAAACCTAATAAATAGTAACCTCCATCTTCTGCTGGGCCAATAACTACCTCGTTATTTTCTAATTCAGAAAAGGCGTTTTCAATATCTGATACTTCTAAATCGTACAAATCGGTTCCAATAATTACAATTTTTTTGTAATCGTCCTTAAAACCATCTGCGAAAGCATTTTTCATTCGTGCACCTAAATCGCTACCAAACTGTAGCTGTTTTTGAAACGAACTAGCATCCCAATTATCATTATAATTTATTTCATCAGAATACAAAACACGAAGTGTAGCATTACTATTTTTTACTATTGTTTGGGTATGATGTATAAGAAAATTATAAATTTCTAATGCATTTTCATCACCAATAGTACTTGCTAATCGGGTTTTTACCTTACCTAATTTAGGGTTTTTAGTAAATATGAGAACTAAATTTTTCATTTACGTTACAGTTCCTTGACAACTACTTCCTGCGCCAGCAGTACATCCATAACAATGTTGTGAAATAATAATATCTCTTTTATTCAAAATTTCCTCGTTAAACTGTGAAATATGTTTTTCAGATGCAGCAACATTTAATCCTAACATTTGATTAAAATCGCAATCGTATAAATATCCATCCCAACTTACTGAAATGGTATTTTTGCACATTACGTTTTTTACCGCTTTTGGATTATAAGCATCTACTAAAGCATACATATAATCTTCATAATTATCTGTATTAATTAGATAATCTAAAAATCGTGAAATTGGTAAATTGGTAATGGCGAAAAGTGAATTAAAATCGATATCAAAATCATCTTTTAATACTTTCTTGAAATCGTTTTGCAAAGCCATTTGGTCTGTTGATAAAAATGCACCTGATGGATTGTAAACCAAATCTAGTTTTAAGTTGTTATTTTCTTTTCCGTAACCCACATTATTTAGCATTTGCAATGCTTGTATTGATTTATCAAAAACGCCGTCACCACGTTGTTTATCTGTTTTTTCTCTTTTATAATATGGTAAAGAAGAAATAACATGAATATTATATTTGGCAAAAAATTGAGGTAAATCGTGGTATTTTTTATTTGCTAAAATTATAGTTAGGTTGGAACGAACAATAAAATCTTTCACCCCAATTTTTGAAGCTTCTTCAACAAACCAACGAAAATTTGGGTTCATTTCTGGAGCTCCACCAGTTAAATCTAAGGTGTTGATTTCAGTAGTTTTTAGTACTTCTAAAATTTGTTGCATTGTTTCAACAGTCATTATTTCTTTTCTATCAGGACCAGCATCAACGTGGCAATGTGCACAAACTTGATTGCACATATAACCTACATTTATTTGTAGTATTTCTATTTTAGATGGACGTAATGGAAATTGATTAGACTGTTTTATTTTTTGTGCAAAAGTGGGTAATGAACCAGTTGAAAAAATTCCATTTGAGAGAATTTCCAATTGTCTTTCTGTTTTAGAAAGTGGGTTTTTAGTAGCAGTAAGTGATTTTAAAAGCATAGTTAATTTTCATTAAACAAATTTCTATTATAATGTATAATAAGATGTATACAATTTTTCCCAAAAAATTATCAATTTTCTAATAGTTACATGGAAAGTTTATCGTACTTGTTCATCATTTGAACGCTATGAACCAAAGATGCTCCACCACGAATTGCTGCTGCAACATGAACAGCTTCCATCATTTCTTCTTTAGATATACCTCTTTTTAATCCGTCACCAGTGTAGGCATCAATACAATACGGACATTGAACTGTGTGAGAAACTGCTAATGCAATTAGTGATTTTTCGCGAGCAGTTAAGCTTCCTTCTTCAAATACTTTTCCGTAATAATCAAAGAATTTTGTCGCCAACTCATCATTCCAATCGGCTATTTTACCAAATTTTTTTAAATCGGCAGGATCATAATATGTTTTTTCCATTTAGTATATTTTTTTACCTTTTAATAAATATTTGCTCCATTCTTTCGAAAATGCGTGAACGTTTTCTGTTGGGATTTGACTGTTATTGACAACAATTTCTTCTTTGTTTTTCCATTCAAAAATACCACCATATAAATTGAAAACGTTTTTATAACCCATTTTTTTAAGTTTATTGCCAATAGTTTCGCTTCTTATTCCAACAGAACAATATACGATAATAGTATCATTAAAGTTTTTATACTTTTCTTTTATAATTTTTGAGTTAAATTTATTATAACCAACACAATAAGCATTTTTGATGTGACTTACATCGAATTCTTTCTGTTCTCTAGTATCCAGAATAATAGGAGTTTTAAGCTTTTTAAAATCTTCAATTTTAATATAAGGAACTGTATTTTTATTATATTTAACTAAAAGACTGTCAATAGGCGATTGTGCGAAAATAAAACTAGAAGAAAAAAGTAAACATAATAAGTATTTCATAATATTATTTTTGAATATGTCGTTATTTTAATATTTCCTTACAAGATTGTCTGTTTTACTTTATTTTACAATGAATTTTTAAGTTTACTGATAAAATATTAGAATACTATTTTACAGTTTTGAGATTAATTAATAAATGATAGTTATGTATCTGCATTTTTTGAAAGTAACAGTTCAAAACCTACTAATTTATCTGTTGATGGTATTAACTACATCTTGATGTATCTAAAAAACAATCCATCGTCTAGTATTGATATTATTGGACATTCAGACGAAATAGGTAATAGTTCTTCTAACGAAAAATTAGCACTAGCAAGAGCTACTACTGTAAAAAATA
>NZ_JAYUPK010000129.1:0-5580 GCF_043760115.1 Flavobacterium sp.
CCTTGATGTTCCAGAAGTTATTGCTGATAAAAACTCAATTTCACTGTACCCAAATCCAACCAAAAACACAATTTCAATTCATTTACCAGAAAGTGGCAATTACCAAGTTCAAGATATTTCTATTCTTAATTTACTTGGTCAAAATGTAATTAAAAATGTAAAAAACAATAAAAACATTGATGTAAGTTCTTTACAAAAAGGAATTTATATTGTGAATTTAAAAACTAATAATGGTGATTGGAATAGTAAGTTTGTTAAAGAGTAAAGATTTTAGAATGTAGAATAGCGATTTTAGATTTTTTGTGAAATGGATTAATTTTTTATAACACAGATTTATAGATTTTTTTATTTTTCAAAAATATAGACTTTCAAATTCTTTGAATATGTCTCAAAAAACCGAATAATTTTTAAATAGTTTGTAATAAATTTAATAACATTTAACACATTGAATAAATAGTTTTAAATCATTTCTAAAATCTTATACAACTTATCAGACAATCGAATTCTAAAAGGCAAATTCATGGTAACTTTATCTCCAATAGTTGCTATTTGAGAATCTGTTCCGTTTACTAACATTTTTTCTAAAATAACTTCTTGATTACCAGTTGTTGGTCCAGTTATTAAAATTTTATCACCAATTTTTAATTCACCGTTTTCTATTAAAAATAAGGCAACTTGTGGTTTTGGATAATAATGTTGTCCTTTACCAATAAGTATTTTTTTGGTTTTGATTTTTTGACGAATGTCTTTGTTAGAATTTAACTTTGTCAAAGTTTCAAACTTTGACAAAGATTTTAGGGTGTTCTCATCAGAATTTTTAAAAAGTAATTTATCTGATTTTCCTTTTCTAAAAATCATATTTCCATTTTTAATTCCTTTTCGCAAATTGACTTGATCTACTAGTGACATGTTAATTATATCTCGACATTCAACTGAACAACAATTTTCCATAACTTGCTTACATTGATCACATTGAATAAATAATAAATGACAACCTTCGTTTTCACAATTCGTATGATTGTCGCAAGCTGTTCCGCATTGATGGCATTGTGAAACTATATCTTCTGTAATTCTTTCGCCAAGACGATGATCAAAAACAAAATTCTTACCAATAAATTTACTTTCTAAACCTTCGGCTTTTACTTGACGCGTATATTCTATAATTCCACCTTCTAATTGGTACACATTTTTAAAACCTTTGTTTTTGAAATAGGCAGATGCTTTTTCACATCTAATTCCGCCAGTGCAATACATTAAAAGATTTTTGTCTTCTTTATGACATGAAAGTTGGTTTTCAATAATAGGTAAACTTTCTCTAAAAGTTTCAACATCTGGTGTAATTGCGTTTACAAAATGACCAATTTCACTTTCGTAATGATTTCGCATATCTACAACAATTGTATTCGGATTTTTGAGTAAATCGTTAAATTCCTTAGCTTTTAGATGAGTTCCAATATTAGTTACATCTAATGAATCGTCATTTAGTCCATCGGCAACAATCTTGTCTCGAACTTTTATGGTTAGTTTTAAAAACGAATGATCGTCGTGTTCAACAGCAACATTCAGCCGAATTCCTTTCATAAATTCATACTTTTCAATTGAATCTTTGAAAGCATAAAAATTATCTGCTGGAAGTGAAAGTTGGGCATTTATTCCTTCTGTAGCAACATAAATTCTGCCAAGAACTTCAAGATTGTTCCAAGCTAAAAATAAATTATCACGAAATTCTTTAGGATTTTCAATTTTAGAATACGCATAGAAAGACAGCGTAAGTCGTTGTTTTCCAGAATTATCTATCAATTCTGCTCTTTCTTCTGCGCTTAAGGTGTTGTACAGTTGCATACTATAAACTTTAAGATTAGAAATGTTTGAACTCTAAATGGAAGAATTCTTGGGCAAAGTTAATTTTTTTTATTTAACCACAAAGCACACGAAGTATGCGCTAAGTTCACTAAGTATAAAAAAAAAAGCACTAAATTAATAGTGCTCTTTGTGCCTTCTTTGTGTACTTAGTGGTTAAAAAACTAACAGAATTCTGCGTAAGCATCTTTCAAGTTTTCAGCAATCATTTCTGCTGGTCTTCCTTCAATGTGATGACGTTCTAGCATGTGAACCAATTCGCCATTTTTAAACAAAGCCATACTTGGTGACGATGGTGGAAAAGGAAACATGTGTTGTCTTGCAGCATCAACTGCATCTTTATCAACTCCTGCAAAAACTGTTACTAAATGATCGGGTTTTTTTGCTCCATCCAAACTCATTTTTGCTCCTGGACGAGCATTTCTTGCAGCACAACCACACACAGAGTTTACAACTACAAGTGTTGTTCCTTCTGCTTTTATTGCGTTTTCTACCGCTTCTGAACTATATAAATCTTGAAAACCAGCGTCAGACAATTCTACTCTCATTGGTTTTACCATTTCTTCTGGATACATAATTATTTTTAATTTTGGATTAACGATTTTTAATTTCAGGTGTGTTTGACAACCAAAAATCTAGTGCAAAGGTAATGAGAATTCTTTTTTTGAGAATCATTCTAATCATAAAGATTTGTTATCGTTTTATAGAGAAATCAAAATCAAAAAATTCTTTTAAATAAAGCTCGAATAAAAACAACTTTCGGACATTTCAACATTACTTGTAAATCTTCAATAAAAGTAGTTTCTTCATCAAGAAATTTAAAAATTAAAGTCGGATTTCCTTTTTTGAATAACGAAGAAAATACCTTAGAACCTAACTCATTTCTTCTGTATAAAACATCTAAAAATAATAAATCATAGAACCAAAATTTATCTGCTTTATGAAATTTTCTAAAGTCAGATTTGTTTAAATTTTCTTTGTCTTCCTTAGTGCAGTCGAAGGATTTTTCTAGAAAACGAACTAATTCTCTAGCTTTTTTAGAAGTTTTTTTAAACGTAAAACCCGTACTGGCTTTTGTCCAACCACCAACAGAACCAATATTTATAACATTCTTTGTATTGTGTTTCCAAAATTTATAACTCGTCATTGGAATATTTCCTTGCTCTTTGTCTACAATTTCATAGTCTGAAATTCCTAGTTTTTTTATATAATCTTGAATTTCATTTTCATATTCTTCTTTTAATAATAATTTTTCTGAAAACAATGTATATTCTATCAAAGCTTCGGTAGAAGAAGTTGGAAGTACATACATAAATCTTGTGTTTCCATTTTGTTCTACAGAAAAATCCATAAATGAAACAATATCTTTATTAAAAACTTCTTCTTTAGATTTTATAAACCAACCAATAAAATGCTGCGATAAAAGTGGATATTTCGATTGATTTTCTACAAAATCTGAAGTGTATATTGAATTAAAAATTTTATCACATCTGTAATTTTGATATTCTGTTTTTATTATGCATTGATTTCCTATTTCTTCATGATAAATAACTTTTTGCTTAGCAAACTGAATATTGTCTTGTTTAGAAATTAAATCAAAAATAAAATTATAAAAATCTAAACCACGAATCATGTTGTAATTGTATTGACTCAAATCTAGATTTTGTTTATAATTTTCATTTGCAAAAAGTGCAACATTCCATTTTTTTGAAATTATTTCTTCAAATTTAGATGGTTTGTCATCCCAAAAACACCAAGTTCTATCATTACTTTTTTTAGAATTTTCGTCTAATAATAAAATGGTTTTATCTATAAATTTACCAGACAAAATCATTTCATAAACCGTCATCAAAGCCGATAATCCTGAACCAGTGAAAATATAATTGTAATGTTGCATATTAAATTCTAAATGAAAAACCTACTGCTAAATAATGATCTGGTGCATTTTTAGTAATGCCAATTCCCGAAGACAAATCTAACATAAAATTATTGTTTATCAAATAGGTAATTCCAGCATCGAAATTGTGATTTGCTTTACTTTTTTGAGGTGCAAAACCAAATAATTCTATGTATGTTCCCAATTTATTTGTAATAGAATATCCAGTTGTTAAGGTGTATATAAATGTTGGTTCAGCAGAAAATCCATCCCATTCTGCACCCAAATTATAACTCAAACTCACTTTTTCTGACAAAGTATGTTGCATCACAAATCGAAATTCTGGTGCGTAAAATTCAGTTTTATATTTTGTTGATGCCGCACTTGGTAAACCAATATGCGCAATAATAGAAGTTTTTGGAACAATACCTTTTTCTTCGGCAAGTTTTGCTTTAAAACCAATATATATCGGAAGTAATCCATCTTGTTTTTCGTTAAAGATTTTTTCTAATGTAAACTCAGTAATCAACCGCAATTCGAAATTTTCATTTACACCATATTTCCACAAAACGGTAGGCAAAGTATTGGTTTTACTAAATTCGTCATTTTTTTGAAATGTAAAACCAGTTTCTACTTGAAACATTCCTTTGGGCACAATTGCTGGAGTTTCTGTTTGGTCTGGTCTATCTGCTTGAATGGGTTCAATAGTTTGAGCAAGGATTATTTGTGATATGAATAATAAAATCAGCAGAAAATATTTTTTCATCAGAATAAATTTTTAGACAAAACTAAAAAAATTTTTACTTGTATCAAATTTATTTTTATATTTGTTGATATTTATTTTTATGACCACATCCGAAGAGAATTACCTTAAAGTTATCTATCATTTATCATCTGTTTTGCATAAAGGTGTAAATACGAATGCCATTGCTGGAATGCTAAATACTAAAGCATCATCGGTAACTGATATGTTAAGGAAATTATCTGAAAAAGAATTGGTTTCTTATCAAAAATATCAAGGAGTAACGTTAACAGATAAAGGATTTTACACAGCCAAAATGATTGTAAGAAAACATCGTTTGTGGGAAGTTTTTCTAGTAGATAAATTACATTTTTCTTGGGATGAAGTACACGAAATAGCCGAAGAATTAGAACATATAAAATCAGAAAAATTGATCAATAAATTAGATAGTTTTTTAGGTTTTCCATCATTTGATCCTCATGGCGACCCAATTCCAGATGAAAATGGAATCATTAAAAAAGTGGATAAATTGCTTTTATCAGAAGCAAATATTGGTCACGAATATCAATGCGTAGGTGTAAAAGATTCATCACCATCATTTTTGCAATATTTAGACAAACAAAAAATTTCTTTAGGATCAAAAATTAAAATCATTGAAAAAGAAAATTTTGATGAAACTTTGACTTTACAATTAGAAAAAAATACCATTATAATATCAAATAAAATAGCAACTAATTTATATATAAAATAAATATGTATCAATCAATTATAGATTATTTTTCGAGTATTAGTCCAATTTTAGCAGCGTTTTATGCCACAATGTTTACTTGGTTTGTAACTGCTCTTGGCGCATCGTTCGTGTTTTTCTTTAAAGGAATGAACCGTACAGTTTTTGACGGAATGTTAGGATTTACTGGTGGCGTTATGGTTGCAGCAAGTTTTTGGAGTTTACTTGCGCCATCAATAGAAATGAGTGAAGGCGACGGATTTGTGAAAGTAATCCCAGCCGCAGTTGGGTTTGCACTTGGTGCTTTATTTATTTTCGGATTGGATAAAATTTTGCCTCACTTACATATTAATTTTAAGGAAACCGAAGGTGTAA
>NZ_JAYUPK010000130.1:0-15480 GCF_043760115.1 Flavobacterium sp.
CAATGGCAATTGCAAAAAATCAATGTAAATTGCAAGATTTTAATAATATTGAATTTATAAATACCGAATTTTCTACATTTTTAAAAAATGATTGGGCTAGAACCCAACCCAATTCACTAATCTACTTTGACGGAAACCACACAAAAAAAGCAACATTAGAGTATTTTGAACTTTTATTACCTACAATAACTAACGATTCTGTTTGGATTTTCGATGACATTCATTGGTCAACAGAAATGGAAGAAGCTTGGAAAATTATAAAAAATAACAACAAAGTTTCAGTAACAATTGATACGTTTCAATGGGGTTTTGTTTTTTTTAGAACCCAACAAGAAAAAGAACATTTTGTTATTAGAATATAATTTTATAATTTTGTATAACTTTAAAAATGAGAGTTATGAAAAATAATATTGAATTTAAAAACGCAAACAGAAAAAAAATAATTCCTACAATTCTTGGAGTTATAACACTAGTTTTAGTTGGATATTTTTATGGAATTTTATTTTATAAATTATTTAATTAAAAAAAAATGACAACCTTCCCAGATTGTCATTTTCCTGAATTAAAATTAAAAGTAAATATTATTCTTTAGCTTCTTGGTTTTCTTCAGATTTGGCACCTACTCTGTTTAATTTAAACATTGGTCCAAATTTAAATTTTATAGAAGCAATTTTAGTATTGTCTTCACTTGATAAACCTTCTTTTTCAACAGTGTTTTTTCTACTATCAAGCGCTTCATACATCAATTTTATTTCATCATAATCTTCTCTAGAAAAATTTTCTTTATTAGTTTTGTAAGATTCAAAGAATTTATCATAAACGCTTAAAATATTGTCTTTGTTTACCCAAGAAAAACTCATATCGTCGCCCATTTGACCTGGCATAAATAATTTATCTCTCAATACCCTTTTAGCATTTGGTGCAGTTGCTGGTGTTGCAGCCATTTTTTTAGCTTCTACCCTAGAGGTTACAGAAACTTTTATTTCATCATACTTTGCACTACTTGCATCAACTTTAGCTTGAGATGAAGTTCTAGTGTTTTCATCAAGACTTGCCATTGCATCATTAGCATCAGTTGTTTTTCTATCGTAATCAACAGAAATTTGTTCCCAGTTGGTTTCTAAATCATCTGCCGAAACTGCTTTTAACGAATCTACATAACTTTCTAAAGCCATAATTCTTTTATCAGCCATTTCTTTTTCTTTGTTTTGACAAGAAACCATTCCTAGTAAAACCACTGAAAACAATCCAAATTTTAATACATTTTTTTTCATAATAAATAAGTTTAAATTTAAATACAAACCTAAACAGTTCTTAAAACTCTATTGTTATACATTTTATCATAAAATTTACATAATTATGGTTAATTTTTATTCAACTTTGTAACTTTCATTATTTAATTGCTACTAATACAATTGTTAATATAGTATTTATGTCAAATTCTCTTATCAATATAACCAATATAAAGCGAGATTTCGTTCTTGGCACCGAAATTATAAACGTTTTAAAAGGAATCGATTTACAAATAAACAAAGGCGAATATGTAGCATTAATGGGTCCAAGTGGATCAGGAAAATCTACATTAATGAACCTTTTGGGTTGTTTAGACACGCCAACATCTGGAAGTTATATTTTAAACGGAAAAGATGTTTCGCAAATGCACGACGACGATCTAGCCGAAATTCGTAATAAAGAAATAGGTTTCGTTTTTCAAACCTTTAATCTTTTACCAAGAACAACGGCGTTAGACAATGTTGCTTTACCAATGATTTATGCAGGATATTCTAAAACCGAAAGAAATCTTCGTGCTACAGAAGTGCTAACCCAAGTAAATCTTGCCGATAGAATGGATCATCAACCCAACCAACTTTCTGGTGGACAACGTCAACGTGTTGCTATTGCTCGTGCACTTGTTAACAAACCTTCCATCATTCTTGCCGATGAACCAACAGGAAATCTAGACAGTAAAACGTCTGAAGAAATTATGAAACTTTTTGGAGACATTCACGCCAACGGAAACACAGTAATCTTGGTAACTCACGAAGAAGAAATTGCCGAATATGCCCACAGAGTCATTCGTCTTCGCGATGGTTTAATAGAAAGTGATACTGTAAATCCTAAAATTCATAAATAAGCCATTGCGAATTTTGAAGCAATCTAGTAGCAAATGGCTTGGGCTTAATTTAGTTATGCAATTCCAGCTTTCCTTCCATAAATCCCGATAAAAATCGGGATGTTATTCCAGTCAATCTGGGCTAATAGATTAAATTTATTGAATATTTACAACCGTTACAAAAATGAAAATTGCTTTATTAACTTGCCAAAATTTACCCAATTTAAACCTACCAGACCAACAATTAATACCAGCGTTAGCCAAGTATAATATTACTGCAACAGCTGTAATTTGGGATGATAAATCCATAGATTGGACACAATATGATTACCTAGTTTTTCGAAACACTTGGGATTATTACGAAAAACAAAACCAGTTCAACACTTGGTTAAACCACATTCAAGCATTAGGAATTAAAACCCTAAATGCAATTGAAATTATTCAAAAAAACAAACATAAATTCTATTTACGAGATTTTGAAAATCAAGGAATAAAGATACTTCCAACCATTTTTATAGAAAAAACAAATACTTTAAACTTATCGCAAATAATTCCAAGCCATTGGGAAAAAGCAGTACTAAAGCCAGCATTTTCTGCTGGATCTTACCAAACACAACTTTTTGAAGTTTCTCAAATAGAACAAATCAATCAGCAATATCAATCTATTGCACAAGAAAAAGAATTGTTGCTTCAACAATATATGCCACAAATAGTTACCGAAGGCGAAACGTCTTTTATATTTTTCAACAAACAGTTTTCACATTCTGTAAATAAAAAACCAGCCATTGGCGATTTTAGAATTCAAGTACAATTTGGTGGAAAATATACTTTAGTTCATCCAAATAAAGATATAATAAATCAAGCACAAAAAATTGTAAACACTTTTCCAGATAAATTATTGTACGCAAGAGTTGATGGAATAATCATAAATAATCAATTACATTTAATGGAAGTAGAATGTATAGAACCCGATTTGTATTTCAATCTATCAGAAAATTCACAAACTAATTTTGTTAACGCATTATTAGAATTAATACAGTAAATTTGGTTCTTTAGAAATCCTAAATTAAAAATTCCTAATTCGTAAATATCAAAATCCTAATTTAAAAAATGAAAGTATATACTAAAACTGGCGATAACGGAACAACAGCACTTTTTGGTGGCACAAGAGTTCCTAAAGACCACGAACGAATAGAAAGTTATGGAACTGTAGACGAATTAAATTCGTATATAGGATTAATTCGCGACCAAGACATGAACCAACATTATAAAGAAATTCTTATAGAAATTCAAGATAGATTATTTACTGTTGGAGCAATTTTAGCAACGCCACCAGAAAAAGAAGTCTTAAAAAATGGCGAAAAACGTTTAAAAAATCTAGGAATAATAGAGGAAGATATAGAACTTTTAGAAAACGAAATAGATGCAATGGAAGATTCGCTTCCGCAAATGACACATTTTGTACTTCCTGGCGGACACACAACTGTGTCATATTGTCACGTTGCACGTTGCGTATGTCGTCGTGCAGAACGTTTAGCAGTACATTTAAGTCATAACGAACCAGTTGCTGACATAGCAATTAAATACCTAAACCGACTTTCTGACTACCTTTTTGTGTTGGCACGAAAGTTGTCTCACGATTTAAACGCAGATGAAGTAAAATGGATACCGAGGAAGTAGTATTTCTGATTTAAGATTATCGATTTGTGATTTAAGATTTTTTAAAAAATATTAGATTAAAATCTTAGCTTTTACAAATCTAAAATCGTTAATCTTCAATCAAAAATCAAAAATTAAAAAAACGTTCTTAAACTTATTTGAAAAATAAATCAAAAAAAACTTGACTTTTTCAGTAATAAATTTATTTTTGCACAAATTTAAACCCGAAAGAAGATGTATTGGACATTAGAATTAGCATCATATTTAAGTGATGCACCGTGGCCAGCAACCAAAGACGAACTTATTGACTACGCAATTAGAGCTGGTGCTCCGCTAGAAGTAGTTGAAAACCTACAATCTATAGAAGACGAAGGTGAAATATATGAATCAATGGAAGAAATTTGGCCAGATTATCCAACCGACGAAGATTATCTTTGGAACGAGGATGAATATTAAAAAATAAACAACCACAACAGAAAAAAGTCTCCTGAGAGGCTTTTTTTTTGTTTAAATTTGCATACCATTATTAAAATATAAATATAAATTAGTTATGAGTTTCATAAATAGCATACTTAAAGCTTTTGTAGGAGATAAATCTCAAAAAGATGTTAAGTCAATTCAACCTCTAGTTGCTAAAATAAAATCGTTCGAAAGTAATTTAGCTTCTTTATCTCACGATAGTTTAAGAGCTAAAACTGCCGAATTTAAAGCCAAAATTAAAGCCGCAAGAGCAGATAAAGATGCAGCAATTGCAGCTAAAAAATTAGAAGCAGAAAACACACCAGATATTGACGATAGAGAAGAAATTTATAACGCAATTGATACATTAGAAAAAGAAGCGTATGATATTTCTGAAAAAGTATTAATGGAAATCCTTCCAGAAGCTTTTGCAGTTGTTAAAGAAACGGCTAAACGTTTTAAAGATAATACAACAATTACAGTTTCATCATCAGAAAAAGATAGAGAACTTTCTGCAACAAAACCATATATTACTCTTGTTGGAGATCAAACCAATTGGGCAAATTCTTGGAATGCTGCAGGAAAAGAAATTACTTGGGACATGATTCACTATGACGTTCAGTTAATTGGTGGAATTGTTTTACATCAAGGTAAAATTTCTGAAATGCAAACTGGTGAAGGTAAAACTCTTGTCGCTACACTTCCACTCTACTTAAATGCTTTGACAGGAAATGGTGTTCACTTAGTAACCGTAAACGATTATCTGGCTCGAAGAGATAGTACTTGGAAAGCTCCATTGTTTGAATTTCACGGAATTACAGTAGATTGTATTGACAATCATTCTCCAAATTCGGATGCAAGAAGAAAAGCTTATGAAGCTGACATTACCTATGGAACAAATAACGAATTTGGATTTGATTACTTGCGTGATAATATGGCAAATTCGCCAGAAGATTTAGTTCAAAGAAAGCATAATTACGCAATTGTAGATGAAGTAGATTCTGTTTTAATTGATGATGCAAGAACGCCATTAATAATTTCTGGTCCAGTTCCTGATGGCGATAGACACGAATTTACAGAATTAAAACCAAAAATTGAAAATCTTTTTAGCTTACAACGTCAATTGGCAAATGGTTTTTTAACTGAAGCCAAACGTTTAATAAAAGAAGGAAATACTAAAGATGGTGGTTTTCAATTGTTAAGAGCTTATCGTGCTTTGCCTAAAAATAAAGCATTGATTAAATTTTTAAGTGAAGAAGGAAACAAACAGTTGCTACAAAAAACTGAAAATCAATACATGCAAGATAACAACCGCGAAATGCCAAAGGTTGATGAAGCATTATATTTTGTTATTGAAGAAAAAAATAATCAGGTAGAATTATCAG
Organism: Flavobacterium sp.; assembly: GCF_043760115.1. Taxonomy (GTDB): domain Bacteria; phylum Bacteroidota; class Bacteroidia; order Flavobacteriales; family Flavobacteriaceae; genus Flavobacterium. Next base: position 5,617 of record NZ_JAYUPK010000130.1, read on the forward strand.
ATAACGGAATTAAATTTCTATCGCAAGATACAGATGAAACTTTCTTTGTTCTTCCAGATATTGGAACTGAAATTGCAACAATAGAAAAACAAAATCTTGATAAAGATGCTGAAGCTGAATTAAAAGAAAAATTGTTTCAAGATTTCGGAATCAAAAGCGAGCGAATTCATACTTTAACGCAATTGTTAAAAGCATATACACTTTTTGAAAAAGATGTAGAATATGTAATTATGGACAATAAAATTATGATTGTCGATGAACAAACTGGACGTATAATGGATGGTCGTCGTTATTCTGACGGTTTGCATCAAGCCATTGAAGCCAAAGAACAAGTAACTATTGAAGCTGCAACGCAAACTTTTGCGACAATTACTCTTCAAAATTACTTTAGAATGTACAATAAACTTGCCGGAATGACAGGAACTGCAACTACAGAAGCAGGCGAGTTTTGGCAAATATATAAATTAGACGTTGTAGAAATTCCTACCAATAGAGGCATGTCACGTTTAGACAGAGAAGATTTAATTTATCGTTCTGTTCGTGAAAAATTCAATGCAGTTATCGAAGATGTTTCGCAACTTTCTGCAGCAGGAAGACCAGTTTTAATTGGTACAACATCCGTAGAAATTTCAGAATTATTAAGTAGAATGTTAAAAATGCGTGGTGTAACTCACAACGTATTGAATGCAAAAATGCACAAACAAGAAGCTCAAATTGTTGAAGAAGCTGGAAAATCTGGTGTGGTAACAATTGCAACAAATATGGCTGGTCGTGGAACCGATATTAAACTTTCTCCAGAAGTAAAAGCTGCTGGTGGATTGGCAATTATTGGTACAGAACGTCACGATTCGCGTCGTGTTGACCGTCAGTTACGTGGTCGTGCTGGTCGTCAAGGTGATCCAGGAAGTTCACAATTTTATGTTTCTCTAGAAGATAATTTAATGCGTCTTTTTGGTTCAGATAGAGTTGCCAAAGTTATGGACAGAATGGGATTGAAAGAAGGTGAAGTAATTCAGCATTCTATGATGACCAAATCTATAGAACGTGCACAGAAAAAAGTGGAAGAAAACAATTTTGGTACACGTAAGCGTTTGCTAGAATATGATGATGTTATGAACGCGCAACGTGAAGTTGTTTACAAACGTCGTCGTCATGCATTGCACGGTGAAAGATTAAAGTTAGACATCGCCAATATGATGTACGACACTTGTGAAGTAATTGTGTCAGATAATAAAGTTAGAAATGACTTCAAGAATTTTGAATTTGAATTAATTCGTTATTTTTCTATGACATCACCAGTTTCTGAATCAGATTTTGCAAAATTATCTGAAATGGAATTGACTGGAAAAGTGTACAAAGCTGCATTACAATATTATACCGAAAAAACCGAAAGAAGTGCAAGAGAAGCGTTTCCAATAGTTCAAAATGTATATGAAAATGAAGGAAATAAATTTGAAAGAATTATTGTTCCGTTTTCAGATGGATTAAAAACGTTGAATGTTGTAACCGATTTAAAGAAAGCTTATGATTCTAAAGGAGCACAATTGGTTGCCGATTTTGAAAAAAACATAACATTAGCAATAGTTGATGAAGCTTGGAAAAAGCATTTACGCAAAATGGACGAGTTGAAACAATCGGTTCAACTGGCTGTTCACGAACAAAAAGATCCGTTGCTAATTTATAAATTAGAAGCATTTAAATTGTTTAGAACAATGCTTGATGGTGTAAATAAAGAAGTAATTTCTTTCTTGTTTAAAGGAGATTTACCGCAACAAAACACCATTCAAGAAGCTAAAGAAATTAAGCAAAAAGAAAACTATATTACAAGTAAAGACGAAGTTTTAAATAGTGATGAACTTGCAGCGCAAAACCGTGAAGCTGGACAAACACAACAACGTCAAGTTACAGAAACAATAGTTAGAGAAACCCCAAAAATTAATAGAAACGATACAGTTACCATAAAACACATTATGAGTGGCAAAACGGAAGAAATGAAATTTAAAAAAGCCGAAAGTTTAATTGCTAATGGCGAATGGGTTTTGGTTTAATAGTTATTTCATATCAAATAATAGATTTCCTCAATTGTTAATTCAATTGAGGATTTTTTTATATTTGACATTCATTATTAATTTCAAAATCAAATCATTATGACTTTACCAATTGAAAATAATAAAAAATCTAAAAATACTAGAATATTAATTTTAGCAGTATTTTCAGGTTTACTATTCGTATCTGTTTTTTTCTTTGCATTATATGGTGATTTTTTTACTTCAAAATCTGAGTATGATACTATAGTAATTGAAAATCCGAAAATAATTGAAATGTTTAATACAGAAATTATTAATGAAATTAATGACCATACCAAAAGTGATTTTAATCCTGGTTACATTGAAAGTAGTAAACAACAAACTATTTATTTTTTATCTACAATAAAAAGTATTGAAAGCTTTGCTAGATATGGTGTTACATCTAAAAGACCAAGAAATAATATAGAGTTAAAAATTACTTTTAACAACGGAAAAATTGTAAATGAAGTTTATACTGGAACTTCAAGTTCTGGATATATGGAACCAAGTTTATTATTGAAAGTTTTTATGGAAAATGGTAAAGCAACAAAAGTTCTTACCAACGGAATTGAAAAAAATGGCTCTCCAGATTGGATTGTTAATGACTTAAAAACTTTAATTCATTCTTCAATTTCGTATGATATTGGTAAAAATCACGATGCTTATTTTCTTCCAAATAAAACACAACAAGATTTTGATAAAGAATGGAAGGATAAATAATTCAACAAAAAAATCCCAAGCGAACTCAGGATTTAATTGACTAAAAATATTTTAAATTTATTTTAAATTTGCTAAGCTTTGTTCGACTGTTGCAATTTTACTTATAGTATCTGCTTCTTTTTTACGTTCTATTTCTAAAACTTTTTCTGGTGCACCGTTTACAAATTTTTCATTTGATAATTTTGCTTGAACCGATTTTAAAAATCCTTTGTTATAAATTAATTCTTCGGTTAATTTTGCAATTTCGGCTTCAACATCTATATTTCCTGTAATTGGAATAAAATATTCATTAGAGTTTACTCTGTATGATAAAGCACCATCTAATTTTTGAGATACATATTCTAATTTAGTAATGTTTCCCAGTTTAGAAACTACAGCATCAAAATAAGTTGAACTATTTTCATTATTTATTATGCTAAAATCTATTGCGTCTTTAAAAGGAATATTTTTATTTTTTCTAATGGTTCTAATTCCAGAAATAACTTCGATTGTGGTTTCAAAATCTAAAATTAATTTTTCATTAAATGCTTTTGATTCTGGCCATTGCGAAACAATTAAAGCATTTTCAGATGTTCTTTCTTCAATTAAATGCCAAATTTCTTCAGTTAAAAACGGCATAAATGGATTTAGTAATTTTAAATTACTTTCCATCATTTCTATAGCTTTGTCAAACGTTGCTTTGTCAATTGGTTGTTGGTAAGCCGGTTTTATCATTTCTAAAAACCACGAACAAAAATCGTCCCAAACCATTTTGTAAATTGCCATTAATGCATCAGATATTCTGTATTTTTCAAAATGATCTTCTATTTCTAAAAGTGTTTGTTGCAATTTAGCTTCATACCATTCTATGGCAACTTTAGAGGATTGAGGTTGCGGAATAGTTGTAGAAACTTCCCAACCTTTTATCAGTTTAAAGGCATTCCAAATTTTGTTAGAAAATGCTTTTCCTTGATTGCAAAGTTCTTCGTCAAACATGATGTCGTTTCCTGCAGAAGCACTTAAAAGTAATCCTACACGAACTCCATCGGCACCGAATTTTTCTATTAATTCTAAAGGATCAGGTGAATTTCCTAACGATTTAGACATTTTTCTACGTTCTTTATCACGAACTAAACCAGTTAAATATACATTTGTAAAAGGTTTTTCGCCAGCATATTCATAACCTGCAATAATCATTCGGGCAACCCAGAAGAATAAAATATCTGGACCAGTTACTAAGTCATTAGTTGGATAATAATATTTAAAATCTTCGTTTTCTGGATTTAAAATTCCACCAAAAACTGCCATTGGCCACAACCAAGATGAAAACCAAGTATCAAGTGCGTCTTGGTCTTGGCGTAAGTTTTTTGTTGTGAGTTGTGGGTTTTGTGTTTTGAGTTTTGCTAAAACTAAAGCTTCTTCAATATTTTTGGCAACTACAAAATCTTCTTTTCCATCGCCATAGAAATAAGCCGGAATTTGTTGTCCCCACCAAAGTTGACGAGAAATATTCCAATCGCGAATGTTTTCTAACCAATGTCTGTAAATATTATCAAATCGTTTTGGATATAATTTTATTTCATCTGATTCTAAAACTGCTTTTATGGCTGGTTTTACCAAATCTTCCATTTTTAGAAACCATTGATCTGATAATCTTGGTTCTATAACTGCTTTGGTTCTTTCTGAAGTTCCAACTTTATTAAGATGTGTTTCTGTTTTGGCTAAAGCACCAATTGTTTCTAGTTCTTTGGCAATTTCTTCTCTAACTACAAATCGGTCCTTTCCTTGATAATGCAAACCAAAAGTGTTTAAAGTTGCATCGTCATTAAATATGTCTATAATTTCTAAATTGTGCTTCTCTCCTAGTGTTTTGTCATTCATATCGTGAGCTGGAGTTACTTTTAAACATCCAGTTCCGAATTCTATATCTACGTATTCATCTTCAATAATAGGAATTATTCTTCCTGATATTGGAATTATTGCTTTTTTACCTTTTAAGTGTAAAAAACGTTCATCATTAGGATTTATACAAATTGCTGTATCTCCAAAAATTGTTTCTGGACGTGTTGTTGCAACAGTTATTTCCTCTCCTAACCTCTCCAAAGGAGAGGAATCATCTTGCACTAACTTATATTTTAAAAAATATAATTTTCCTTGTCGTTCTTCAAAAATCACTTCTTCGTCGGACAACGTTGTTTTGGCTTCTGGATCCCAATTTACCATTCTATAACCACGATAAATTAATCCTTTATTGTATAAATCTATAAAAGAATGTATTACAGATTGTGACATATCATCGTCCATAGTGAACTTGGTTCTAGACCAATCACAAGAACATCCTAATTGTTTTAGTTGTTCTAGAATTGTTCCTCCATATTTAGTTGTCCAATCCCAAGCGTGTTTTAGAAATTCTTCGCGAGTTAAATCGTTTTTGTTAATTCCTTCACTTTTTAGTTTGGCTACAACTTTGGCTTCGGTTGCTATTGAGGCATGATCTGTTCCTGGAACCCAACATGCGTTGAAACCTTTTAATCTCGCACGACGAATTAGTACATCTTGAATGGTATTATTCAACATGTGTCCCATGTGTAAAACTCCAGTTACATTTGGTGGCGGAATTACTATGGTATATGGTGTACGCGAATCTGGTTTGGATGTGAAATAATCGTTTTTCATCCAATAGTCATACCATTTATTTTCTATTTCTTTGGCGTTGAATTGTGCTGGAATCATTTATATATTAGATTTATGATATTAGATATTTGATTTTATTTCTTAATAAAGTTCATTACCAAAGTCTTTTAGCCCTGATTGCAATGGAAAGCTTGCGATTTTTATCGCAACTTGCAATGGAAAGCAGGAAAATGGATTGTTAATAAAGCCCAAGCCATTTGCTACTGATATAAATCAGCACGAGTTTTAAAAATATTTGGTATACTATTTGTATTCTATCTGCAAAAGTAAGTAAAAGGTACTTTTATAAAAAATTAAGATTTAATTTTTTGTGTATTAATTTAAAGTAGTTATTTTTACACGAACCAAATTATTAAAATGATGAAAAAAATTATACTTTTTGTGGCGGTTTTGGTTTCTGGAATTGGGTTTTCTCAAGCTAAAATTGAGTTTAAAGATAAGGACAATACTATTGATTATGGTACTGTTTCTAAGGATAACGATAATGGAATTAGAACATTTGAGTTTACAAATACTGGTAATGAACCGCTAATTCTTACAAATGTGAAGTCTACTTGTGGTTGTACTATTCCAACTTTTTCTAAAGATCCTATTTTACCGGGAAAAACTGGAAAAATTGAAGTTAAATACAATATGAATCCTGGTCCGATTGTGAAAACAATTACGGTTGAAAGTAATGCTGTAAATGTTGAAAATGGCTTGGTTGCAATCAAAATTAAAGGTTTAGTGGTTGTTAAACCCGAAGTAAATATATTGGAGAAAAAGAAAACTGGTCCGATGCAATAATAACTGAAACGTCTTAGAAATAAGGCGTTTTTTTATAACATGCTTTTTAATTGAAACTCGAATTTGAGTGATTTAGTTTTACGTTCTACTTCGAATTTAATTGTTTTTCCTTCTTCAGATTTTAATAAATCGTTTATATCTTGTAATGTAAAATTGTAACCGTTTTTAGAATTTATTTTTACAATTACATCTCCTTTTTTTAGTCCTGATACATCTGCTGGAGAATCTTTTCGGATATTTCCTATTACATAAATTGGTTTTAGCGAAAACTTGTATTTTAAGTTGTTAGAGATTTTATTTCCATCTGCATCGAAAAAATTATTTGAAAATGCTGGGTTTTCTTCATAAGATTCTGATATCCATTGTAATCCTTGATGCTGAATTTCTATTCCAGACATATTAAATTGAAATGGATTGTTGAAGTTGCTATTTTTCTTTAGGTATAAAAACTGATTTTTATAATCAAAAACTACTGTGAAACGTTTCATTACTTCGGCTCCAATTGATCCTAATCGGTTTTGAATAGTGTCTATATCTGTTGTTGAAACTGCATCTGGAAAAGCAACTAATGGATTGTTTAGTTTAAAATCTCCTAATTCAAATGTTTTTATTCTACCTCTTTTTCCAAAAACATCACCGCTAAATCCTTTTCCAAGAAAATCATCAAAGTTTATTTTTGGCAATACAATTTGATTGCTTTTTTCTTTAAAAAGCCATATTGCATCTGTATTGCCTGTATCAATTAATAGTTTTGTTTGCAATTCATTTGATGTCTCAAAGGTGGTTTTGCCAATAATATATGGCTTTCCATCATGAAATTGTAATGGTGTTTTAGAATATTGATTTTGTGTTTTTGAGAATTCTTTATCCGATTTATAAATTGTGATTTTTTTGGTAATATAATTTATTTTTACACTGTTATTTTGAAAAAAATGGTAGCCAATTATTCCGTTTACTGGAATTCCTATTTGAGATGAAATATTAATATCTTGATCTAAAACTAGATACAAAGTATGGTCGTTATCTGTAAATTCTTTAGCTTTTAAGATATTTTTAGTCGATTTAAATCCGTCAAATGGTTCTTTACTTCCAAATCCTTTTATTTTTATTTTCTCAATTTTAGAAAAACTAACTTCATCTGATTCGTCTAAACTAAATAAAATTGATTCTTCAACTCCAGTATCTAATAGAAAATTCAATGTTACTCCATTTACTTCTATAGGAATAATTACTAAATTGTTTAGTAGTTTAAAAGGAATTGTTATTTTGCTCTTTTTACTCTCTAAAAGAAAACCATTCTGAGAAAAAGCGGTTTGAATAAACAAAAAAATAAAAAGGTATATAATTTTTAATTTCATTAATAAAATTTTGAATAAATTTAATAAAAAATAGCAGTTACAAAACCTTTTATTATGATAATTACAATAAAATATCGCAAATTTGCATAAATAAATATATAATCATGCCACAAGTTTCAAATAAAGGAAAACAAATGCCCGAATCGCCAATTAGAAAATTGGTTCCTTATGCAGATATTGCTAAGAAAAAAGGTAATAAAGTATATCATTTAAACATTGGTCAACCAGATATTAAAACGCCACAATGTGCTTTAGATGCGGTTAAAAATGTTGATATAAAAGTTTTAGAATATTCACATTCTGCTGGATTTGAAAGTTATAGAATTAAACTTTCTAATTATTATAAAAATCATGGATTACCAATTGATGTACAAGATATAATTGTTACAACTGGAGGTTCTGAAGCGTTACTTTTTGCAATGGGAAGCACAATGGATGTTGATGATGAAATTATTATTCCAGAACCATTTTATGCTAATTATAATGGTTTTTCTACTGCATCTGGTGTAAAAGTTGTACCTGTAATTTCTACAATTGAAACAGGTTTTGCTTTGCCTCCAATTGCCGATTTTGAAAAACTTATAACTTCTAAAACTAAAGCTATCTTAATTTGTAATCCTGGAAATCCTACAGGATATTTATATTCTAATGAAGAAATTCAGCAACTAGCGGCTTTGGTAAAAAAATATGATTTGTTTTTAATTGCAGATGAAGTTTATCGTGAATTTATTTATGATGAAACAGAAAAACATTATTCTGTAATGAATGTGCCAGGAATTGAAGAAAATGCGATAATGATTGATTCTGTTTCTAAACGTTACAGTATGTGTGGCGCAAGAATTGGTTGTATAGTTTCTAAAAATAAAGAAGTTATGGCAACTGCAATGAAATTTGCACAAGCTAGATTGAGTCCGCCAACATTTGCACAAATTGCAAGTGAAGCTGCACTTGAAACTCCACAAAGTTATTTTACAGAAGTTATTGAAGAATATAAAGAACGTAGAGATGTTTTAATTTCTGAATTAAATAAAATTGAAGGTGTAAAAGTTGGTTTACCAAAAGGTGCATTTTATTGTATTGCACAATTGCCTGTAAAAAATGCTGATGATTTTGCGCAATGGTTATTAGAATCGTATGATTACAATGGAGAAACTGTAATGGTTGCTCCAGCAGCAGGATTTTATTCTACTCCAAATATGGGTTTAAATGAGGTTAGAATTGCTTATGTTTTAAAGAAAGAAGATTTAATTCGTTCAGTTGAAATTCTTAAAAATGCATTACAAGTTTATAATAGTAAACCGTGATTATAAGTAATAATTATTAAAAAAATAAATGAAGAATAAATTTGTAATTTCAATTCTAATCATAATTTCGATTTTATTAATCTTTACTTTATTCCAAAAATTATACTTTAGTAAAATAAAAAAAAATCAAAAAACTAGAGTAGTTGAAAAAATAAACTCTGGACAGATTGATTTTAATACTAAAATTAAATTATTTTGGTCAATTAAAGACTTTAATAAAGAGTTTCATAAAATTGAATTTTGCGAAAGTATTGATGCAAACTATATCTGCAAAATTGACAACAAGGATTGGTTTGGCTCAGATTTTAAAATGGATTATCCTAAATATATGCTTGAGAATTTGACAATTAAATTAAATGAATGTCAAATTAAACTTGATGTGTCAAAAATGTTCAACCCTAATTACAGTGGAGAACTTAACAAGAATCAATTCAAACTTGAAAAGCAGAATGATTATTATATTTTATATGGATTCTTTTCAGATGGAGCTGGTACTTATACAACGAATTGGAAAATCAAAAGTTGTAAATCAGAAAGAAGCGAAATATCTCAGGATGAAGACGCCTTCGAATGGCAAAATAATAACTAAAACTAATTTTAAGTAGCAACTTTTTTAATATTTTCTAATTCACTATTATTTAATACAACAAAAAAGGATTCTCGATTGAGAATCCTTTTTTGTTGTAATCAGAAATTTATAATCTATCTTTTTAATGAGAAATGGGCTTTAAATTGTTTTTCGAATGTTTGTTCTAGGTAATTTACAGAGAACCAATAATCTGTTGCTGGTAGTAGTTGACCGTTAAATGTTCCATCCCAACCATCGCCGTTTGAACTGATTTGTTTTATTAATTTTCCAAATCGGTCAAATATATAAATTTTTGCGTTAGGTTGATTTGCTAATCCTACAATATTCCAAGAATCGTGATAACCATCGCCATTTGGTGTAAAATAATG
>NZ_JAYUPK010000131.1:0-15468 GCF_043760115.1 Flavobacterium sp.
AAAATAAAGTTTTTAGGTTAGAAGATATTTAGAGCCAGTTCCTTTTCTGCGTGGTGCGAACTGAACACAAATGGTCTTCTTCTTTACTCGTTTAACAAAATATATTGTTTTTGCTACACACATATACATAAGGTATTTGTGCGTAACTGCATAACTGCGTAACTGCGTAACTGCGTAACTGCGTAACTGCGTAACTGCGTAACTGATTCATACAATAGAATTTACCCAAATTTACAATTTATTTTCTTACAAAGAAATTTATAATGTTAAATTTTCGTGTTGTTTATCTTAATTTAATGATATTGTTGAGTATTGATTAATTATTAGTGTTATAAATTTATATTTCATAAAATAAAAGGTTTTAAATTCAATACTAAATTGTATAAGATTTTAGAATAAAACACTATAATCTGAATCTTTAAATTTCAAATTTCAACGTATTATTAGTAATTGGAATTTGGAATTTTTTTATTGGAATTTATTTTTTAAAAATACTATCTTTACCAATTAATCGTTTTATGAACTTAAGTTGCAATTAGCAACACTATCTATATAATTATGGCTTGTACAAGTTGTTCAACCTCAGATGGCGGTGCGCCTAAAGGTTGTAAAAATAATGGAACTTGCGGCACAGACAGCTGCAATAAACTAACCGTTTTCGATTGGTTGGCTAATATGAATTTGCCAAACGGTGAAGTACCTTTTGATTGTGTTGAAGTACGTTTTAAAAACGGAAGAAAAGAATTTTATAGAAATTCAGAAAAAATTACTTTAAGCATTGGCGATATTGTTGCTACAGAAGCTGCGCCAGGACACGATATTGGTATTGTAACACTCACAGGAGAATTGGTGCGTGTGCAAATGAAGAAAAAAGGTGTTAGTATAAAAAGTCCAGATATTACCAAAATTTATAGAAAAGCATCGCAAAGAGACATTGATATTTGGAGCGAAGCTAGAGATAAAGAAGAGCCAATGAAAGTTAAAGCTCGTGAAATTGCTATTGCTTTAAAATTGCAAATGAAAATTTCTGATATAGAATTTCAAGGCGATGGATCTAAAGCAATTTTTTATTACACAGCAGAAGATAGAGTAGATTTTAGACAATTAATTAAAGAATTTGCACAAACATTTAAAGCTAGAATTGAGATGAAACAAGTTGGTTTTCGTCAAGAAGCAGCTCGACTTGGTGGTATTGGTTCTTGTGGTAGAGAATTGTGTTGTTCTACTTGGTTAACCGATTTTAGAAGTGTAAATACCTCAGCAGCAAGATACCAACAACTTTCTTTAAATCCTCAAAAACTTGCTGGACAATGCGGAAAACTAAAATGTTGCTTAAATTATGAATTGGATACTTATTTAGATGCATTAAAAGATTTTCCAGAATTTGAAACAAAATTACACACAGAAAAAGGTGATGCAATTTGTCAGAAACAAGATATTTTTAAAGGATTAATGTGGTTTGCCTATACCGATAATTTTGCAAATTGGCACGTTTTAAAAATAGAACAAGTAAGAGAAATTATTGTTCAAAATAAACAAAAAATTAGAGTTTCATCATTAGAAGATTTTGCAATTGAACTAGTTGTAGAGCAAGAAGCAAATTTTAATAATGCAATGGGACAAGAGAGTTTAACGCGTTTTGATCAACCAAAAAAGAAGCACAATAATAAAAATAAAAACAAAGTCGCTTCTGCAAATACTAATCAGAATGCAAATCCAAATCAAAACAAAATTAATCCCAATCAGAACAAGATAAATCCAAATCAACAAAAACCAAATCCTAATCAAAATCAAAACCCAAATCAGAATCCAAACCTAAATAAACCAGCAAATAAAAAACCAATAATTATAAAAAAGAATGAAGATTCTAAATAACCTTCTTTTAATTTTAGTGGCAGTTTCTATAATTTCTTGCGATGAAAAAAGAGTTTTTGACGAATATAAATCGGTTGGAACTTCTTGGCACAAAGACAGTATTGTGAAATTTAAATTGCCAAAATTAGATGTAAATAAAAAATTTAATCTTTTTGTAAACATTAGAGATAATAACGATTTTCCATACAGTAATTTATTTTTAATTGTTTCGCTAGAACAGCCAAATAAAAAAGTAAAAGTAGATACTTTAGAATATCAAATGGCAAATCTTGACGGAACTTTACTTGGCGATGGATTTTCTGATGTAAAAGAAAGTAAACTTTTTTATAAGCAAAATCAATCCTTCAATCTTAAAGGAGATTACAAAATAAAAATTCAACAAGCAGTAAGACAAACTGGCAAAATTGTTGGAGACAAAGAATTAAAAGGAATTACCGAAGTTGGATTTAGAATAGAATCAACAGAATAAAAAAATATGGCACAAAATAAAACAGCTCAAAAAACTACAGCCAAAGTAAAAGATATTAGTTACTACAAAAGAAAATTCTGGAGACTATTCTTTTATGGCTTTGCATCAGTATTTCTATTTTTTCTATTTGCATCTTGGGGATTATTTGGTGCAATGCCATCTTTTGACGATTTAGAAAATCCAGAATCCAATCTTGCAACCGAAATTATATCTTCAGATGGAGTTACACTTGGTAAATTTTACAACGAAAATAGAACGGCAATAAATTATAAAGATTTACCAAAATCGCTTGTAGACGCATTAGTTTCTACAGAAGATGAACGTTTTTATGAACATTCTGGAATTGATGCTAAAAGAACATTTGGCGCAGCAGTAAAATTAGGAAAAGATGGTGGAGCAAGTACAATTACTCAACAATTAGCCAAATTATTATTTCACGGTGAAGGTTCTAAATTTTTACCATTTAGAATGGTACAAAAAGCTAAAGAATGGATAATTGCTATACGATTAGAAAGACAGTATACCAAAGAAGAAATTATTGCTTTGTACTTAAATCAAGTAGATTTTGTAAATGGTGCTGTCGGAATTCGCTCTGCTGCCAAAGTATATTTTAACAAAGAACCACGCGATTTAAAAATAGAAGAAAGCGCTATGATTGTTGGTATGTTAACCAATCCTTCTCGTTTCAACCCCAATCGTTTTCCAGATAGAACATTAACTCGAAGAAATATAGTTTTAGGTCAACTAGTAAGAAATAATCATCTTGAAGAATCTGCCAAAGAACTTTTAGTAAAAAAACCAATAAAATTAGATTTTCATCCAGAAAGTCACTTAGATGGTACAGCAACTTATTTTAGAGAATACCTGCGCGATTATATGAAAAATTGGGTAAAAGAACATAAAAAACCCAATGGAGATGAGTATGATGTTTATGGAGATGGACTAAAAATTTACACAACATTAGATTCTAAAATTCAACAACATGCAGAAGATGCAGTAAAAGCACATATTAAAAACTTGCAAGAAGAATTTTTTAAACAACAAAAAAGTAATAAAAATGCACCGTTTATAAGTATTACATCTTCCGAAACTAAAAAGATTTTTGATAAGGCAATGAAAAATTCAGAACGTTGGAGAATTTTAAAAGCTCAAGACATGTCTGATGAAGACATTATAAAAACATTTTCTGTAAAAACTAGAATGACCGTTTTTTCTTGGGACGGACAAAAAGAAATGACAATGACACCTTTAGATTCTATTCGTTATTACAAACATTTTCTACAAGCAGGTTTAATGTCTATGGAACCACAATCTGGACAAATAAAAGCTTGGGTTGGAGGAATAAATTACAAATTTTTTCAATACGATCACGTTGGTCAAGGTGCACGTCAAGTTGGTTCTACCTTTAAACCATTTGTTTACGCAACTGCAATAGAACAATTAGGAATGTCTCCATGCGATGTAATGCTTGATGGACCATTTATGATACGAAGAGGAAGACACAATGTTTCTACAAATTGGGAACCAAGAAACTCAGACAATCGTTATCGCGGAATGATGACTTTGAAAAAAGCATTAGCCAATTCTGTAAACGTAATTTCTGCCAAATTAATAGATAAAACTGGTCCACAAGCCGTTGTAGATTTAGCTCATAAACTAGGAGTAACATCAGAAATTCCAGTACAACCAGCAATTGCACTTGGCGCAGTAGATATTACGGTGCAGGATATGGTTGGCGCTTACAGCACATTTGCCAATGAAGGAGTTTACATAAAACCACAATTTATTTCAAGAATTGAAGATAAAAATGGAGGTATAATTTATGAACCAATTCCAGACACACACGATGTTTTAAATAAAGATATTGCATTTGCAGTAATAAAATTATTAGAAGGCGTTACCGAAGGTGGTTCTGGAGAACGTTTAAGAACAGATGGTGGCGGAAGTGGCAGTAATCGCTGGACAGGTTATCCATATATGTTTAAAAATGCCATTGCAGGAAAAACAGGAACAACACAAAATCAATCCGATGGTTGGTTTATTGGAATGGTTCCCAATTTAGTAACTGGCGTTTGGGTTGGTTGCGAAGATCGATCAGCACGATTTAGAAGCATAACCTATGGTCAAGGCGCAACAGCTGCATTACCAATTTGGGGATTTTTTATGAAAAAATGTTATGCAGATAAAGACCTTCAAATCTCTAAGGACGATTTTATAGAACCCGAAGAAATGTCAATAAAAGTCGATTGTGGCGGACCATCTAAATACAGCAACGGAACTTCCAAACGAAGAGATTCAACAGCCGTAGAACAAGAACAAAACACAGACGAATTTGAATTATAAGTTTTTCTAGAAGCCAATTCCAGCATTCCATTACAAGTTTGCTAGTAAAATTATTTTTTTCTAAGCCCAAAAATGCGCTTCCTTTGGTCGCAATTTTTAGTCAAGAAAAAATATAATTTTCCTCAAGCAAAGCTTTCCATTACAGTCTGGGCTAGTTCGTAGAAACTTCAACATCACAATTATAATACTAGTTTAAAAACTATGATAAATAAAAAAGTAAACTCGGTAAAAGAAGCACTTCAAGGAATTGAAGATACAATGACCATCATGCTTGGCGGTTTTGGCCTGTGCGGCATTCCAGAAAATTCTATAGCCGAATTAGTAAAGAAAAAAACTAAAAATCTAACTTGCATTTCTAATAATGCAGGTGTTGACGATTTTGGTTTGGGATTGTTATTGCAACAAAAACAAATCAAAAAAATGATATCAAGTTATGTAGGAGAAAATGCAGAGTTTGAACGTCAAATGCTTTCTGGTGAACTAGAAGTAGATTTAATTCCACAAGGAACTTTAGCCGAACGTTGTCGATCTGCACAAGCAGGAATTCCAGCATTTTTTACACCAGCAGGATTTGGAACTGAAGTTGCAGATGGAAAAGAAGTTAGAGACTTTAACGGAAAAATGCACATAATGGAACATGCCTTTAAAGCAGATTTTGCCATAGTAAAAGCTTGGAAAGGCGACGAAGCAGGAAATTTAATATTTAAAGGAACAGCCAGAAATTTTAATCCATGTATGTGTGGCGCAGCTAAAATTACAATTGCTGAGGTTGAAGAATTATTGCCAGCAGGAAGTTTAGATCCTAATGAAATTCATATTCCAGGAATACTGGTAAATAGAATTTTTCAAGGAGAAAAATATGAAAAACGAATAGAGCAACGAACTGTTAGAACCATTTTTTAAATTAAATTACTTGATAATTCTTAATGATCCTTAATACCTTAATGGTTTAAAAATATGTTAGATAAAAATCAAATAGCAAAACGCATAGCTAAAGAGTTAAAACACAATTATTATGTTAACTTAGGAATAGGCATTCCAACACTGGTTGCCAATTATATTCCAGAAGGAATTGATGTAGAATTTCAAAGTGAAAATGGAGTTCTAGGAATGGGACCATTTCCGTTTGAAGGCGATGAAGATGCCGATTTAATAAACGCAGGAAAACAAACCATTACAATGTTGCCTGGAGCAAGTTTGTTTGACTCAGCTTTTAGTTTCGGAATGATCCGTGGTCAACACGTAGATTTAACAATTCTTGGCGCGATGGAAGTTTCAGAAAATGGAGATATTGCCAATTGGAAAATTCCAGGAAAAATGGTAAAAGGAATGGGTGGCGCAATGGATTTAGTAGCTTCTGCCGAAAATATAATTGTAGCCATGATGCACGTTAACAAAGCAGGCGAAAGTAAAATTTTAAAAAAATGTACTTTGCCATTAACAGGAGTTGGTTGTGTAAAAAAAGTAGTTACAGAATTAGCCGTTTTAGAAATTACACCACAAGGTTTTAAATTAGTAGAACGTGCACCAGGAGTTTCTGTAGAACAAATAATTGCATCAACCGAGGCAACATTGATTATTGATGGTGAAATTATGGAAATGGTTATTGATTAAATATGAAATTTAATGATTTAACATATTCTGAAGCTATCGAACAAGTTATGATTGAAAATGGAAATTTTGCACCATTAAAATTAATATATGATAACATTGAAAAATTTAGAAAAAAAACTGGAAAAACACCTGATAATACAATTCAAGAAAGAGTTCAAAGAGATAATAGATTTACAAGAATTTCAAAAGGAGTATATGGTTTAACAGAATTTTTAGAAAAAGTTTATATAAATGATTTAGGTAATTTCGATTATGATAACGATAAGATAGTATTTAAAAAGCGAAAAATCACTGAACAAATTGTTGAACAAAAAATAAGAATTGGACAGAATGATTTTAGAAATAATTTATTTAAAGAAATGAATTCTTGTCCAATAACAGGAATAAATGAAAAGAGATTATTAATTGCAAGTCATATAAAACCATGGGTACATTGTGATAATGAGGAAAGATTAAATCCAAAAAATGGATTTCTTTTATCACCATTGTATGATAAACTTTTTGATAAAAGTGTAGGTTTGATTACTTTTAATTTGAATAAAGAGGTTTTATTATCAAAAAAAATATTAAATAATTATAATATTAAGAGATTAAATATTGAGCACAAACAGGTTTTCGAAAATTTACCTGTAAAAGGTAGAGAAGAATTTTTAGAGTATCATCAAAAACATATATTTCAAAAATAATGAGTTCAAAAGGAGAATTATTTGTATCAGAGGAGTTAGTTGAGATGGCTTCAAACGCTGAATTATTAGATTTAACGAAGGAGAAATTATTAATTCCAGATGCGTATTATGAAATTTGGAGAGAAGAGGATTTACCTATTGAAGATGTCATTAACATTATAGCTTTTTACAGCGATGATAGTGAAGAGTTAGATAATGTGGTTGAAGAAGGTGAAAAAGTTGGGGAAGTTAAATTTAAAATTAACCATTTTGTAGATGATTGGGGTTATGGTAAGTTCATTAACTACTATATAGAATCATTGGAAAGAAATGGAATAATAAAACATTTTGATAAAGATTAATATAAATAGTTTGAAATATGTTATCTGTATCATACAACAACGAAGGATTAATGAGTGAACAAGAAATTAAAGCAATATTATCTAAATATGGTAAATATGATTTAGTAACTACAGATTATCAAAGATTTAAAGCAGATAAAACAGAAAATAGAAATCATATTGCAAATTCAACTACAGAATTCCTTCATATTTTAGAGAAATAAATTAATCATCCACCAAACTGTCTCAAGTGATGATCTAAATGTTTGTAAAATAATTTTCCCCATTCGTTTGGCGTCATTGGTCCAAAAAACGGATGCGTTTTAGTTTTTATAATTTCTTCTCCTTCTATTCCAAATCTTGAAATTAAACTAGATAATGTCGCTTTTTCTTTATCAAAATCATACGTAGAAACTATAACAAAATCTTTGGCTGTTGGTAAATTTTGCTTAAATGGTTCATCTTTATCAATTAGCTTTTTCTTCATCATCTTGCCAAATAATAAACTAATAATATTTCTTTTAATAACCAGTTTATTATCAGCAACTTCAAGAGGTTTTTGACAATGAACAAGCATTTGCGAAACATTCATTTTACCCCAAATTCGTTCAGAGTCAACAGTTAATAAATTAATTCTATCTACAATTTCTTTATTATCCTCTTTATTAAAAATGTTTTTCATAATTAAAAATATTTAATTTTTTCTATTTCACAAAAAACCAACTAGCTACAAAAATCGCAGTAATTACACAAATTAAATCTACCAATAACATAGTTGCTAAAACGTATCTTGTATTTTTAACTTTTATACTTCCAAAATAAACTGCAATTACATAAAACGTAGTTTCAGCACTGCATTGAAAAATACTACTCAGTCTTCCTGTTAGTGAATCTACACCATAAGTTTTCATAGAATCTATCATAAATCCTCGTGAACCACTAGAACTAAATGGTCTTAACATTGCAACTGGTAGAGAATTTGTAATTTCTTTAGAAACGCCAAGATTTAAAAAAACAAATGCCAATCCGTTACTTATATTTTCAAATAAACCACTGTTTCTAAAAAACGAAATGGCAACGAGCATACCTAATACATAAGGAAAAATAGTAACTCCAGTTTTTACACCATTGTTGGCACCAGTTACAAAAGCGTCATAAATAGTCGTATTTAATGCTACAAATTTCTTTTCGTTAATGAATGAAAACACCAAAGTAAATCCGATAATTGCCACTAACATTAAACCTGATAAATTAGAAGTAAAATAATTTTTACCTATAAAATCTAAACGATTTACATAAAATAATAATCCAACAATTGCAGCAATCAGTGTTACTAAACCAGTTATTAAAGAAGCACTTTTAAAGTTAATTTTCTGTTTTATTCCAACAATTAAAAATGCAGCAATTGTTCCAACAAATGAAGTTATTATACAAGGTAACATAACATCGGCAGGATTTGCTGCGTTTTCTGCGGCACGATATCCAATTATTGAAGTTGGAATTAATGTTAATCCTGCAGCATGCAAACACATAAACATTATTTGTGCATCTGTTGCTTTATCTTTATCTGGATTTAAAGTTTGCAAACTTTCCATAGCTTTTAACCCAAATGGCGTTGCGGCAGAATCTAAACCAAGAAAATTAGCAGCGAAATTCAAAGTCATATAAGAAATTGATTCGTGATTTTTGGGTAAAGAAGGAAATACTTTTATAAAAACTGGGCTTAATTTTTTGGCTAATTTTTCTGCTGCGCCACTATCTATTAGCAATTGCATTAATCCACAAAAGAATGCTAAGTAAGCCATTAATGGTAAAATTATGTCGAATAAAGTAGTTTTACAAGTTGGTAAAAGCCCATCCGATTTTTGAACGCCACTATAAATTTTTACAGTTTGATTTTTGTAAACGTAAGTTGTATCAAAATTTAATGTGTCTTTGTCTATTTTAAACGTTTTTTCTTTAGATTTTAAAATGCTATCTTTAATAAAAACTGGAATGTCTTTTAAATATTTTTCTGATATAAGAATTGGATCATCTTTTTTCCCATTTAAAACATAGTCAATAGTATAACTTTTTCCAAGAAATAAACTTACTATAACATATAAAATAGATGCTATGAAAATTGTTAACCAAAATCTACTTAATACCATAATTTTAATTTTTGTAAATGTAGTAATTCAATGTCAAAAGTCAATTGCAATATCAATTGCAATATCAAAAGTTAATTATAATTTTTTTAATTTATACGTGAGTTATTTCATCTTCAATTAATAAATCTTCACGTCTAAAACGAAGAAAAACTTGTGCAACAGCAATTACATCTTTTTCGCAATAGGTTACAATTCTGTCAATGTCTTTTTCTACATAGAAAACGTGACCTACTTGACTTCCATCAATATCGCCTTTGGATGACGGAATTCCTAGAATTTTAGTCAATAATTTTAGTGATGTAAAATGTTTATAATCGCCAAATTTCCATAACTCTAAGGTATCAAGATGTGGAATTTCCCAAGGTTTTTTTCCAAATAAATTGAGCTTATTCGGAATGGCAACTTGGTTAATAATCATTCGACGAGCAAGAAATGGAATGTCAAATTCTTTGGCATTATGACCACACATTACGTGTTGCGAAAGATTAAAATGATTGTTTACTAGATTATTAAAATCAGTTAACAACTTTTTTTCTTCACCAAAAAAAGAGGTAACTCTAAAGTTTCTAATGTCTGCTTTTGTGATAAAATAACCAACTGATATGCAAACTATTTTACCAAATTCTGCCCAAATTCCTGCTCTGTCATAAAATTCTTGAGGAGTAAAATCGTCTTTGCGTTGGTATTGGCTTTTTTGTTCCCAAAGTTGTTTCAATTCATCGTCTAGCGAATTGAAATTTTCTTCTAATGGAACGGTTTCTATATCTAGAAATAAAATATTGTCAAGCCGGATTTTTTCTATCATAATTTTCAACCACAAATTACACTAATTTTCACAAATTTAAAAAAGTGTAAAATTTAGTATTTAAATTAATAAGAAACGAATTTAAGAAAATTAGTGAAAATTAGTGTAATTCGTGGCTAAACTTTTAAAACAAACTTTGTTGACTGGTTGGATTTTCGTGTTCTAACAACCATTTTTTGCGCCACAAACCTCCAGCATAACCAGTTAACGAACCATCTTTTCCTATAACTCTGTGGCACGGAATTACTATCCAAAGTGGGTTTTTTCCGTTGGCTGATGCTACTGCACGAATTGCTTTTACATCGCCAAGTTTTTTAGATAATTCCAAATAGGACATTGTTTTTCCAAAAGTTATATTTAGTAATTCTTGCCAAACTCGTTGTTGAAAATCGGTTCCTTTAGGGTTTAATTTAAAAGTGAAATTGGTTCTGTTTCCTTCAAAATAGTCTTGAAGTTGTGTTACTGCTTCTTTTAATTCGTTTGAAATTGTTGTAGAAACTTCTCCTTCTTCTAGAATTGAAATTATGGAAACTCCATTTTTATCGCCAACTAATTTGGTGATTCCGAGTGGTGAATTTATGAAGCAGGTTTGCATTTTATTTATTCTTTCTTTTTAAGCCAACCTTTTTTTGGAGAAATAGTTAAGCTTAAACCATTATATCTGTCTGATATTAAAAATCCACCTTTAGTATTTGGACTGTTGACTAAATTTATAATCTCGTATTTACCTTCAACTGCGAAACTGGTACTAAAACCTCCATTAGAAAATAATTCCAATTGTAATAATGCAAATTTTGATTCATAATTAAACCCAATTGATGCTTCTGTATTTAAAGTTATTTTTTTTTGATTGGTAGTTTCTGCTAAAAAAATTAATTTCTCGTCAATATTATTATTTACATATAAAAATACATTTATTTTTTCATCAATCCCTGTAAATAAATTTAATCCAAGTCCTGCACCAAAAACTAAATTTAATTTAGGATTAACTTTTAAAAAATATTCAGTTTTAAAAGGGATTGAAATTATAAACTGATTAAAAGGATTATATTCTGTTAAGGTATAATCGACACCATATCCAATATCATCATCAGAAATATTTAAATCAAAAACTGGCGAAAACTCCTTAGCAATTATACCTGTTTTAAAATTGAAACTTCCAGATTGTGCAAAGTTGTAAGTTAAACCAAATTGATAAGAAAACGCTTTTGTAAAATTTACACTCGGATAATTATTTATATATCCATTATTGTAATTATTTGGCATAATCCAAGAAGGCTGTAAAACTAAACTTAGTTTAGAATATTTTTTATGGAATAGATTTTCTGCTGTTTGAGCATTACAATTAACAGAAAATATAGTTGCAAGTACATGGCTTGCAACTATATATTTTTTAATTTTTAAACATATCATGGTAATAATTTATTTCAATTAATGTTAAGTTTGTGAGTAATTATAATTTGTTGAATTCTATTTTAATATTAAAAAAAATCTAGTTTACAGATATTTGTAGTTTGAATAATAGAAATAAATTTTATTTTTACAAGTAATAAGATAAAAATTTATTTAGCTTAAAATTTTATGCCTACACCTATTCGAAATGTATTTCTTTTACCGCTATATATTTCTAACACTAAATCATCAATTTGAGAAGTAAAACTTTTTGAATATCTAGTTTCTACAAAAAATCTTTTGCTAATATTGTATTGAATACCTAATTCTCCGGATACTCCAAAATTTCTAAATCTATAATATCTTTCAAAACTATCGTTATCGTTATCGGCAATAAAATCTAATTTTGGACCTAAAAGTATAAAACATTTTTTTAGAAATCTACGCTTAAAGTGTACTGGTATTTCTATAAAATGATAGTTATCCGTGTAAGAAAATAAAAGTTCATTTTCGAAATTCCATTCATTATTTAATTCTGTATCAGAAAACAAACTTCCATACAATTCGTAACCTATATAACCTGTTTTTGTACCATCTAATTCTGTACCGTTAACTGTACTTTTATTATAACCACCTTTTATTCCAAAGGTTGTGCTTTTTTTAGATTGTGCTGTAATACTAGAGCTTACAATTAAAAGCATAAATAATATTGCTATTTTTTCAAGATTCATTTAAATTATTGTTTTTAATTTTAATAAGTTTTAAGAAAGGTTGAAAGTTTAATACTTTCAACCTTAATTTTTTAATTATTTGGCATATCAAAATAATCTCTAGTAACTAATAAATTGCCTTGTTTATGTGAACTGTACAATAAATTATCTTGTACTGTGATATTAAAATATCTTGGTGTACCAACTTGTGTTATAGCGTTTGTAGATACAAACTTAACTTTAACTTTTCTACGTCTTTTTGTCTTTGTAACTAATAAAGTTTTTAAGTCAATACAATCAAAATAATTTGCACCTTGTGTTCCTAATGTCAAACCACCAATTTCAGCGGTAATTGTTGATCTCCTTACTCTCCATTTATTATTTCTTTTAACATATCCTTTGGTTCTTGCTATAACTCTGCTTGCAGAAATACTTGTAGCAGGTGAACTCGCAATATTAGTGCCAAATGCTGTTCTTAATTTACTACTTCTTTTAATTTTATTTCCATTTAATTCAGCGTAATCAGTTTCTTTCTTATAATTAGCACAAGTTAAAGTTAAAGTTGAAGCTGGAGGTGTAACATAAACAACATTTGGATTATTTGTAATTGTTTGTCCAGCATTAATTTGTTGTAATGCAACTAAGTCCATATTTGCAATTTCTATCCAAGTTCCATTATCTTTTATAAGTTTATATATTTTGTAATTTTTAGGTGAAGTACCTATAATAACTTCATGACCATAACTCAATAATGCTCTTTCAGTATCGTCATCTACAAAATCATTATCAGGATCGGTATTTGCATTCCATTGTCCATCTACTTGTAAATCTAACCAAGCATTTTCTTCTACTAACAATTTTTTTCTTAATGAACAGAATTCCATTTCAGTTTCAAATTTAATAAGAATATTATCTTCATCAAAATTTGCAGTAAGAGCTGCCGCATCATATTGTGCATCTGTTATATTTGCTGGTAACGAACTATCAAACGTATTACAATAATTTTCAGTTAATAAATCCAACTGTTCAATAGTTGCATAATATTTTTCCCATGTAGGAAATATCAATATGTTATTATTACAAGTTGTTGGTAAACCATTATTAATCAATGCTGATTGAACACCAGGAATTAAAAGACTTGGCTTTTGCAATACCGTATTTTTTTCGACACCACTATCTACTATGTTTTCATCTTGTTGACATGATGTAAATGTATATAAAAATAAAATATATACACAATTTTAAATTTATTCATTTTTTTTGATTTTTAAGTTTACTTACTCTTTCGATTTTCAGTATACCTCGTTTACATTTTTAAAGTCGTAGTAAATTTCACATATTGACATTGGACTTATCAATCCATATTATTAGATAATTTTAATATTTATTCAAAGTTTAAAATTATTTGTAATTTGGTAAAATAATTAAATGATAAATATTTTCAATTAATTGATAAGTTTTTTCCTTATATTTGATAAAAAAAATCTATGACAACAATTTCTAGGAATTTAAGAAAATTTAGAGAGTCTAATACTCCATTTGGTCAAAAAGAAATGGCTTTGCAACTTGGTGTTCAACAAAATACCTATTGTACTTGGGAAAGTGGCACGAGTGATGTAAAGAGTGAATATTTGCCAAAATTATCAGAAATATTAGGTGTAGAAATAAAAGATTTATTTAGTCAAGATTCATCTAAAGTTGAAATTACTCAACATATTTCAGAGAATAAAGATAGTTCTATAAATGGATTGGTTTTTGTTTTAACTGATGAAAAATCTGTTAAAGAACTAGTAACGGTTTTAAAAAACAATTTACCTAATAATAATAAATAAATTAAATGTTGAATTGTGTTCTGTTGAGATTCTTCCTGCGTCAGAATAACAAGTTAATGCAAAAATTATTTAGCGAAACTTAAAATATAAATTTCCAATGATTTTAGTTCTACATTACTCATTACTTTGGTGATTTCTAAATTAATTTTCATTGTTTCGTATTGTGTTGGATCTACAATTGGCTCGGCTTCTGCTTTAAGAAAATTTACTAAACTTGCGTTTTCTTTTTTATAAATTGTTGCCATTTGTTCTATGCTTGGTCCAACAACTTTATTATTGGGTTGATGGCAAGCTACACAATTGTTTTCTTGAAACAATGTTTCACCTCTTTCAAATGATGCTATTTCTGGAACAGAATTTTGTGGTTTTATAGTTTCTTTTTTACAAGAAATCAATAAAATTGTGAATGTGATTGCTATTATAATTTTCATTTTTAGTACTATTTTAGTTCAATACAATTGCTATCTAACCCTGATTGATTGAAATAACAAATTGTTTTTACAATTTTTATGGAATGAAAGCAGGAATATGGATTATTGAAAATGCGCAAGCCATTCGTTACCCATTTTTTAAAATAATCGCTGCTTCTTTAGCAAAATAGGTAGAAATTAAAGTTGCTCCTGCGCGTTTAATGCACATTAATTGTTCCATCATAATTTTGTCGTTATCAAGCCAACCTCTTTCTGCAGCTGCTTTTACCATTGCATATTCGCCAGAAACGTGAAAAACAGTAACTGGAACATTTACCGCATTTTTTACCTCACGAACAATGTCTAGATAAGCAATTCCGGGTTTTACCATGACCATATCTGCGCCTTCTTCAACATCCATTAATGCTTCTTTTATGGCTTCGATGCGGTTGGCATAATCCATTTGGTAGGTTTTTTTGTCCTTCGGTGCTTCGACACGCTCAGTATTTGAAGTGTTGTTTTTTGGCGCAGAATCTAGAGCATCACGAAATGGTCCATAAAAAGCTGAGGCATATTTAGCAGAATAACTCATAATTCCCACGTTTTGGAATCCTGCTGCGTCTAAACCTTGACGTAAACGTAATACTCTTCCGTCCATCATGTCGCTTGGTGCTACAAAATCTGCTCCAGCTTGTGCGTGAGAAACTGCCATTTTTACTAATGCTTCGTTGGTTGCATCGTTGGCAACATCGCCATTTTCTATAATTCCGTCGTGACCGTAAATTGAATATGGATCTAAAGCTACATCTGGCATTACAATCATTTCTGGACAAGCGGTTTTAATTGCTTTGATTGCTTGTTG
>NZ_JAYUPK010000132.1:0-15358 GCF_043760115.1 Flavobacterium sp.
TTCTTTTACTAGATTGAGTATGTTTTGACCTTTAAAATTATCCATGTATCAGTATTTAATGGGACTAATATACGGAATTTAAATTAATAACTCAATAAATTATTTTATTTCGTATTTCAAAAAAGCATAATATGGCTGCAATTATCAATAAAATGTAAACTATGTATGCACCAAAAACAGTATTAAAGCCTTCTCCAATATTAGTTAAATTTAACGCAATGTAACCAATTGCAAACAAAAACAATAAAGGAATAAAATATGAAACTATATTGAATTGCGATTTCATGATTATCTACTTTCCATTGAATCAATAATCATATAAGCAACTCGCAAAGCTTCAGTTCCATCTTCCAATGTTACAATTGGAGTTGTATTATTATTTATTGCATCTGCAAATGATTCTAATTCATCTAGAATGGCATTATTTGGTTCTACATCTGGATTGGCAAAATAAATTTGTTTTTTATCGCCTTCGGCATTTTGTAAAATCATATCAAAATCGCCTGGAACTTCTGGTGCTTCTTTCATTTTTACGACTTCGCAAACCTTGTCTAAATAATCAACAGAAATGTATGCGTCTTTTTGAAAAAAACGTGATTTACGCATGTTTTTCATAGAAATTCTGCTAGAAGTAATATTGGCTACACAACCATTTTCAAATTCAATTCTAGCATTAGCAATATCTGGCGATTGACTCAAAACCGAAACTCCGCTAGCGTGAACTGCTTTTACTTTACTTTTTACAACACTTAAAATAGCATCAATATCGTGAATCATTAAATCTAAAACTACAGGAACATCTGTACCACGAGGATTAAACTCTGCCAAGCGATGCGTTTCTATAAACATTGGATTTTCAATCATATTTTTTACAGCAGTAAACGCAGGATTAAATCGTTCAACATGACCAACTTGACCTTTTACATTGTATTCTTTAGACAAAGCAATAATTTCTTCAGCTTCAAGAACTGTGGTTGCAATTGGTTTTTCTATAAAAACATTTTTGCCACTTTTTATAGCTACTTTGGCACATTTGTAATGAGAAAGAGTAGGAGTAACAATATCAATAACATCAACAGCATGAAGTAATCTTGCAATGGTATCAAATTGTTTGTAACCAAATTCAGCTTCAATTTTGGCTCCATTTTCGTGATTTTCATCATAAAAACCCACCAATTCATATTTTTCTGATTGTTGTAATAATCGTAAATGTATTTTTCCAAGATGACCAGCACCTAAAACGCCAACTTTTAGCATAAAATTAAATTTTATCAAAAGTACAAATTATAAAAGAAATTCCAATATTGAAAATTCCAAATTCCAACATTCTCAAATCGATGTATTTTGTAAGAAATTCCAATATTGAAATTCCAAATTCCAATATTCTCAAATTATTATATTAAATATGAAATTTCTATATTGAAATTCTAAATTCCAACGTTTATAAAAGATTGCATTATTTGGAATTTGGAATTTGCTTTTTGGAATTTTTAACTTTATTTTTACGAAAACTAATTTACTACCCAATTGAACAATACTAACAAGCATCAAGGACTTAGAAATCAACTAGCTAAAATTCTTGAAGACAAAGGAATTACTGATAAAAATGTGTTGGAAGCAATTAAAAAAATTCCGAGACATTTATTTTTAAATTCTAGTTTTGAAGATTTTGCCTATCAAGATAAAGCGTTTCCTATTGGTGCTGGTCAAACTATTTCGCAACCTTATACTGTAGCTTTTCAAAGTCAGTTATTAGAAGTAAAAAAAGAAGATAAAATTCTAGAAATTGGAACTGGAAGTGGTTATCAAACTGCCGTTTTATGTTTGCTTGGCGCAAAAGTATATTCTGTAGAACGTCAAAATGAGTTGTTTAAAACCACATCGTTATTGTTACCAAAATTAGGAATAAGACCTAAACATTTATCGTTTGGCGATGGTTACAAAGGTTTACCAAATTATGCACCATTTGATAGTATAATTGTAACTGCTGGCGCACCAATTATTCCGCAACCACTTATGGCTCAATTAAAAATAGGAGGAAAGCTTGTTATTCCGCTTGGCGAAAAAGAGCAAATTATGACAATGTTAATTAGAAAAAACGAAACCCAATTTGAGAAACACGAATTTGGTGATTTTAAATTTGTACCACTTCTAGAAAATAAAAATTAATACTTACAAATTTTTATCTAAAATTTGTATATTCGACGACAATTTATAAATTAAAAAACAACTACCAAAAAATTATAAAACCATAAGAATCAATGAAGAAAATTATTATTGTTTGCTTGTTATTTGTATCAATTTCATTTGCTCAAACTTCCGAAAAAAAGGTTTGGGATTTATTGTTAGCCAATAAACGTGAAGATGCACGTAAATTATTTGATAAAGAATTAAAATCTAAAATTAGTACTAATGTTGATTATCTAGTTTTAGATGGCATGTTAGAATATGAATTAGGTCAACTTTCATTTGACGATACTTATCTTCAAAAATTTATTGCCAATTGTAAACAAAAAGAATATTTATATCCGTTGTGGTACAAACCATTTATGATGGATAATTCTGTTTCCAATGGTTTTAACGATTTTACATATAAAAAAATAGATTTACTAGCAGCAAGTGAAACTTTTTCTAACGATTTATTAGTTATTTATTACAAAGGAGTTTGCGATAGAAAGCGAAAAAATATAGACAGTTATTACAGTCAAATGAAAAAGTTAAATGCTATTGAAGACTGGCAATATTGTGGCGTTTTTGAAAATCTTAACGATAGTGGTTTAGAAACAGAATATGAACCAGAATTGTATGCCAATAATGACAAGCTTTTTAATGCCAATAGTAACGGAAAAGTAGGTTGGTATATTCCTTTAGACAAACAAAATGAAGGTTATCATTTTTATACCAACGAAGCAGAATATGGTAACGGAATTATGTATTCGCAAGTATTTGTAGAATCGGCAGTTGATAGAACTGTACAATTAACATTTGGAACAAGCTCATCAATTAAAATATTTGTAAATGATGTAGAAATTTATGTAAATAATACAGCAGAAAATACAGATTTAAATGCTTTTAAATTAAAATTCAATTTATCAAAAGGTATCAATAGATTGTTAGTAAAATTTTCTACAAATTCTAGTAATGACAACTTTTTTATGTCTTTAACAGATGAAAGTAATGCAAAAATTAACGATTTAAAATATTACGACACCTTTAAAACTTACAATAAATCAACTTTAGAAAAACTAAATCCAGTTGAAGTAAATCCAGATTTTGAAGAATTTTTTAAAAATAAAATAACTGCAAATCCAGATAACGTTTTGTATCAAATTTTACTTTTTGAAGCGTATTCTAACAATAGTAAAAATGATTTAGCATTCGATGTTTTAGAAAATTTGGTTAAGAAATACCCAAAATCATCGTTGATTCAGGTGATGCAAATGACCAACTATGCTAACAAAAA
Source organism: Flavobacterium sp. (assembly GCF_043760115.1). GTDB lineage: Bacteria > Bacteroidota > Bacteroidia > Flavobacteriales > Flavobacteriaceae > Flavobacterium. Next base: position 3,464 of record NZ_JAYUPK010000132.1, read on the forward strand.
AGAAGAGCAAAAAGTAGAAGAAATTTCTAAAAATATGGAAGTAAATGATGAAAATTATTACTACACCATTTTAAAGAAAGTACAAGATCAAGACTGGTTAAAAAGTGCAAATATTGTTGAGCTTGAAAAGTTTAGAGACAAAGCTAAGAGTATAAAATCGGATATGGTTTTAATATTATATGATTTTATTTTGGCATCAAGAAAGTCTGATATTAACCTAATGTTAAAAGGAGTTGAAGATTTATTTGCAAAATCAAATAACAACGAATTTTATATCACTTCATTTTCTAGTGTTTATGAAAGTTTGAAAAATGACAAGGCAAAAACCATTCAAATGCTTGAAGATTTAGTTGCTAAAAAAGATAATTTAACTGCTTTAAATCAATTATTAGGATATTATAAAGACGCTAATAGAAAAGAAGATGTAGAAAAAATAGTTAAAGACATTAAAGATAGATATGCTTATTCTAATGGAGTTAGAAGAGATTATATTGAAATTTTAATTGATGATAAACGATATGACGAAGCGCATAAAGAAATTGATAGAGCATTATTAAATTACCCATATTCTTTTTCTTTTATGAAAATGAAAGGTTCTGTTTATAACAATCAAAACAATCTTGTACAGGCAGAAAAATATTTTAGACAATCATTATCGCACGATTCTGGAAACAGTAGTTTAAGAAAACAGTTGTATGATATTACAAAAACTCCAGATGAAATTGAAGAAGTTGCCACTAAAGATATTTATAAATTAATAAAACAAAGAAGAAACACAACTTTAAAAGGAGATTATGGTGTAACAACTTTGCTAGATGAATATATTGTAAATGTTTTACCAGAAGGTGGAAGAAAATCTAAAGTTAATTTTGTTTATGAAATTACTTCAGAGAAAGGAATTGAAGAAATGAAAGAGTATTCTATTGATTCATACAGTAATACCATTTTAAAATCGGAAATTGTAAAAATTGATGGTTCAATTGTACCAGCAGAAGAAGGCGATGGAACATTAGTTTTTACAGATTTAAAAGTGGGTGATGTAATTTTTGTTCAATATGAAAGATATGAAAATTCATCAGGTAGATTTTATAAAGATTTCGATTTGTCATGTTATTTCAATAGTTCTTATCCAGAAGTTGAAGCAATATTTGGATTTATTTATCCGCAAGGAACAGAATATATTTCAGATTTTATAAACGGTACAGTTCCATCTACAACTAAAAAAGTAAATAGTAAAACATGTATGATTTGGAAACGAACCAATGTTCCGGCAATGGCTCTAAACGAATCTTATTCTCCAGCATATAGCGATTTGACTAATACAATTAGAATTTCAACCATTAAATCTTGGAAAGAAATTTCTAATTGGTATTCAGATTTAGTGAAGAAAAGTTTGAAAATTGATAAAATAACCAAAGCATCATTTGCAGAAATTTTTCCAAAAGGAGTTGCAGGAATATCGCAAGAAGAAATTGCTAAAAAAATATACGCTTACATTGGAAACAACATAACATACAGTTCATTAGATTTTAGACAAAGTGGATATGTTCCTCAAAAACCATCCAAAACTATTACAACAAAACTTGGCGATTGTAAAGATGTATCAACATTATTTGTTGCCTTTAGCGAACTTGCAGGTTTAAAAGCCAATTTGGTTTTGGTAACAACTAACGATAACGGATTTACTTCAATGTTACTTCCATCTAATGATTTTAACCATTGTATTGTGAAAGTGGTACTTGATGGTAAAGATTATTTCCTTGAATTGACTGATAAATATTTGCCATTTAAAGCATTGCCAAATTCATTACATAAAGCAAATGCACTAGTAATTTCATTTGACAAAGCAGAAAACGAGAAATCTAAAATCATTAATATTCCGTTTGATAATGCTGTAAAAAATGTAAATTCAACTACAACAGTTATTAATATTGACGATAAATCTAAAAATTTTACTAATACATTTACAGTTCAAGGATCAAATAAATCCTATTATAACGAATTGTTTTCAACTGCAACAACAGAAGATGTTAGAAAGAAAAAAATTGAAGAAGAATACAATAACAATACTAAAAAAGTAGTTTCACTTCAATCGGCAAAGGTTATAACCAATGAAACATTTGACAAAGACATTACATTTGAAACCAAATTTTCTATTGCAGAAAAATTAAAATCGGTAGGAAATTTAAAAATTACAGAACTTCCATTTCTCGATAAAGTGTACACTAGAGATATTATTGCGCTTGAAACTAGAAAGTATGATATTCAATATTTTAGTTATGAAAATAGTTTAAATTACGACAATACCATTATTTTAAACATACCAGAAAATCAAAAGTTTACAGAAGTTCCAGAGAATAAATCATATCAATATAAAAATCATAAATATGATATAAAATTTGAATTGGTTAAACCAAATTCTTTAAAAGTAGTAAGAACAGTAGCAACACCTTGGGATAATATTTCGGTTGCAGAATATGCAGATTATAAAAAATATGTAGACGAAATTATTGCTACAGAAGAACAAATTGTTGGGTTTAAATAGACACAATTATAATGTAAATAAATAAACCTATTAAGAAAATATTTTTAATGGGTTTTTGTTTTAAAATTACTGACTAATTATGCTTAAATAACGTTCTAAACATTCTTTTTCTGTAGTTGCAATAAATAGTAAAAAATCATGATTATTTCCTTTAGTTTGTGCAATTTCTAGCGCGTTGTAATACTTCATTCTAGATTCGTAATCTCCTTTTATATTGGCAATTACAAATCCGTTTTGTAGTAAAATTAAATTCATAACCAATCTTGATGTTCTACCGTTTCCATCTATAAATGGATGAATTGTTACCAATTTTTCGTGCATTTGTGCAGCAAGAATTACTGGGTGTAGTCTTTTTTTATGGGTTTCATACCAAATAAAATAATCTTCCATTTCTTTTGGAACAATATAGGGTTGAGGTGGCATAAAACTACTACCTTTTATCATTACTTGAACTTTTCTATACTTTCCTGCATCTTCTGGAATAATTCCTCTTAATATTAAATTATGAATACATAAAATTTCTCTTTCATTAAAAGAAAAATTTTGGTCTATTAATTGTTTAATATAACCAATTGCCTCAACGTGATTAATTGCTTCAAGATGTTCACGCATACTTTTTCCAGAAATTGTTAATCCTTCATTAACGACTAAATCTGTTTCCCGAAGTGTTAAAGTGTTTCCTTCAATTCTATTGCTTTCAAAAGTGTATTCTAGTTCTAATGCTTGAGCTATTCTAAAACTATCAAATTGTCTAAATTTTTCTAATTGTACTTTTAAAATATCAATTTCATTTATTAATAATTGCAAAGTATTTGATAATGTAGGTGTAAGTAATTGATATTCTAATCTATCTTCTTGAACCATATTCATTGCTTTTAAAGCTAAATCATCATCGCCAATTTCATGAAGAATTTTTTCTTTTAGCCAAGCAATCATTAAGGTTTCATAGTCTATGTCTAAGACTTTAGATAGTTTTAATATTTGTTCTTTAGTTGGTTTGCGTGAGCCATTTTCGTATTTACTTATTAATGCTTGATCAATTTGTATAAGCTGCGCCAATTCACGAGTTTTTAATCCTTTTAATTCTCTTGCGTTTTTTAATAAATTTTTCATACTTAATGACTGATTAATTCTTGACAAATTTAGTCATAAATTTTATAAAAAAAAGAGTTTAACTCTAATTAAACTCTTTTTTTATTCTAGCTAAATCGCGTTTAGTATCTTGTTCTTTTAAAGATTCGCGTTTGTCGTATGTTTTTTTACCTCTACAAAGTGCAATTTCTAATTTTGCCAAACCTTTTTCACTTGTAAATAAACGTAATGGAATAATGGTTAAACCTTTAGTTTCTACACTTCTTGAAAGTGATTTTAATTCTCTTTTATTAAGTAATAATTTGCGTTCGCTTCGAGCTTTATGATTAAATTGGTTTCCAAAAGCGTATTCTTCTATTGATGTATTTATGGCAAATAATTCTCCACCATCGTTAAATTCGCAAAAACTTTCAGTAATGTTGGCTTTTCCTAATCGGATAGATTTTATTTCGGTTCCAGTTAAAACAATTCCTGCCGAAAAGGTTTCGATAATTTCATAATCGAATTTGGCTTTTTTATTGAGAATATTGGCAGTTTTTATCATAGCTGTGCAAATGTAGTAACTATTGAATGAAACTACAATTTATTTTATAAATTTGCCAAATGGAAAAATCTAAAGATACACTTCACGGAATTACACTTTTAAAAATGGTTGAAGATCTTGAAGCTTTTTACGGATTTGACACACTTGGCGAATTGATTAAAATTAAATGTTTTACTGAAAATCCGAGTGTAAAATCTAGTTTATCTTTTCTTAGAAAAACCGATTGGGCAAGAACTAAAGTTGAAAATTTATACGTTAGAACTTTGCCAAAAATGAATAAACAATAAAGACAAAAATTTTTAGCCCTGATGGAAGTGGCATCCTTTTTTTAATTGCCTTGAGATTTTCTCAAGGCAATTAAAAAAAGATAGAACGTACAGCAGGAATTTCCATACTTAATAAAGCCCAAGCCAAATTGCTTCTGATATTCATTAGCATAAATACTGATAAAAATTTAGCTTTCGGCAACGCCACGCCATTGTTTAAACTTTTTAGATAATAAAAGCATTATTATAATTATTAAAACATAATTTAGATACATTAACAATAATCCGTTGTCTTGTAAAAAGTTTATTTTAGGGAAGTTTTCAGTATTTATTGTGCCATAATAATTATTGTAACCAGAAATTTCTTTCGCAGCTTGAAGTATTAAATAATACACAATTGGACCAAATGCTGGCAACATCCAAAGCATTGCGTTTATAGTGATTGCTGACATTTTTTTTCCTTTATTGTTATAGAGTATGACAAAAAAGTAAATTAAAAGTATAAGAAAAACTACCAAAATTGATATTAAATAGACGTATTCTGACGATGAAATTGCTGATAAAATTCCGATAATGATGTTTAAAACTCCAAGCGAAACTACTGCAATTAACCAACTTTTTCCAGATGTTATTCTGAACGAGAATAGTAATAACGAAATTCCAAGTGCAACATAAAGCGATATTAAATAGGTTTCCCAACCAATTATTGGTTTTACATAAGAATCGGCAATTTTAGAGTAAGCAAATTTTAGTGATTGCTCTGGAACGTAATATTTATTTACAACATATTCTGTTCCTTTTATTGTAGTAAGAAATTGATCTTCAGCATCATAATTTGATTCACCTGGATTGTTATTTGGGTAATAAACTTCCATAGCTTCACCGCCAATGAGTTTGTATTTTTCAAATGTTGGATAATCATAAATTAAATCTAACCATTTATTTTCGTCAATACTTGCATCTAATTTATGCTCTTTTGCAATGGCTAAATAATTTTTAAACAATGTTTTAACTGAGTCTTTTTCATTGTTTACCAGCCAATTTCTAATTCGATTTTTATTGATAGAATCTTCATCTCGATTAAAAAAAACATAGCTGTTTAAATTTTTATTTATTAATGAATTATAAGAATATTTTTTTCCTTGATAATTAAAAAATGAAGTACTGTTTTTATCTACAACTGCTGCACTATCAACTGTTACTGATTCGTAATTGTCATTATCATATTCATTATAATAATTTTCATAAGATCCGTCTACAAAATAAGAACCAAGACTTAAAGTTTCACAACGTTTTTTAGCGTCACTTTCGCTGTAATAACTTCTAACTCTTACATCTTTTCCATAAAAATAAGTAGTCATATAGGTTACTAAAAATATACAACCAAGTAACATTAATAACCATTCTTTAAATAATGAAAAATTACCTTTAGGATAAAAAGATTTTAATGCATTGTTTTTAAAATAGTAAACTGCCCAAACAATTAAAGACAAAATGGTTACTAAAACACATAAAAAACCAATTGTTCCATCGTTGGTATTAAAGCCGTAATTACTTTCAGATTCTGTAAAATCTATTGAACCATTGAAATAGCCAAGTGTAAAAAATATAATATGAAAAAGTAATCCGTAAAATACAACTGGAACAATTTTAGTATTCCAAAGCAAAGGATAATTTATTAGAAGGTATTTTTGAATAGTTGCGAACATAGTTTTTAGATTTAAGAGACAAAAAAGCGACGTGTAGAATTAGATATATTTCTGAAATACTGCAACGGAATTTTATTAGAAATTGCCAATTGCATAAAATCGTAGACCGAATAGTTCTCTGGAAAAGTTACAATATAAGTTCCACCATTAAATTGTAATGAAATCATTTCTAAGGTTTTAAATAACTCGCCAAGTTGACTTTGTGTAAAGCTGCTTTCAAATTCTAGTACTAAATTATTTTCTGGTTGTACTTCATCAGCTGAAACTGATTTTTCGTAAAGATTTTTTTGTTTTCCGTGTTTTAAGAAAATTACTTGGTCTGATGTTTTTTCAACTTCATACAATTGTTGCGAACTCAATACTATTCCTATTGGTCTAAAAGGCGATTTAGCAATAGATTTAAAATCTTCTAAAACAGTTTGTTGCGCAAGAATATCTAAATTGGCAAGTGGTTCATCTATCAATAATATTTTAGGTTTGCGAAGTAACATTCTTGCCAATTCAAAACGCATTTTATATCCAGACGATAAACTTTTCCAAGCGTGATTTCTAAATTTTCGTAAACCCAAACGAGCAATAATTAATTCTACAATTAGTTCATTTTCTTCTGGTTTATAACCGTAACTTGAAGCTGTAAATTGTAAATTTTCAAACATTGAGCCATACCAAGTATCAGTTCGTTGCGGAATATATACAAGTTGCGTTCTTAAATCAAAACGATCAGTATAACTAAAATGATAATTTACTTTTCCGTTAGTTGGAAATAATTCGCCACATAAAGCTCGTAGTAAAGTTGTTTTTCCGTTTCCATTTTCTCCAACTAATCCTAGAATTTCACCTTGTTTAAGTTCTAATTCTATTGGTCCAAGTCCAAAACTAGAAATTCCATAGCTTTTTTGTAAGCCAGAAGTTGTTACTAAAACTTGTTTTTGAGCTAGTGGTTTTTTGCTTAAAACACTATATAAATCGGATAAAATTATATTGTATTTTTCCTTTTTTTGTTCAATCAAACTCTCATTTGTGTCTAACCAAATTAAAAATTCATTGGTTTTTTTATATTGATTTACATCTTCTGTATCTAAAGTTAAATCAATAATTCTCTTGGTTAGAATAGAATAGTCTTCAAATTTTAGAAAATTTTGTAACTCTTCATATTGTTTTTCAAATTCGTTCATATATAGGTTTTATTTAAACTGAATTTATTTCAGTTTCATATTAAAATTTCGTTTCAGTATTGAATAAATTACAGTATCCCAAAATTTACCATCATACAGTTCATTTTCAAGTATATGTGCTTCTTTTACAAAATTATTTTTTAGTAAAACTTTTTCAGACGCAACATTATCTGGATCAATAACTGCTTCTATAGAATGCATGTGTAAGTCTTCAAATCCGTATTTTAAAACCACATCTATTGCATCAGAAATAATGCCTTTTCCCCAATATTCTTTCAGAATCATATAACCAATTTCGCATCTGTGATTTTCTGGTTGAATTCTATAATGACCAATAATACCAATTAATTTAGGATTTCCTTTTACGGTAATTGCCCAATTTATTCCAATATTAGATTCAATTTTGTCATCAATCATTTTTATGTGTTCCAAAGCTTCATCTTTATTTGTTACTAAAGGTCTTGGAATGTATTTCATAGTTTCTTTATCGCCACGAAGTTCCATAACTTCTGCAACATCATCAGTAGAAACCCTTCGCAATAGTAAACGATTAGTTTCTAAATTTTTAAACGGATGAAAATTAATGATTAACATAAAAATATTTTTTGTGAATTTATAAAATTTCAATGATAAATTGATAATTCTGACTTTCTTTTGGAGCCAAAATTTGAATTCCTTCTTTTTCAAATAAATTTTGATTACTATTTATACTATCAGAATAACCATCCCAAGGTTCTATACAAATAAATGGTGCATCTTGTTTGGTCCAAATTCCAAGATTTTTAAATTTTGGAAACTTTAATTTAATATATTCTTTATCATTTTCTAAAATTGTTATCTCTTTAGATTTTAATGATTTAAAAATAAGAGCATCATTTTCAAATTTAGAATATTGTAGCGCTAAATTTTTATCTAGTAATTCAATTTCATAATTTTTATCAGATAACAAACCGTTTTCTAACGTAAAACATTCTAAGGTTTCTTGTTCTTGAAACTGTAACGAATAGTTTTCAAAATTTCCTTTTAAAGCAAATGCTGGGTGTAAACCAAAACTAAATGGAATATTTATAGTGTCATAATTATCTATTTCACAGAAGTATGCCAATAAATTATCATTTAAATTAAAACCTATTTTTAGTTTAAACTTAAAAGGATATACTTTTAATGTTTCTTCATCATATTTCAATGATAAAAGTACAAAATCATCTTTTTGATACATTACTTTAAACTCTCTATCTCTTGCAAATCCATGTCTTAGTAATTCATATTTAGTATCTTCATAAAAATAGGAATCATCTTTTAAAGTACCCACAATTGGAAATAGTATTGGCGAATGTTTTCCCCAAAATTCAGGATTTCCTTCCCACATATATTCTTTGTTGGTAACGTGATTTTTAAAAGACACGAGTTCTGCTCCTTTTAAATCAATAGTTGCAGTGTATTTAGAGTTTGAAATGGATGTTGTCAAGATATTTATATAATTTAGTTTCTAAAGTTAATTTAAAATGTTAAAATTAAAACTATTTTAAAAAATAACGTAACAAAATAAAGTTTAGTACTACTAATTTTTAAATTATATGAAATAGATGGTATTTGCATTATATTTCTTTTATTTGCTAAAGCTAATTTTCAATGATATGAAACACATTTTTTTAAAAGCATTTACACTTTTTGCTTTGTTTTTAGGATTTAATTCGGCGTTTGCACAAGAAGCAAAACCAACAAGTAGTTACAATTATAACGAAGCTTTTGGAAATAATTTTTATACTAAAAATGCAACCGAAACTCGATCGGCAAGTGGTCAACCTGGAGCAAAATATTGGCAAAATAGAGCCGATTATAATTTGGCTGTATCCTTAAACGATCAAACAAATGAAATTAGTGGTACAGAAATTTTAACCTACACTAATAATAGTCCAGACAAATTGGGTTTTTTATGGATGAATGTTGATCAAAATTTATTTAAAAAAGATTCTCGTGGCAACGCAATTATTTCTGTAAAAGGAAGTAGAAACGGAGCAAAAGGTCAAGATTTTGATGGAGGATTTAAAATAAAATCAGTTAAAATAATTTCAGTTGTTGCCGGAAAATCTGTTGAAACTAATGCAACATTTTCAATTACTGATACAAGAATGCAAGTAGATTTACCACAAGAATTAAAAGCAAATGGCAGTTCTGTAAAATTAAAAATAGACTTTTCTTATATTTCTCCACTATATGGTTCAGACAGAACAGGAGTTTTAGATACTAAAAATGGTAAAATTTTTACAATTGCACAATGGTATCCAAGAATGTGCGTATATGATGATGTTCGAGGTTGGAATACACTTCCATACGTTGGCGCAGGCGAGTTTTATTTAGAATATGGTGATTATGATATTTCAATAACCGCACCAGCAAATCATATTGTAGTTTGTTCTGGAGAATTGCAAAATACAGCCGAAGTTTATACTACAGAACAACAAAAACGTTGGGCAACTGCTAAAACTAGTGATAAAACAGTAATGATTAGAACGGTTGAAGAAGTTACCAATGCTAGTTCTCGTCCAACAGGAAAAACCAATTTAACTTGGAAATTTAAACTTAAAAATGCACGTGATGCATCTTGGGCTTCATCGGCATCATTTATTATTGACGCTGCAAGAATTAACTTGCCAAGTGGAAAAAAATCTCTAGCAATTTCTGCTTATCCTAGCGAAAGTAATGGAGGAAATGCTTGGGAAAGAAGTACTGAATATACTAAAGCTTCTATAGAAAATTATTCCAAAAGATGGTTTGAATATCCATATCCAGCAGCAACAAATGTAGCAGGAAATGAAGGCGGAATGGAATATCCAGGAATTGTTTTTTGTGGATATGAAAGTAAAGGTGCTGCACTTTGGGGTGTAACTGATCATGAATTTGGACACATTTGGTTTCCTATGATTGTTGGTTCTAACGAACGTTTATTTGCTTGGATGGACGAAGGTTTTAATACATTTATAAACGGATTAAGTTCGCAAGATTTTAATAATGGAGAATACAAACAACCAATAACTAATATGCATCAAGCATCTGGACAATTAACGAATCCAGAAATGGAACCAGTTATGGCTGCACCAGATAACTTAAAAGAAGCTAATCTTGGAATTCTAGCTTATTTTAAACCAGGTTCAGGATTAGAAGTTTTAAGAAATCAAATACTTGGTGCTGAACGTTTTGACAAAGCTTTAACAACTTATATTACTCGTTGGGCATACAAACATCCAATGCCAGATGACTTTTTTAGAACTATGGAAAATGTTTCTGGTGAAGATTTAAGTTGGTTTTGGAGAAGTTGGTTTGTAAATAATTGGAGTTTAGATCAAGCAATTACAAAAGTAAAATATGTAAAAAATGATGCTAAAAATGGTGCTTTAATTACTGTTGATAACCTTGATAAAATGCCAATGCCAGTTGTAGTAGAATTTAAAACTAAAAGCGGAATAACTTCTAGAATGACTTTGCCTGTAGAAATATGGAAGAGAAATACTTCTTGGACATTTAAATTCAATTCTACTGAAGAATTAGACACAATAACTCTTGATCCAGAAAATGCATTTCCAGACAGTAATGACGAAAATAATGTTTGGACAAATGCTAAAAATGGTATTGAAAAAGGTGTTGTTTTAGATCAATATTTGGGAGAATTTTCTAGTTTACAAATTCCAATTAAAATTACTACTACAGAAGAAGATGGCAGTTTAGTTTTAAATGCAACAGGACAACCAACTATTCCTTTAGAAGGAAAAGGAAATGGAAAATTTATTTATGAGCAAGCACAACTTATTCTTCAATTTAATGCTAAAAACGATTCTTTTATACTAGAAATTGGTGGTCAAAAATTTGATTTTACTAGAGATAAAAAATAGTTTTCAAATCTTTTATTTATAAAAAAGGTGCAAATTTATTTGCACCTTTTTTAATTTAAATCAGACTTTTTCGTTTTAAAGCCAATGCAGCAATTGCAGAAACCAAAATACCTAATGGAAAAATTTCTAAATAGGTTAATAAAATTATCATTATAGGATTTTTATACCATTCTTTCATGTGATTAATATCTTTAGTTTCCTTTGCAAGATCTTCTGGTTTAGCATTTTTTAATGCTATTTCGCCAAATTTTTCCATAAAATCTGGAAAGAAATTGTAATATATAATTAACCAAATCACTACATAAATTGTAGAAATTAGCAATGAAATTAAAACTCCTGTAATAAAAGCTTTTTTTAAAGTTATGCTGTTATTGTTAGCATCGCGTTGCTGTTTAACTCCAAGAATAACAAAAATAAATGCTAAAAACATTCCTCCAAAACCCAGAATCATATTAGGTTCAACAGTTGGATCGGCTTTCATACTTAATGTTACAAATATCATAGATAAACTAACAATTAAACCACCAAAAATGCCGTTTCTTAGTATAATTTTTCTCATAACTAGTTAAAATTTTAATTAAATTTTAAGAATTGTTTAAGTAAATGTATATAAAAACTTTTGATAAAACCAAAATAGCAACTGTATTTTAAATTTAGTATTTAAAATAAGATGT
>NZ_JAYUPK010000133.1:0-14955 GCF_043760115.1 Flavobacterium sp.
AATTGAAATTAAAAGAAAGAATTTTAAAAATTTATTCATTATTATTTGATTTTTAGGTGTGCAAGATACAATATTGATTTATTTTTGTAAAGTATTTAACGTTGATTTTAGAAAATATTATGAGAGTAGATAAATATTTATGGTGTGTTCGCTATTACAAAACTAGAAATATGGTTACAGAAGCAGCGAAAAAAAATCATATTACAGTAAATGGTCAAGTTGCAAAACCTGGTAAGGAAGTGTTTCCATCAGATAAAATAACGTTTAGAAAAGATCAAATTACACATATTATTTCTGTTATTGATGTTCCAGAAAGCAGAGTTGGTGCTAAATTGGTAGATATTTATAGAAAAGATGAAACTCCAGCGGAATCATTTGCGCATTTAGAATTAATCAAACTTTCTAAAGAACATTATAGAAAAACTGGTACCGGACGACCAACAAAAAAAGACAGAAGAGATTTAGACGAAATAGAAATTAGCGAAACAGATTAATAAAAAAACTTTATGAAGAATATAATTTTAACAAATGAAGAAATTGAACATAAAATTAAACGAATTGCTTTTCAAATATATGAAACTTTTGTAGATGACAAATCAATTATACTCGCAGGAATAGCATTAAATGGATTTTTGATAGCAGAAAAAATAGCTACAATTTTAAATGAAATAAGCACTCTTGATGTTGTACTATGTAAAGTTGAAATCAATAAAAAAAATGTATTTGAAACTGTAACAACCTCAATTGATAAAGAATTATATTCTAATAAAGGAGTTGTACTTGTTGATGATGTATTAAATTCAGGCACAACATTAATGTATTGCGTAAAACATTTTTTAGAAGTTCCAGTAACCAAACTAAAAACTACAGTGTTAGTTGATAGAAATCATAAAAAATTTCCTGTAAAAGTAGATTTTAAAGGGATTTCATTATCTACTTCTTCTAATGAACATGTAACTATTGTATTTGAAAACGATACATGTTTTGCTTATTTAGAATAAATAATATTTTTTAACTCTGTAATAATTTCTTCGATACTTTTAGTATCAACATTTATAATATATTTTGCCTGATTGTAATAAAAACTTCTTTCAAATAAATGTTTTGCAATAAATTCTTTTAAATCTGCATCATCAAAATTTGAAATAAGTGGTCTTTTATTTTTTTCAGAAACCAAACGTTCAAATAACGTTTCAATAGATGCTTTTAAGTAAACAGATGTAACATCTGGATTATTTATAATTTCGATATTATTATAATAACAAGGAGTGCCACCACCTGTACTTAAAATTAAACTTTCATTTGCATTCAAAATTTCCTTCAATAACTCATTTTCAAGTTTTCTAAAATACAATTCACCTTTAGATTTAAATAAATCTGTAATGCTTTTTCTAGCATAATTCTCTATAACGTTGTCTAAATCTAAACATCTTATATTAATTTGAACACCTAATTCTTTACTGATAAGCGACTTACCACAACCCATATAACCTATAAAAACAACTTTTTTCATAAAATAAAACCTTATATATTAAGCCATTAAGAGATACGATTAAAAAAAAACAAATTTAAAATAAAATTGCTTTGAAATATTAATAATAACGCCTTATCTTTGCACTCGCATTCAAAAATAAAAAAAGACTCGATAGCTCAGTTGGTAGAGCACATCACTTTTAATGATGGGGTCCTGGGTTCGAGCCCCAGTCGGGTCACTTTTTTTTTATTTTTTTATGTTTTAGACTCGATAGCTCAGTTGGTAGAGCACATCACTTTTAATGATGGGGTCCTGGGTTCGAGCCCCAGTCGGGTCACAAAAAAAGTTAAGCAGTTTTGCTTAACTTTTTTTATTTATTGGCTTCGTGGAGAAATTGGTAGACTTGCCACCTTGAGGTGGTGGTGTTTGAAAAAACGTGTGGGTTCGAATCCCATCGAAGTCACAAAAAAGTAAACTTATTAGTTTGCTTTTTTTTTTTTACAAATAAATACTAATTTATCAATTTTTTTATTTACTTTTGTTTAACGAAAATAAAAAAAAGATGAACAATATTAAAAACACATTTAGTATTAAGGATTTAGAAAATTTATCTGGCATAAAAGCCCACACCATACGTATTTGGGAAAAAAGATATAATGTTCTAGAACCAATGAGAACAGATACTAATATTAGATATTATGATTTATCTTGCCTTCAAAAGTTGTTAAACATCACTTTGTTACACGAATATGGCTATAAAATCTCTAAGATTTCAAAAATGCCAGTAGAAAAAATTCCACTTCTTGTAAGAGAAATTGTTTCATCTAAAAGTGCAAAAAATCACGCAATTAGCGCTTTTAAAATGGCAATGATGAATTTTGATCAAACACTATTTTTTAAAACCTATAATGATTTATTATCTGAAAAAACATTTAAAGAAATATTTTTTGATGTTGTAGTTCCGTTGATGAATGAAATTGGTTTCCTATGGCAAACTGATACAATAACTCCTGCTCACGAACATTTTATAAGTTATTTGATAAAACAAAAGCTGCTAATTAATACCGAAAAAATACAAGTTTTAGAACCTACAAAACACGATAAATTGTTTGTTTTATATTTACCAATGAATGAAATTCACGAATTGGGATTGATGTACTTAAACTACGAAATAATTTCTAGTGGTTACAAAACAATTTATTTGGGAGAAAGTGTTCCAACAGAAAGTTTAAAAGATTTAAAAAAATACTTTACTGATATAGTTTATGTTTGCTACATGACTGTAGAACCAGAAAAAGCTGATGTAAATAATTATGTAAAACAATTACAAAACGATATTCTAGATGACACATCAGAATTGTGGTTAATTGGTAGAATGACAGAATATTTAGATCAAAAAAACCCTTTAGGAAAAGTAAAAACATTTAGTTCAATAGAACAATTAGTTGATAATGTTTAAGTTGTAGACATTATTTTAAAATTATGAATAAAGACATTAAGATTATTGGTTCTGGATTTTCAGCTCTATCCGCAGCTTGTTATCTAGCCAAAGAAGGAAATAAAGTTACAATTTACGAGAAAAACAAAACCATTGGTGGTCGTGCAAGACAATTAATTCGCGACGGATTTACATTTGACATTGGTCCATCTTGGTATTGGATGCCAGATGTTTTTGAAAAATTCTTTGGCGATTTTAATAAAAAACCATCCGATTACTATCAGTTATCTAAGCTTTCACCAGCATACAATGTGTTTTTTGGAATTGACGATTTTGTTGCTATAGCAGACAATCTTCCGGAAATTATTACAACATTTGAAGCTATCGAAAAAGGAAGCGGTGAAAAACTAGATTCGTTTATGAAAGAAGCGCAGAGTAATTATAATATTGCAATTAAAGATTTGGTTTATCGTCCAGGAGAATCTCCACTTGAACTAATTACCATAGAAACTGCAACCAAAGTAAATCAGTTTTTTTCTAATATTAGTAAAGACGTTAGAAAAAAGTTTAAAAATGAAAAACTAATTCAAATTTTAGAATTTCCTGTTCTTTTCCTTGGAGCTAAACCATCTGACACGCCATCATTTTATAGTTTTATGAATTATGCCGATTTTGGTTTAGGAACTTGGCAACCTAAAGATGGAATGTACAGCGTAATTTTAGGAATGGAATCATTAGCAAAAGAACTTGGAGTTACAATTTATACCAATTCGCCAATAGAAAAAATTATTGTAGAAAATGATAAAGCCACAGCAATTGTAATAAATGGTGAAAAAATAAATGCAGATGTAATTTTAAGTGGTGCAGATTATCATCATTCTGAAACACTTTTAGATCAAAAATACCGTCAATATTCTGAAAAATATTGGAGTAAAAAAACGTTTGCACCATCTTCACTCCTATTCTACGTTGGGTTTGATAAAAAATTACAAAATGTTGCACACCATAATCTGTTTTTTGACGTAGATTTTGATAAACACGCACAAGATATTTATGATAATCCAAAATGGCCAAAAGAACCTTTGTTTTATGCTAATTTTACTTCGGTGACCAATCAAAATTTAGCGCCACAAGGTTGTGAAAATGGTTTTTTTCTTATACCAATTGCGCCAGGACTAGAAGATACGCAAGAATTGAGAGACGAATATTTTAACATAATTATCTCTAGATTTGAGAAAATTACTAAACAAAGTGTCAAAAATAATATTATTTTTACAGAGTCATTTTGCGTAAACGATTTTATAAAAGAATACAATTCATACAAAGGAAACGCTTACGGAATGGCAAATACGTTGTTGCAAACTGCCTTTCTAAGACCAAAATTAAAAAGTAAAAAAGTAGAAAATCTGTACTTTACAGGACAATTAACTGTTCCAGGTCCAGGAGTTCCGCCATCGTTAATATCTGGAAAATTAGTTTCAGATTTAATTAAAAAATATAATAAATAACAAGAGTCATAATTTTTTATGAAATCAATTTTTGATAAAGTTTCTTTCAATTGCAGTGAAAATGTAACTAAGTCCTACAGTACTTCGTTCTCTTCTGCTGTAAAAATGTTGGCGCCATCAATAAGGCAAGACATTTACAATATTTATGGTTTTGTTCGCTTTGCCGACGAAATTGTAGATACTTTTCACGATTATAATAAAGAAGAATTGTTTCAAATGTTTGAAATAGATTTAGAAAATTCGCTAAAAAATAAAATTAGTCTAAATCCAATTTTAAACTCGTTTCAACACACTGTAAATAAATATCAAATTCCTTCAGAATTGATAAATGCTTTTATGAAAAGCATGAAATTAGACTTGTCCAAAAAAGAATATCATACTGATGATGAGTACAAAGAATACATTTATGGCTCGGCAGATGTTGTAGGTTTAATGTGTTTAAAGGTATTTGTAAATGGCGATGATACAAAATATAAAACGTTAGAACACTCAGCAATGCGATTGGGTTCGGCGTTTCAAAAAGTAAATTTTCTTAGAGATTTAAAAGCCGATTTCGAAGATTTAAGTCGCACTTATTTTCCAAATACCGATTTAACCCAACTAGACGAAACATCTAAAAATATAATAATTAAAGAAATTGAAGCCGATTTTGCCGAAGGTTACAAAGGAATTCAAAATCTTCCTATAGAAGCTAAATTTGGAGTTTACACAGCCTATGTTTATTACAAAAAATTACTGTCTAAACTAAAGAAAACGCCATCAACTGAAATCAAAAATACGCGAATTAGAGTTCCAGATTATCAAAAATACGGACTTTTTGCCAAATGCTATTTCTCTTACAAGCTCAATATAATTTAAGAATAATTTAAAACTTGTTTCTTTAAAATTCACTACAAATAATCGAAATTTGTACTTTTAAAACTTTAAAATTATGTGGATTCATATCTTAGTTTTCTTTTTAACCTTTGCGCTAATGGAATTTATGGCGTGGTTTACACACAAGTACGTAATGCACGGATTTTTGTGGAATCTACACGCAGATCATCATAAAAAAGACCACGATTCTTGGTTTGAACGCAACGATGCCTTCTTTATTTTCTACGCAGTAGTGAGTATTGGCTGTTTTTTATTATGGCAAAAAGGAATTCTAGAAATCGGTATTTCAATTGGATTAGGAATTTTTGCTTACGGTTTAGCCTACTTTATAGTTCACGATATTTTTATTCACCAACGCTTTAAAATGTTCCGCAACGCCAACAATATCTATGCAAAAGGCGTTCGTAGAGCACACAAAATGCACAACAAACACATTGGTAAAGGCGAAGGCGAATGTTTCGGAATGCTATTTGTGCCTTTCAAATATTTTAAAAAATAGTTTTTTTAGTAGCGAATGGCTTGCGCATTTCTAGTTTCCGTGTTCCAGCTTTCCGCTATATTTTTACACCTGACAGGTTTTTAATAACCTGTCAGGTGTAAAAGATACCGCTTCAATCTGGGCTATTTTAAGTTATCATTTTATCTAAATTCAAAAATATAAACAAAAAAATGTCTCAATTTCTAGAGACATTTTTCAATTTATAACTAACCTAACCTTTATTTTTTCATTAATCCAGTTAATGCTTCAAGTTGTTTCATATCAATATTAGATTGTTGCAAAACAGAAATCATTGTCATGGCATCTTCTGGTTTCATATCGTTACCAAGAACTCTTACAACTGCAAATCCAGACTCGCTTTGATTGCCATAAATAACAAATTCATTAATATGATTTTCATCGCCAACATAACTTATAGACGCACCTTGTTTACCAGATCCAAATTTCATTAATTGCTTGTAAGTAACAGTATCTTTCAAGATTTCAACTACTTTATTTTTTTCAGTAGCATATTGACCTTTGTTTTTCTCATCAATTTTAAAAGCCAAAACATTCATTTTGTTAAAAGATTTTAATGCTTTGCTTTGTTCCAAACTCAATTTAGTTTTATCAAGATTCAAAATGCTTGAAGAAATATCTACCGCAACAAATCCTGATTTTTCTTGATTTTCTACAAAATATTTTTGCAAACTTGGCTCGTTATTGCAGCTTGTTAATAGCAAACTCAAAACGATTACCACACAATATATAGTTTTCATAATTTTTAATTTAAATATCAAAGTCAATTGCAAAATTCAATATCAAGTTTTATTATTCAATTTAAAAAATACAATTGATTTTTTCAATTGATTTTTGCAATTGATTTTTGCAATTGACATTGAAGTTGATTTTTGCAATTGACATTGAAGTTAATTTATTTCTTTTTAGACGCTTTTTTCAAATCATCGCCACCAGGCAAATTCATTTTATCTGTCAATACAGAAAGTTCATCAAGATCAAAGTTTCCTGTTAACGACATCAATACCGTTTCTTCTTTTCCAGAACCTTCAATAAACATTAAAAGCTCTTTTATTTGTGTTTCTGTCGATCCGCTTTTTACATAAATTTTTATGTTTTTTCCTTTTTCATTAATTCGCATTAACTCTTCAAGACCTGCGGTTTTAATAAATTTATCTGCAACAGCTTTCATCTCGTCGCTTTTTTTATCGCTTTGCGTAACAAACACTTTTAAGTTATCAAGCTTTTTAATTAATGCTAAATATTGTTGTGTTTCTTTATCTTTAGTATCCACTTTACTCATTAAAGAAAACATTTTTTTGTTTACAATAATGGTGGTAATGTCATCTTGATTATCGAATTTATCGAAAACAGATTGTGCAAAAAACGTATTAGAAACTAATACTAAAACTACTATTAAAATTATTTTTCTCATTTTTTCTATTTTTTAATTTAATCTGAATTTATTTCAGATTCTGTTGATTTAATCCGAATTTATTTCAGATTCTGTTATTACTCCTTAAAAATTTTGTTTTTTGATGTTTCATATTCTGTAATATAATTTACGCTTTCAATGCCAGTATTTACGTGTTTAGACAATAATGCCAATGCTTTTTGAGTTTCCTTTAAAGCCACTTCTGGATTTTCATAAGTTCCATATTCTGATGGAATCTTAGCTTGTTCGTTATTAGTATACATAAACATTCCAACACCTAGAAAAACAGTTACACTTGCTGCAATTGCTAACCACGTTGCTTTTTTAAGCGTTTTAGTTTCTAGTGGTAACGTTGCTTTAAATTGTTCCTTTTTTTCTTTTTCAAAATACCCAAAAACATCTTGATATTGCTGTAAATGCTGCGCAACATTTGATGAAGAAAAATATACTTTAAGCTCGTTTTCTTCGGCAATACTTGTTTGTGCTTCAAAGTATTTTTCTACTAATTGTTCTATTCTATCTAATGCCATAATTATGCGTTTTTGTCAAATATTCTCTTATCGTTTTTCGTGCTCTAGAAAGTGCTACTCGAATTGCAGTTTCATTCATATCCAATATTTTTGCAATTTCTTCAAATTCATATTGCTCAATATCTCTCATTTGTATAATTAATTTTTGCTGTTCTGGCAATTCATTAATTACTTTTTCTACCCAATTTAAACTGTCTTTGTCTTCTAGTTTTTGTTGTAAAGAAGCTTCTCTATCAGTATAATTATTATGAACAATGGTCATATTACTTGCTCGTTTCGACTTTAATTGATCTAAACAATAATTTTTAGTCATTGTCATTGCAAGTGCTTCAACACTTTTATATTCGTCTAAACCTTCGTTTTTTGTCCACAATTTTACTAGAACTTCTTGCGTTGCATCTTGTGCTTCTTCTGTACTAACGAGCAATCTTTTTGCCAACCGAAAGAGCTTGTCTTTAAACGGATTGATTAATGTTATAAACTCGTTTTGATTCATTTTTTTGGTTGATTTGATTGATTTGATTCCTGCTTATAAAGTAAAGACGAAGCACATTTATTTTTGTTACAAGAAAAAATTATTTTTTTACAATTTTCACTAAATTTGAATAAAATTCTAATAAAAAATGAAATTTAAAATTTCAATACTTGCACTTTTTATCTTTTTTACAACTACCAATTGCGATACTAAAGACGATTTATACGTTCCAGAATCCTTGCAAATTAATGATTTTGTTTGGAAAGGAATGAATCTTTATTATTTATGGCAAAATGAAGTTACAAATTTGCAAGACGAACGATTTGCAAATCAAGACGATTTAAATAATTTTTTAACTACTTATTCCAATCCAAAAGACTTATTTAATTCGCTTAGAGTTGATAATTCTATTGATAGATTTAGTGTGATTTTTGATAATTATGAAACTTTAGAAGGAATACTTTCTGGAACTACTTTAAATAACGGAGTAGATTTTGGATTAAAATTTAAAGCAGGAAGTACAACAGATTTATTTGGTTGGGTTAGATACATTATTCCAAATAGTGATGCTGCTACTAAAAATATTTCTCGCGGAACTATATTTTATGCCATAAATGGAACATCGTTAACCGTTTCAAATTATCAAGAATTGCTGAAAAATATAACGCAAACTTTAAATCTTGCCGATTACGATAACGGAAACATAACTCCAAACGGACAATCGGTAACCGTTACCAAAACAAATTTATCTGAAAATCCAGTTTTAATTTCAAATGTTATAAATCAAGGCAATAAAAAAATTGGATATTTGGTTTACAATGGATTTTTTCCAAATTATGAATCGCAATTAAATACAGCTTTTGCCAATTTAAAATCGCAACAAATTACCGATTTGGTTTTAGATTTACGCTATAATTCTGGAGGATCAATTGCAACTGCAACACGATTGGCGAGTATGATAACTGGTCAATTTACCAATCAAGTATTTGCAAGAGAAGTTTGGAATGATAAACTTCAAAGCTATTGGAATGCTACTAATCCAAATCAATTGATAGATAATTTTACAGATAAACTAGCAAATGGAAGTGCAATTGCAAGTTTAAACTTGACTAAAATTTATGTTTTAACTTCTAAAAGTACTGCATCGGCAAGTGAATTAGTAATAAATGGATTGAAACCTTATATTAATGTAATTCAAATTGGCGATGTTACAACTGGCAAAAATGTAGGTTCAATAACATTATACGATTCACCAAATTTTGCAAAAGCCAACAGAAGCTCTAAACACAAATATGCAATGCAACCAATTGTGTTAAAAACAGTTAACAATGAAGGATTTGGCGAGTACCAAAACGGATTACAACCCAATTTTCAGTTAACAGAACACTTATCAAATCTAGGAGTTTTAGGAAATACTGACGAACCATTATTGAATGTGGCATTGAATCAAATAATGGCTAGTGGAAAAGTTATACCGCAATCAACATCAATTAATTTAACTGATTTTGATGATGTTGATTTTTTGGAATTTGGGATGTATAGTGAGGTAAAATAATTTTAAAAACTAACAATTATTTTTAATAGATACACTAAATAATATAAACCATTAAGGCACTAAAAAAATTAAGTTAAATCTCTTATAAAGACCAAAACTCTTAATAATCTTAATACCTTAATGGTTTTAAATTTAAAAAACTACAAGTTTATATTCAATCCCAATCTAAAATTTCTTCCACGAGTTGAATAGCCAATATTTTCAACAAAATCTTCGTTAAAAATATTTGTTGCAGCTCCAAAAATAGTCAATCTGCTTTTAACCAATTCATATTTAATCAAAGCATTAACTAATCGGTAAGAACTTAAATTTACATTTGCTACAGCAAAGGTAGTTCCATCAAAAAAAGCATCTTTTCTTGCATCAACATATTGATAATTAGCATTTAAAAATAATCTTTTACTGGCTTGAAAATCTAGTGAAGCATTTACTTTATGTTTTGGAATTAATCTATCTAGCGCTTCGTCTACTTGCGTAAAAGTATAATTGGTATTCAATTTAATTTTAGAATTTACTGCATAACTCAATTCTGTTTCAACACCTTTTGCTTTGTTAATTCCTTCAATTGTTATGTATTGACCTGCAAAAGTGATATTATCAAAGAAAAATCCAATAGTATTATTTTGTTCTCTATAAAATCCTACTGCGTTAAAATTTAATTTTTTATCTAATAAATTAACTTCAAAACCTGCTTCAATGGTACCATTTTCTTCTGGTTTCAAATTTAAATTTCCATATTCTGCATACAATTGATACAAACTTGGCGTAATAAAAGCAGTACTGTACGATGCCAAAACTTTTACATCATTATTTTTTCCAAAAGAAAACGATGGATTTACATTATAAACCAATTGATTTCCATATTCACTATGAACGTTCAATCGTGCGCCAGCATTTAGATTTAAACCAAAATCTGATGTAAAAACTCCAGTAACATAAGGATCAATCATATTGAATTTTGTTCCTTCTTTGGCAACATTTGCATATATAGTTTGGCTCAACATATCGTGAAATTGATAATTTGCTCCAGTTACTAAGAAAAATTCATTGCTAAATTTATACTTATTAAAAGCATCAACATTTACACTTCTAGACTCATAAAGTGAAGCATCAATTGATGGAGTAAAGCTATTAAAATCATCATATTTTCTTTCAATTTTATTAAAACTAGAAATTATAATAAACTCACCTTTAGCATATTGATACTTAGGCGAAAATCCAAATCTAAATTGTTCTGATGTAGTTTTATTTAAATTAGTATCGTTAAAAGCCGTATTGTCATAAACTAAATCGTAATTATTATTTATCTTATCATAATTTCCAAAAAAGTCTAACGAAAGTTTATCAGTGGCTTTAAATCCAATTTTAGAAAGATAATTTATTCTAGAAAATCTATCGGTTTCATAATCAGAATTGGCATCAAAATTTGCAATTTGAGACATTCCATCAGATTCTGAACTATTTACCGATGCTAAATAATTTACCTTACTAGCAGTTCCATTTACTGAAAATCCTTGATTAAAATCTTGACCATTTACTTTAGAATTTTGGGCTGTATTATTAGAACCAATGTTGATGTAAGCGTTACCATTAATTGCTTTTTTACTAGCTTTTTTTAAAGTAATGTTGATAACAGCAGTTGCAGCACCAGAACCATAAAGTGTACTCGATGCGCCTTTCATAATTTCAATACTTTCCACTTGATCTACAGGAAGCAAACGCAAATCGTATTCAAAACTAATTCCGGATGCATCAGTTACAGGAATTCCATCAATAATAATTAAAACCTGCCGATTTCTTCCGCCACGAACATAATAACCTAAATTTTTTCCATTGGCACTTTGGTTTCCATTAATTTCAACACCAGCAACTGTAGAAAGAATTTGAGCAATGTTTTGACCTGATTTTTTAAGAAGTTCTTCTTGGGTAATTTTGGTAATTACTTTTCCTGATTTTTCCTTGCTTTGCGCAAATTTAGTGTCAGAAATCACTACTTCATTTAATTGATTCACTTTTACAGAATCTTGTTTTTGCGCCAATGCACAAGTGGTTATAAATGCTAATACAGCACTTATACGAACGATTTTTTTGTTCATTTTAGTTAAAAAAATAATTTAATAAAATGGGATAAAAGCACAGAATTGCCCATACCCAAACCTTTTTTCCCGAAAGTTTGATACTCATTGTAAGTGGCAGGTTTCCTGGCTTGCGTATTGATGTTTACCTTCTCAAGAATCTGAAATAAATTCAAATAACTCAATGGTTTTGTAGTTAACATCAACCTTTATTAGCATACAGTTGCGGGTACAGCTTTGGATTTTAAAATTAAAATAACATTCTATTTTTTTTTACCAAATTCCCTTTTAATGTTCGTTCAATGAATTGAATTCACAACCAAAATACGAGTGCAAATGTAGTTTAAATATTATACTTTTACAGAAAATTTATTTAATGAAATTAAACACTCAAATTGTATTATTATTTATAGTTTTTTCTACTTGTTTTCAATGCAAAAAATCAAATGAAGACATAACAAAAAAACTTGAAACAAAAAATCGAGTACACTACGCCAAAGGTTTTTCAATTGTAAATTACAATGGTTTTTCTATTCTAAAAGTTGAGAATCCTTGGCCAAAAGCAAACAAAAATTATACTTATATTTTAAAAGAAAAAAACGGAACTATTCCTGATAGTTTAAAACAATTTACAACTGTAGCTATTCCTATTCAATCAATTGTAGTGACTTCTACAACGCATATTCCATCATTGGAAATGTTAAATGTAGAAAAGACTTTAGTTGGATTTCCCAATCTAGATTACATTTCTTCTGAAAAAGTTAGAGCTTTAATTGATGCCAAAAAAGTAAAAGAATTAGGTTCAAATCAGACTTTGAATACCGAAGTTGTATTAGAGTTAGAACCTAATGTGATTATTGGATACGGAATTGATAACACCAATCCAACACTAGATAATCTTCAAAAAAATGGTTTGAAAGTGCTACTAAATGGCGATTGGAACGAACAAACTCCGTTAGGAAAAGCAGAATGGATTAAGTTTTTTGGAGCATTATATGGAAAACAAAAACAAGCTACAAAAATTTTTGAAAAAATTGAAAAAGACTATTTAAAAACTATAGAAATTGTAAAAAAGGCAACTTATAAACCTACCATTTTGGCTGGAGATATGTATGAAGATAAATGGTATTTGCCAAAAGGCACAAGTTGGGGTTCACAATTATTGAGTGAAGCGCAAGGTAATTATTTATGGGCAACAACATCTGGAACTGGTAGTTTATCACTTTCATTTGAAACGGTTTTTGAAAAAGCAAAAAATGCTGATATTTGGATAACATCAGGACAATTTGAAACTTTTAAAGCTATGGAAGATGCTAATTCTCATTATGCGCAATTTAAAGCTTTTCAAAATAAAAATGTATATTCGTTTAGTAATAAAAAAGGAAAAACTGGTGGTGTTTTATATTATGAGTTGGCTCCAAACAGACCAGATGTTGTATTGAAAGATATTGTAAAGATTTTGCATCCAGAACTTTTAGTTGGTTATAAACCTTTCTTTTTTGAGAAATTGAGGTAGGTTTTCAACACGAATTTCACGAATTTTCACGAATGATGTTGCGCTTACAATTTCACTAATTTAAACTTTATTTGAATTGCTAAAAGTTATTTTTAAAAGTTTTAATTCTAAATTTGTTTTCAACACGAATTTCACGAATTTTCACGAATGATGTTGCACTTACAATTTCACTAATTTTAACTTTATTTGTATTGCTAAAAGTTATCTTTAAAAGTTTTAATTCTAAATTTGTTTTCAACACAATTTTCACGAATAATATCATTCTTAAAGTTTCACAAATTTTTAACTTTCTTTGTAAAGCTAAATCTTAATTACCTTAAATAACTTAATGGTTTAAAAAATTAATGTTCCAAACCCGAAATTCAATTCTTTTTTCAAGTTTAACTTTGCTTCTGCTAGTAACATTGCTATTGAATATTTCTTTAGGTCAAGTTGCAATTCCTATAAAAGAAGTTGTAAAAAGTTTAGTTGGTTTCAATTCTAGCAAAGAAACTTGGGAATACATCATCATAAATTTTAGATTACCCAAAGCAATAACAGCAATTTTAGTTGGAATTGGATTATCAATTTCTGGACTTTTAATGCAAACATTATTTAGAAATCCACTTGCTGGACCTTATGTTTTAGGTTTAAGTTCAGGTTCAAGTCTTGGCGTTGCCTTTGTAATTCTTGGCGCTGGAATTTTGCCTTCGTTTTTGGCTCCATTTTTACTTTCTTCATACGGAATAATTTTGGCATCTTGCATTGGAAGTTTCTTAGTTTTGCTATTGGTTTTAGTTGTTTCGCAACGCTTGCGCGATACAATGTCTATACTAATTGTTGGATTAATGTTTAGTAGTTTTACAAGCGCAATTGTTTCAATGTTAACTTATTTTAGCTCGGCAGAAGAATTACAAAAATTTACTTTTTGGAGTTTGGGAAGTTTAGGAAATTTATCTTACAATCATATTTTAATCTTAACAGTTTGTGTTTCTGTTGGATTGATAATAAGTCTTTTTTCAATAAAATCACTTGATGCATTATTATTGGGAGAAAATTATGCTAAAAGTTTGGGGTTAAATATTGCAAAATCTAGACGATTTATAGTTCTTGCAACAAGCATTTTAGCAGGAAGTATAACTGCATTTGCTGGACCAATTGCATTTATAGGTTTGGCAGTTCCGCATTTATCTAAATTACTATTTCAAACCAGTAATCATAAAATATTATTTTTTAGTACCATTTTAATTGGAGCTATAATTATGCTATTTTGCGATACCGTTTCACAAATGCCAGGTTTTGATTTTACTTTACCAATAAACGGAATTACTTCTATTATTGGTGCGCCAATTGTTATTTGGTTGATTGTTAAAAAGAAGAGTATTCAATGATTAGTGTTCAATTTTCAGTGCTCATTGTTCAGTTTTCAGTGTTCAGTGTTCAGTGTTCAGTGTTCAGTGTTCAATTTTCAGTAGTAAAAATTTAGTTTGTAACTTTTAAAATGAATAAAAATAAAAACATACTCACAACTTCAAATTTATCCATTGGTTACAAAACCAAAAAGGAAACCAATATTATTGCTAAAAATTTAAACTTAA
>NZ_JAYUPK010000134.1:0-38645 GCF_043760115.1 Flavobacterium sp.
AACAAAAATTTATTTCATATTTTTTTAAAGAGGAAGACTATAATATGTTTTTAGAAAAAGGAAAGCAATTTTCTAATGAAAATATTTCAAAAAATCTTAATCAAACCATTTGGAAAACAATTAAAAATCAACAACAAAATAATGCTGAAATTTATATTGTAACTGCTTCATTTCAAGAGTGGATTATTAATTGGTCTGAGAAAAACAAAATTCAATTAATAACAACTGAATTAGAAATTATTAACAATAAAATTTCTGGAAACTTTAAAACAAAAAACTGTTATGGAAATGAAAAAGTAAATCGAATTAAAGAAAAAATCAATTTAGAAAAATATGATAAAGTAATAGTTTTCGGAAACGGTAAAGGCGATTATGAAATGCTTCAACTAAGAAAATAAACTTTTTCTAAAATAGATGCTTAACGTTATAAAATAAATAAAATAAGTTACAGAATGAGCAATTACAACGCCTTCAATATTATAGATAGTAACAAAATAAATACTACTAAAATATAAAATAAATAACGAAAATAATTCAGAAATTATAAAAGCTTTAGTCATTTTTTTTGCAAAAAATTGATATCCTAAAATAATAGAAGCTGCTTTAAAAGTATCGCCAATTAATTGCCAAAAAAACAACTTAGAAACTGGAAGAAATTCTTTGGTAAAAAGCACTTGAATAATAAAGTCTTTTAGAATAAAAATAATCAATAATCCAAAAACAAACAATGGCAAAATTCTTTTATAATACTTCCAAAAGAGAATCTTTGTTTCATTATTAGATTTTGCGGCAGCCATTTTTGGAAAAAAATAAATAGCTATTAATGATGTTATAAATAGAAAATAATAAGATGAAATTCTAGTCATTGCTTCCCAAAATCCAGCTTCATGAATTCCTACTTTATCAATAATAAATTTACGAATTGCAATCAACACAATTGGTCCCAAAATTGCCGAAATTAATGCCATTAAAGAATAGGATGACATACTTTTTAGAAAATAAAAATTATAAGATTTAAAATCTATTTTATCAAAAAGCTTAATATTTTTGTTTACAAAAAAGAATGAAATTAAAAATAAAAGTGATGGTGTAAGTACAATTGATAGTAATGCACCATCAATTTTAAATTTCCAAATTAAAAATGCTGACACTAATAATCCAATAAAATTACCAATGATATTAATATAAATAACTTTTTTATATTCATTAAATCCATTTATTGTTGCTATTAAAAAAATATTTCCAATATAAAATGGTAATGCTAATGAAAGAAATTTAAAAATAAAAGAATATTGAAACTGATTTCCAAATAGTAATGCATTAAAATAATCTGAAAAAAAAAACAAAATTATACTCAAAAGAAAACAAGAAATTAAAACAGAAAAGAAAATTGTAGATAAAACTTTCTTTAGTTTCTCCTCTTCATTTTTATGTTCTGCTACATACTTTACAACTCCATTTTCAAACCCTAATGTTCCAAATGCTTCAATAGTAGTTATAAAATTTCTCAAATTTCCAACCAAAGCCATTCCACTTGCTCCAATAAAAAGTGCAATAATTTTAGAAGTAATAAATCCAATAGAAATTTTTAAAATGATACTCAATCCATTTAAAGTTGTGGCTTTAAATAACGAACTAGACAATATCTCTTTATTGAAATTCATTAATAATTATTTAAAATTTCAATAACAAATCCAACCTCAGCATCACTCAAAACTGGACTAATTGGCAAACTCAAAACTTCATTATGAATCTTCTCTGTTATAGGAAAAGATAAATCATTCCATGACTCAAACGCCTTTTGCTTGTGCGAAGGAATAGGATAATGAATAACTGTTTCAATAGCATTTTGCATTAAATAATCTTGTAAATCCTTTCTATTTTCAGTTCTAATTACAAATAAATGAAAGATATGATTGGTGGTTAAATCCCAAGTTGGCAAAATTATTTTATCATTTTTAATTTCAGATAAATAGCGTTTTGCAATTCGTCTTCTTGCTTCATTATCAGCATCTAAAAAAGGTAATTTTATATTTAAAAATGCAGCTTGAATTTCGTCTAAACGAGAATTTATACCTACATATTCATTATAATATTTCTTTTGTGAACCATAATTTCTTAAAGAAAATAAAACTGCTGCAAGTTCATCATCATCGGTTGTAATTGCTCCTGCATCGCCAAGCGCACCTAAATTTTTACCTGGATAAAAACTAAAAGCTGAAACTGAGTTACGCGTTGAGAGTTGCGAGTTGTGAGTTTCAAGTTTCGAGTTGTTAATTTCAGCAAACTTTGACTGATCACTAATAACTGATGACTGAACACTTTCTCTTGCACCTTGTGCTTGCGCTGCATCTTCAACAACTAATAAATTATACTTACTTGCAATTGCATTTATTTTATCCATTTGACACAATTGTCCATAAAGATGAACTGGCAAAATAGCTTTGGTTTTTAAAGTTATTTTTTCTTCAATTAAATCTGGATTTATGTTATAAGTTTCTAATTTTGGTTCTACCAAAACCGGAACTAAATCGGCATGTAAAATTGCCAAAACACTAGCAATATAGGTATTTGCAGGAACGATAACTTCGTCACCTTTTTTGAGTTTTCCAAGTTCAATGTATGCTTTAAAAATTAAAACCAATGCATCCAAACCATTTCCTACTCCAATGCAATATTTTGTTCCACAATATTTTGCAAAATTAGTTTCAAACTCTTTAACTTCATCGCCCAAAATAAACCAACCTTTGTCAAAAACCAATTTCATTTTAGCTTGAAATTGCTCCTGATAAGTTGCATTTATTTTTTGTAAATCGAGAAATTTAATCATAATAAAACGTTGTCTAGCAAATAATAATTGGAAGTTTGCACTTCTTGAAAATTTTGAATTACCGTTTTTGCTCCAAAACTTTCTTTCCAAAAAAGTAATCCTTCATTAATTTTTCTTCCTTGCTCTTCATTAGAAATTCCAAAGTCAAAATAATAATAATTTTTAAAAACTTCACTAATTAAATGATGGTAAAGGTAATCTAAACTTCCCAATTCATTTTTAGCTGCATTTCCGGATACATATTGTGGATGAACTACATTTTTAGCTATAAAAACTGTTGTTCCTGCAACAATTTTATTAGTATCATATACATTAAAATGTCTAATGTTTTCTGGAAATTTCTGTTGCAATTTAGTTATTTCTTCTATTGAATGAACTGGTTTTACTTCGTGCTTTTTATCTAAATTCGGAATCAAAATTTCATTCCAAAACAATTCAAAATTCAATTCTTCTTTAATAATTAATCCGTTTTTTTCTCCACGACGAATACTTTCTTTTCTGGTTTTAGAAATAAAATAAGGTTTCGATAAATCAATTGTTGCAAGTGAATCGGCACGAACTAGTTTAGAATTTGCAAGAAATAAACAATACGCCAACTCATCTGAAAAAGATTCGCAATAAAAACTAGGTAGCATTTTTATAGTTAACTTCTCAATTTTATTTTCGTTTAAAAAAAATAAAATACATCTAAATAGTACAATTGTAGTGCTTAATTTTGCTTTTTCTCCTAAAACCAATCCACCATAAGTTAATCCAAAATGTGAGAAAACAGCATCTTCTACTCTATTTGCTGGTAAAATTGCTACAAGTTTTTCTTCATCAAAAACCATCAAAGAATAATCATCAAATCTGTCTTTATGATATTCCATAAAATCTCTGTTAAACAGAAAAGTAGCATTTTTGGCAACGCTAACAAAAGCATTCCAAACATCAAAATCTTCTTCTTTATATTGTCTAACTGTATAGTTTTTCACATCAAATTTTAAAACATTGGAAAATTACACTTTTATTTTTCAATTCAAAAAAATAAAATCATTTTTAAAATAGTATCAATAAAAATAATTGAGTAATTTTAAATTTTAAATAAGATTTTTTATTCGTGAAAACAAAACTACATTATTTACTTTTTAGTATAATTTGCTTAAATTTTGGCTTAATTTCTGCTCAAAACGTTGCTTTATATAGTCAGTTTAATGGTCGTTATGATTTTACTTTTCTTGGAAATACTATGAATGTTGCCGAAAATACAGGTAATGATCCTTGTTTAATTTTAACTTCTTCTGATGCTACTTTACTTTTAAATTCTAGTGATGTTATAGAAAATGCTTATTTATATTGGGCTGGATCTGGAACTGGAGATTTTGATGTAACATTAAATAGTCAAGATATTACTGCACAAAGAACATTTGCTCTTACTCAACAAAGTTCAGGAAAACCATTTTTTAGTGCTTTCGCAGATGTAACTTCACAAGTCCAAGCAACTGGAAGTGCAAATTATACATTATCAAATTTAGATGTTTCTAGCTTTTTAAATGCTTTTGACTATTGCAATAATGGAACCAATTTTGCAGGTTGGGCACTTGTGATAATTTATAAAAATAATGTTTTACCAATTAATCAAGTCAATGTTTACGATGGTTTACAAAGTGTTCCATCTGTTTTAACAATTTCTTTAAGCAGTTTAAATGTGGTTGATAATACCGATGCTAAAATTGGATTTGTTGCATGGGAAGGCGATAGAAATATTCAAGTAAATGAAACCCTAACAATTAACGGAAATCCAATAAGTAATCCACCATTAAACCCAGTAAATAATGCGTTTAACGGAACCAATAGTTTTACAGGAAATACTACTTTGTATAATATGGATTTGGATGTATATAATATTCAAAATAATATAAATATTGGTGACACAAGTGCTCAAATTCAGCTTACTTCTGGTCAAGATTTTGTTATGATAAATACAATTGTTACAAAATTAAATAGCCAACTTCCAGATGCAACGATTGTAATTGACAATGTTTTACAAGAGTGCAATTCTAAAATTATAAATGTAAATTTTACAGTTTCTAATTTTAATGCTACCAACGAATTAATTAGCGGAACTCCAATTGCAATTTACGTTAATGGTCAATTTTTAAATTTTACAGAAACCACAATTCCAATTCCAATTGGTGGAAGTTGGTCTAGTACTATTTCACTAGTAATTCCTGATACTATTCCAACTAATTTCACACTACTTTTTGTAGTTGATGATACAGGAAATGGTACTGGAATTAGAACTGAACTATTAGAAAACAACAACACTTTTTCGCAAATAATAACTTTTTTGCTTTCGCCAAATGCTAATCCGCTTTTACCATTAAATTCTTGCAACGAAGGATTAACGAAAGGAACATTTAATTTTGGCAATTACGATCAGTTGGTTTTAGAAAATACGTCTGACACTTTTATTCATTATTATGAAACAAATGTTGATGCAAATAATACTACTAATCCAATTTTAAATCCTACCAATTATACATCAAATGCAACTCCTAAAGAAATTTTTATTAGAATAGAAAATGAAAATTGTTTTACAATAACATCTTTTTTATTAACTACAAATAATTGTCCGCCAACAGTTTATAATTATGTTTCTGCCAATAATGATGGTGCAAATGATGTGTTTTTTGTAAAAGGTTTACGAGATGTTTTTATAAATTTTGATTTACAAATTTACAATCGTTGGGGAAAACTTATATGGACAGGAAATAATAATTCGCCAGATTGGGATGGATTTTCTAATGAAAATTTTAGATTTGATTCTTCAAACTCTCCAAAATCTACCTTTTATTACATTTTAAATTTGAATGATATTGATTATTTAGAACCATTAATGGGTTGGCTGTATTTTACAAAATAATTATAATTTAAAAAAAGAAAGTACCTTTACACAAAAATAATTTTACACTAATAATTGTTTTGAAACAAATAACTTCCATACAAAATCCGTTTATAAAATCGTTAGTATTACTTCAAGAAAAAGCCAAAGCAAGAAAGCAATCTGGAACTTTTTTAATTGAAGGAAAACGCGAAATAGAATTGGCATTAAAAGGAAAATATGAATTAGTAACTATTTTATTTCTTCCAGAAATTATTTCAGAAGCAGAAATTCAAAATGCTTTTTTCTACTCAAATACAAATGAAAGTGATTCTATAGAATTTGTTGAAATTAACAAAGAAGTATATCAAAAACTAGCTTATAGAGATACAACCGAAGGAATAATTGCTGTAGCAAAAACCAAATCGTTACAATTATCAGATTTAAATTTATCTAAAAATCCATTAATTTTAGTTGTTGAAGCAATAGAAAAACCAGGAAATCTTGGTGCAATGTTACGAACTGCCGACGCTGCTAATATTGACGCAGTAATAATTGCCAATCCTAAAACCGATTTATACAATCCTAATATTGTGCGTTCTAGCGTTGGTTGCTTGTTTACAAATCAAATTGCAACTGCATCTTCAGAAGAAGTTATTTCCTATTTAAAAGAAAAAAATATTTCTATTTTTGGAGCTACTTTGCAAAATTCTATTTACTATCATACTCAAGATTACACAATACCAACTGCTTTAGTTGTTGGAACAGAAGCTACTGGATTATCAGAAATATGGAGACAAAAATCAATTCAAAATATAATTATTCCAATGCAAGGCGAAATAGATTCGATGAATGTTTCTGTGGCAGCAGCAATTTTATTATTTGAAGCCAAAAGACAAAGAGGTTTTTAATCTAAAATCTTAAAAAAAATTAAAAAAGCAAATTGTAAAGAATATTTTCATAAATTTGAATTTTAAGAATTGTTTAATGTTTTTAAAAATAATCTTTTAAATATTTAAACTTTGTAAACTATTTAACCAAACCTATTTTTATGAAAAAACTATTATTATTCTCTTCGCATCCAATTAATTTATCCTTTGGATTATTACTTATCAGAATTATTATTGGCGTTTTAATGGCTTTTTATGGCTACGAAAAACTAATTCATTTTGAAGAAATGGCAGCATCAGATTTTTGGGCTAAAAATGTAAGTTTTCTTGGTATGACAGGAAAATTTCCATTGGCATTAACCATTTTAGCAGAATTCTTTTGTAGTATTCTTTTAATTTTAGGATTGTTTACACGTGTAGCATTAATTCCTTTAATTATATGTATGGGATATATTATTGTAAATATAATACACTTTTCTGTAATTGATAAAGGTGATAATGGTTCAGAAATTAATACAGCTTTTGTATATTTTGTTATCTATATAGCATTATTTTTTACTGGCGCAGGAAGTTACAGCTTAGACAAACTTATTGCTAGAAGATAATTTTTTTAAAATCGCACTAAATTTGCATAAATAATATCAAAAACGGATATAATTTATGCAAATTTGCTTTTTATAAAACTTTAATATGAAACAATTCTTTTTTACTTCGCTCCTATTTTTAGTTACTTTATTATCGTTTTCTCAAATAGACGAATCCAAACTTGATGATGTAGTTTCTAGAACAATGAAAACTTTTAATGTTCCAGGAATTGCAGTTGCAATTATTAAAGACGGAAAAGTGGTGATTTCTAAAGGTTATGGTGTAAAAAACATAAAAACTCAAGAAAAAGTTGACGGAAATACTATGTTTGGAATAGCATCTAATAGTAAAGCATTTACATCTGCAGCACTTGGAATGTTAGTTGATGAAGGAAAATTAAATTGGGATGATAAAGTAATAAAATACATTCCAGAATTTAAAATGTATAATGATTATGTTACCAACGAATTTACAATTCGCGATTTATTGACTCACAAAAGCGGACTTGGGCTTGGCGCTGGAGATTTAATGATTTGGCCAGATGGACATAATTTTACTCCAAAAGATATTATTAAAAATATTCATTATTTAAAACCAGTTTCGGCATTTAGAACTAAATATGATTATGATAATTTACTGTATGTAATTGCTGGAGAAGTAATTGTAAACGTTTCTGGAAAATCTTGGTGCGATTTTATTGAAGAACGAATTATGAAACCTTTACAAATGAATTCTAGCGCAGCAACATTTAATAGATTAAAAGATACCACAAATACAATTGTTCCGCATGTTCCAACTGATGGAAAATTAGAAGTAATTACTAGATATAAAAATACAATTTTAGATGCTGCAGGCGGAATTTATTCTAGCACTAACGATTTGTCTAAATGGGTAATTGCTCAATTAAATAAAGGAAAATATGGAAGTAATAACCAAAATCAATTGTTTAGCGAAAAAGTACAAAAAGAAATGTGGAAATCGCAAACCATTTTGCCTTTAGGAAATAATTTACCATATACAACTAACTTTAAAAGTTATGGTTTAGGTTGGCAATTAACCGATATTAATGGTCATTTACAAGTTTCGCATACTGGCGGATTAGACGGAATTGTTACGCAAACAATTATGTTTCCAGATATTAATTTAGGAATTATTGTATTAACCAATCAACAATCTGGTTCGGCTTTTAATGCAATTTCTAATACTATAAAAGACAGTTATTTGGGTTTAAGCTTTCCAGATCATGTTGAAACTTTAAGCGCGAATAGAAAATTGCAAGAAGACAATGCAGATAAAATGACTGATGAAGTTTGGGCTAAAGTCAATCAGAATTTAAAAGAAAAATCTAAAATTGATGTTAAAAAATACATTGGAACTTATAATGATAATTGGTTTGGAGAAATAACTATATCTGAAAAAAAAGGTAAATTATATTTTGCTTCCAAGCGTTCATTAGGTTTAATAGGAGAGATTTTGTTTTACAAATATCAAAATTTTATTGTAAAATGGAACAACAGAAGCTACAATGCCGATGCTCATATTTTCTTTGATTTAGATGCCAACGGAAACGCAAATCATTTTAAAATGAAAGCTATTTCACCTCTTACTGATTTTAGTTATGATTTTCACGATTTAGATTTTAGTAGAGAGTAATTAATAAGTTGGCAGAAATTTTAAAACCCAAATTCAAAATGAAATATCTTTTACAATACACAATCATGTTTTTAGTAATAAATACATGTTCATTTGGTCAAAGTGAAATTGAATACAAAGGAGAAACGATAAATTCCCTAGACACAAACGAACAACAAACTGGAATTTGGAAACTGTATGATGAAAAAAATAATATTCTTATATCAACTGAATTTAAAAATGGCAACATTATAGCTGATACAGAATACTTTAAAGATTCTAAACTAATTGCAAGTTGTAAAGGGAATGATCAGCTTGAAATTTACAAGGATAATAAAACTATAAAAGCTACTTTTTTCAGAAAGGAAGATGGTATTCAAACTTTACTTGGCGAAAATGGGAAAGAATTAGACTATGAAATTTTAAGATATTTCTATTTATCATCACAAGTAAATCCAATGTTTTATGGTGGCAGTGAAAAATTATTTCAGTTTATTAGCGATAACATTGATTATAAGTCCATTAAGAATAACAAAGGAAAAGTGAAAGTTAAATTCGTAATAGATGTCAAAGGTAGAACAAGTCAAATTGAAATTATGGAAAGTTCAAATCCTGAACTAAATAGTGAAGCATTAAGAATCGTAAGTATTCTTCCGAGGTGGCAACCAGGACATCAAGCAGGAGCATTTGTAAGATGCTCGTACGTTATTCCTATTTCTATAAATTAAAAACTTCTGCTAACAACAATTTTGCTCAATTGCTGGGCTTGGGACTTATCAACAAGCTTTTGGTATTAATTTTTTCGTTCTTGGAAAGTTTTTCTTTTCAAAGTTTTCGGCATATTTGATTACTAAATTAATTAAAGAAGCAACAGTCGCTAAGCGGCATTACTATATTATTAAAATTCCAAATTCATTATTTTATTGAATTTGGAATTTTTTTATTGGAATTTCAATTATTATTTCTAATTTTAGAGTATTGAAGAATCACTATGACTGAAATTGAAATTGAAGAAGAAAAAAAAGCACTCGCACGAGAATACAAAGAGTTGCTACGCATTAGTTATCAAACACTTACAGCAGAAGATAAAAAATTAATCAGAAAAGCATTTGATGTTGCAGTTGATGCACACAAAGATCAAAGACGCAAATCTGGCGAAGCTTATATTTTTCATCCTATTGGTGTGGCTAAAATTGTAGCGTCAGAAATTGGTCTTGGTGCTACAAGTATCGCAGCAGCTTTAATGCACGATGTTGTTGAAGATACTGATATTACCATACAAGATATTGAAAAAATGTTTAATCCTAAAATTGCACAACTAGTTGAAGGATTAACCAAAATTTCGCAAGTTAAAAAAGATATGAATGTGTCTATGCAAGCGGAAAATTTTCGTAAAATGCTACTCACATTAAATGATGACGTTAGGGTAATCTTGATAAAAATTGCCGATAGATTGCACAATATGCAAACTATGGATGCAATGCCAGAATACAAACAAGTTAAAATTGCATCTGAAACTTTATATATTTATTCTCCATTGGCACACAGACTGGGTTTGTATAATATTAAAACAAAGCTAGAAGATTTAGGTTTAAAATACACCGAACCAGAGGTTTATAATGATATTGTTGGAAAAATAAAAGAAACCAAGGAAGAACAAGACGCTTACATTGAATCTATTTCGTCAGTTTTAAAAAAATCTATGAATGATGAAAATGTAGAATATACAATTAAAGGTCGACCAAAATCTATTTATTCTATTCGAAGAAAAATGGCTGCTCAAAATGTAAGTTTTGACGAAGTTTATGACAAATTTGCTCTTAGAATTATTTACAAATCAAATCTTCACGATGAAAAATTTCTAGCTTGGAAAATTTATTCCATTGTAACAGATCATTATCGTCCAAGTCCAAGTAGATTGCGAGATTGGATTTCTTCACCAAAATCAACTGGTTACGAAGCATTGCACATTACAGTTATGGGACCAAAAGGTCGTTGGGTAGAAATTCAAGTACGAAGTGAACGAATGGACGAAATTGCCGAAAAAGGTTACGCTGCACATTATAAATACAAACAAGGCGCTACAGAAGAAGGTGGATTAGATGTTTGGTTAAATTTATTAAAAGAAGCATTAGAAAATTCTGAAACCAACGCAGTCGATTTTGTTGAAGATTTCAAAATGAATTTGTATGCCAAAGAAATTTTTGTTTTTACTCCAAAAGGAGAAATAAAATCGCTTCCTAAAGGTGCAACTTCGTTAGATTTTGCCTTTAGTATTCACTCAGAAATAGGAATTAGAACGCGCGGAACTCGTGTAAACGGAAAATTAGTTCAATTAAATCACGAATTAAAAAGTGGAGACCAAATAGAAATTATAACTTCTGCTAACCAAAAACCTACTTTGCATTGGCTAGATTATGTAACAACATCTAGAGCCAAAAATAAAATTAGAAACGTTTTAAACGACGATACTAAAAAAATATCTGAAGAAGGCAAAGAATTATTAACTAGAAAGTTACGACATTTAAAAATTACTTTAAGTGAAAGTGTTCTTAATGAATTAGTTAATTTTTTCAAATTAAAAACAAGTCAAGATTTATTTTACAGAATGGGTGCAGGCGCAATAGAAAATCAGCAATTAAAAGATTATGCAGCACAAAAAAGTAATACTTTAATTAATTTCTTTAAAAATAAAATTAAACGATCTCCAGGTACACAATCTGAAAATTTTAAAAACGATGTCAATAATTATGATTTATTAGTTTTTGGAAAAGAAGAAGATCGATTAGATTATAAACTTTCTACTTGTTGTAATCCAATTCCTGGCGATGAAGTTTTTGGGTTTGTAACCATAAACGAAGGTATAAAAGTACACAAACGCGATTGTCCAAACGCATTAAGTATGCAATCTAATTATGCTTATCGAGTAATGCAAGCCAAATGGATAGATTCTTCACAACAAGAATTTAAAGCCATTTTAAAAATTACAGGAATGGATAGTATTGGTTTAACAAATGAACTTACTAAAGTGATTTCTAGTCAGATGAATGTAAATATCCAAAGCATTTCATTGAGTGGCGAAGCAGGAATTTTTAATGGTCAAGTTACAGTTGTAGTTCAAAATAATACCATCTTGAAAAAATTAATGGATAACATTAAAAAAATTGATGGAATTGATAAGGTTACTCGAGTTTATACTAATTAAAAAAATCTGTTGTGGGTTTTGGGTTATGAGTTGTGAGTAAATTGAATTAAATTTCGAAATATAATATCATTTGGTATTAAAATTTTAAATTCTTATAAATTTGAAACTCACAACCCAAAACTCACAGCTAAATTTTACTTTAATAAATTTTCATTACATACTCTAATAAATTATCTTTGCCAGATATGACACTAATTGCAACCGATAACAATAAAAATCAAGAGATTGTAAAAAATGTTTTTACACTTTATCTTGAAGCCAAAGGTCACAGAAAAACACCTGAACGTTACGCTATACTTCAAGAAATTTACAATAGCGAAGAACATTTTGATATAGAAAATTTATATATCAAAATGAAAAATAAAAACTACAGAGTTTCTCGAGCCACATTATACAATACAATTGAACTTCTTTTAGATTGTGCTTTGGTTAGAAAACACCAATTTGGGCAAAATCAAGCGCATTACGAAAAATCGTATTTCGATAAACAACACGATCATATAATAATGACTGATTCTGGAGAAGTAATAGAATTTTGCGATCCAAGAATACAAACTATAAAAAAAACCATAGAAGAAATTTTCAACATTGATATTAATAGTCATTCGTTGTATTTTTATGGCACAAAAAAACCGTAGATACGTTGCAGTAAAAACGTTGCATTGCAACGTTTCTAAATAAATAATCAGATACGTTGCAATGCAACGTCTCTACCAAATAACAAACAACAGCACAATGACCGTAGATTTATTATTAGGATTACAATGGGGTGACGAAGGAAAAGGAAAAATTGTAGACGTTCTTACTTCTAAATATGATATTATTGCGCGTTTTCAAGGCGGACCAAATGCTGGTCACACATTAGAATTTGATGGAATAAAGCACGTCTTAAGAACAATACCTTCTGGAATTTTTCACGATAATAATATTAATGTAATTGGAAACGGAGTTGTAATTGATCCTGTAGTTTTTAAAAGTGAAATTGATGGCTTGGCAAAATTTAATTTAGATTTAAAATCCAAATTAATAATTTCTAGAAAAGCACATTTAATTTTACCAACGCACAGATTACTTGATGCAGCAAGCGAAGCATCGAAAGGAAAAGCCAAAATTGGTTCAACGTTAAAAGGAATTGGACCAACTTATATGGACAAAACTGGTAGAAACGGAATTCGTGTTGGCGATATTGAATTGGCAGATTTTAAAGAAAAATATCGTGCTTTGGCAAACAAACACGAAGAAATGATAAAATTCTACGATGTTTCCATTCAATATAATTTACCAGAATTAGAAAAAGAATTTTTTGAAGCCATTGAAGAATTAAAAAAACTAGATTTTATTGATAGCGAAGAATATTTGCATCAAGCACAAAAAGTAGGAAAATCAATTCTTTGCGAAGGTGCACAAGGTTCATTATTAGATGTAGATTTTGGAACTTATCCATTTGTAACCTCTTCAAATACAACTGCTGCTGGAGCTTGTACTGGTTTGGGAATTGCTCCAAATAAAATAAAAGAAGTATATGGAATTTTTAAAGCTTACACAACTCGTGTTGGTTCTGGACCATTTCCTACCGAAGATTTTGAAGAAGCTGGCGATTTAATGGCAAGTGTTGGAAACGAATTTGGATCTGTAACAGGAAGAAAAAGACGTTGTGGTTGGTTGGATTTAGTTGCTTTAAAATATGCAATTCAAGTAAATGGAGTTACACAATTAATGATGATGAAAGGCGATGTACTTTCGGGTTTTGAAAATTTAAAAGTATGTACATCATATAATTACAAAGGAAAAGAAATACACCATTTACCTTATA
Organism: Flavobacterium sp.; assembly: GCF_043760115.1. GTDB lineage: Bacteria > Bacteroidota > Bacteroidia > Flavobacteriales > Flavobacteriaceae > Flavobacterium. Next base: position 13,819 of record NZ_JAYUPK010000134.1, read on the forward strand.
ATATTGAAGAAGAAAACGTTAAACCAATTTATACTGAATGTAAAGGTTGGAAAGCCGATTTAACTGGAATGACAACTTACGCTGAACTTCCTAAAGAATTAAAAGAGTATATAGAATTTATAGAAAAAGAAGTTGAAATTCCTATAAAAATTGTTTCTGTTGGACCAGATAGAAAACAGACGATTTTGAAGTAATAAAAAAAAGCCATTTGATTTTAATCTCAAATGGCTTTTTTATTATTTCACTTCAACTTTATCAATTAATAATTCGAAACTCTCTGCTTTTTTATTTCCAATTAAAAATGCTATTTCTTCTAAAGTAGTTCCATCATAATTAGGAATATTTAACGTTCTTCCTCTAAAAGAAGCATACATTTCATTTATTGGGATTTGGATATTTTGCCAATCTGTTGTTGTTTGAAATTCATATATATAAGAATGAGAATCGCTAACTGTTGATTTCACCCTAAACTGATATTTTTTTCCATCACCTTTTACGCGAATCCAAAAAGTCTTGTTAGATTTAATTGACAATGGTTTAAAAAAATGTCGAACAGAACAAAATCCACCACTGTTTTTTGTGGAAACTGTTCCTTTAAAAACACCATTTCCAGTATTGTCAACAAAAAAATTGCTTGTAGAAAGTCCACCCATTACTCCATCATCCACAATTTTCCAATTATCAATGATACTTTCTTTAGTAAAATCGAAAATCAAAACTGTATTCATAGTCCAGGAAATTAAAAGAATTAAAAACATAAGTATAAATTATTTTACTATAAAAGTAATCAGATTACTTATTGTAATTTTTATTTTAACAAATTTGCACTTATAAATAACAATTGTTCAAACCTATATTTTTATTACTAACTAAAAATTACAATTTTAAAATAAAACTCTCACTTGGCTTTAAATCCAAAGTCACATTACCTTCTCCATTCACAACTTTTAATTGCGTTTTAGTACTATAAAGTTGATCAACCATTGTATAATTTCCATCTTTTAATTTCCAAGTTTTAATTATTTCTGCAGGAATTTTTAAATCAAATGAAGCATCACTAACCCAAGAAAAATTAGTTACAACAATAAGTTTTTCTGTATCAGAATAACGAACATAAGAATAAATTCCTTCCTTGTAACCATCACTTTTATCTCTATTTGCAGATTGAATTTCTTCAAATTTTCCCATTAAAGCGGAACTATTTTTAGTGAAATTTAAAAGTCTTTTATAAAAATCACGCAAGTCTTTTTCTGATTGTGATAATTGTCCACCGTCAAATTTTCCTCCATTCATCCAACGTTGGTGATTTGGAACTCCAATATAATCAAAAATTGAAGTTCTAGAATGTGTCCCAAATCCTGCATTTTCATTTCCAGCTTCTCCAACTTCTTGTCCAAAATAAATCATAATTGGTGATGTTCCAATTGTTGCTGATACTACCATTAATGGTTTTCCTTTTTCTGGTGTTCCAGCAAATTCTGGACTTGCCAAACGTTGTTCATCGTGATTATCTAAAAAATGCAACATATGATGTTCAATATCTGACAATCCTTTTTGAATCTCAGACAATCCATCAGGCGATTTTTTACCTTGAATTATATCTTTTAAATAATCATAAGTTTCTACTTTGTCATACAAATAATCCATTTTTCCTAATTTAATATAATTTCTATATTCTTTCGGATTGTAAACTTCTGCCAATAAAAAAGCATCAGGATTTTTCATTTTTATTGCCGAATTCATATAACTCCAAAACTCATACGGAACCATTTCTGCCATATCAAATCTAAAACCATCAACACCTTTATCTGTCCAATACAAAGCAATATCTCTAAACTTCATCCAAGAACTAGGAACACTTTTTCCTTTCCAAAATTCGTAATGTTCTTTTATAGATTTTTTATCAAATCCTTCTGGTAATTCAGGAAAATCTTTACTTCCGTCTGGTTTAATTCCATAATTTACTTTTACAGTTTCATACCAATCATTTATATCTGGTTTTGCCAATCTAGAACCATTTCCTGTCCATTTTGCAGGATTTTCATTAAATTTTCTGTCAATCAATGGGTTTTTTTCTCCATTTAATGGTTTATAATTTTCTGATGTTGGTACTTGAAATGGCTGTCCAGGAATGTAATAAAAGTTATTATCTCTAGCATATTCAATAGTTACATTATCATCGGCACCAAAATCTCTAACGCCAACTGGATTAGATTTTCCTTCATATTTTCTAGCGATATGATTAGGAACAATGTCTATCAATAATTTTAAGCCAATTTTGTGAGTTCTAGAAATTAAAGCTTCAAATTCTTGTAATCTTTTAGCTGGATCAACTGCCAAATCTGGATTTACATTATAATAATCTTTCACAGCATAAGGCGAACCTGCTCTACCTTTTACCACTTCTGGATCATCATTAGAAATTCCAAATTTTGTATAATTATTTACCAATGCGTGATGCGGAACGCCAGTATACCATATATGAGTAACGCCAAGATTTTTTATTTCTGTAAGTGCTTTGTCAGTAAAATCGTTAAACTTTCCTACTCCATTTTCTTGAATTGTTCCCCAAGGTTTGTTGGTAGTGTTTTTATTTCCAAATAATCGTGTAAAAACTTGATATACAACTGTTTTTTTTTCTTCAACCACTTCTTTTTTATTCTTAATCATTTTTTTGCTTTTTTTCTTTTGTCCATTTGCAGTTAGCGTTAAGCCAATCAATACAAGTAAAATTATTTTTTTCATAATGAAGCTGTTTTTTATCACGATGCACAAATATAAAAATTTGAGTAACATTTCAAACATAAAAATATCTTAATAACACAACTTGCTGATGGTAATTTCATAAATTTGCAAAAAATTAAATCTTTTAAAAGAGTTACAAGTAACATTTAATTATTAATTAAAACTTTGTGCCTTTGCGACTTAATGGCAAAAATATGAATCAAGATTTCCTAAAATACCAAGCTCAAACAACACCATATCCATTAGGAATCAACATTTTCTATGCATTAGGTTCGTACATATACAGTTGCGATAATAAAAAATATTTAGATTTTGTTGCCGGAGTTTCTGCAGTTTCACTTGGTCATCAAAACAAGCGCGTTAACGATGCTATTAAAAATCAATTAGATAAATATTCGCACGTCATGGTTTATGGCGAATATGCTCAAAGTCCAGCAGTAGAATATTGCAAACTGTTAGCATCATTACTTCCACCACAATTAAACAAAGTTTATCTAGTAAATTCAGGAACCGAAGCTTGCGAAGGCGCATTAAAATTGGTTCGAAGAGTTACTGGCAGAAGTCAATTAATATCGTGTCACAATGCCTATCATGGCAACACAATGGGTTCGATGAGTGTTATGGGATTTGAAGAACGTAAGCAAGTTTTTCGTCCATTAATTCCAGATGTAGATTTTATAACCTTCAATAACGAAGCCGATATTGAAAAAATAACTACCAAAACCGCAGGAATAATTTTAGAAAGTATTCAAGGTGGCGCAGGATTTATTCAACCAGAAGCTGACTTTTTGGCAAAAATAAAAAAACGTTGCGAAGAAGTTGGCGCACTATTAATTATAGATGAAATTCAACCAGGATTTGGTCGCACAGGAAAATTATTTGGCTTTGAAAACTACAATGTAGTTCCAGATGTTATAATAATTGGAAAAGGAATGGCAGGCGGAATGCCAGTTGGCGCTTTTGTAGCCAAAGAAGAATACATGGATTTACTTAGTGACAATCCTAAATTGGGTCACATAACAACCTTTGGCGGACATCCAGTAATTGCCGCAGCTTGCCTTGCAACACTTCAAGAAATTGTAGAAACAGATCTAATTCCACAAACACTTGAAAAAGAAAAACTCTTTCGCCAACTTTTGGTACATCCTTTGATACAAGAAGTTAGAGGAATCGGATTAATGTTAGCAGCGATGACATCAAGCCCAGAAATTACCAATCAAGTAATTTTTAAATGTCAAGACAAAGGATTAATATTATTTTGGCTACTATTTGAAGGAAATGCAATTCGAATAACGCCACCACTAACCATTTCAATGGACGAAATTCGAGAAGGTTGCGCCATAATTCTAGAAGCAATGGATGAAATAGTTTCGGGTTTAAAGTTTAAGGTTTAAGGTTAATTTGAAGCTATTTCCAGCTTTCCACTATATCTTTTTAACTTTAAAAAAAAAGTTAAAAAGGATGCCGTTTCACTCTGGGCTAAGCCAACCACTTTAGTTCATTATTATTCAATAAGTTAGTCATTATTTATAATGCAAGATTTAAAATGAAAAAATTACTATTATTATTTATAATTTCATTCTCAATAAGTACATTTTCACAAGAAAATCAGTTGAGTAAATTTCAAAAGAATTTAATTCTAGTAAAAAATATAGATTCATTAAAAACATTCACAAATGAAATTCAAAATATTCAAAAATTTAATACAAAAGACATAATACCATCAATAAATCAATCAACAAAATGGAAATTAATTTGTTACAAAATAAATGGTTGGAATGAAATTGTTGGTCAACAAAAAACTCAAGTAAACCGTATTTTCGTATCTAATAATAAAGATAATTTAACCACCGAAGATGTTTTAAAGATTTTTGACATAAAATATAACGATTCAATATTCTTAAAAAATGTTCCTTTGGTATATGAAAGAGAAGATTTTTTTAACAGAAAAACAACACCAATTGTAATAAACAATCAGTATTTACTATTAAGATATGTTCACAGTTATCCCAACGGAAATCAAACAAGTTGGTACACAGAAACCAATTATTATTTTAAAAAAGAATAAAATATTCAAAAAAAATAAACCAAAAACTAAAAACAATAAACAACAAATTGCTTGTTAATTAAATTGTTCACAACAAAAATAAAAAATCGATAATACAAAAAGATTTTACTTACTTTTATGTAAGCTAATCAATACGAAAATAGTATGCAATTAAGCGACGAAGAAGAAGACGATTACCAAGTATCATTATCCAAATTCGAATCGATGTTGAAAACCAACAAAGTTTTGTTTTTTGATTCAGAAGAATTTGAAGAAATTATACTTCACTATCTTGATATGGGAAAAGCCAATTTGGCTAAAAAAGCTTTAAAATTAGCTCTTGAGCAACACCCAAAATCTACTGGACTTAAACTAGTTCAGGTAGAAATGCTAGTTTATGATGACAAGTTAGACATTGCCGAAAAAATGCTAAATGAGTTGTATGCCATTGAACCAACTAATGAAGAAATTTACATTCAAAAAGCCAATATATATTCTAAAAGAGACAACCACGAAAAAGCGGTAGAACTACTTAAAGAAGCATTAAAATATACTGACGATTTAGCCGATGTTTATAATCTTATTGGTATGGAATATCTTTTTATGGACAATTTAGAATTGGCTAAAGAAAATTTTATTCGCTGTCTTGACGAAGATTTAGAAGATCAATCTGCATTATATAACGTAGTTTATTGCCACGAATTTCTAGATCAAAACCAAGAAGCAATAGATTATTTACTTCAATATATAGACAAAAATCCGTACAGTGAAATTGCCTGGCATCAAATTGGACGATTGTATTATGGATTAAAAGACTATCCAAATGCTGTTCGTGCCTTTGAATATGCAACCTACATAGATGACGAATTTGTTGGCGCTTTTATGGAAAACGGAAAAGCATTAGAAAAGCTAAAACGCTATGAAGATGCAATTGAAAATTACCAAAAAACTATCGATTTAGACGATCCAACTTCGTATGCACTACTAAGAATTGGAAAATGCCACGAACGATTAGGTAACAAAGCCGAAGCATTAAAATTTTACAATCAAACGGTTCACGAAGATCCACTTTTAGACAAAGGTTGGATTGCTATAACCGATTTTTATACACGTCAAAAAAACTATCCTAAAGCATTGTTTTATGTAAACAAAGCATTAGAAATTGACGACCAAAACAAGGCATATTGGAAACGATATGCAAACATTAATAAAGCAATGAATTTCTTTGAAGAAGCTGAATTTGGTTATAGAAAAGCAGTTTCTCTTGGCGATGCAACGTTAGAAATTTGGTTGTATTGGGTTGATATTTTGCAATATATTGGCGAATTTGAAGCTTCAATTTTAGCGCTAATGCAAGCATCAGAATTTTTTCCAGATCAAGCACAAATAGAATACCGTTTGGCAGGATTAAACTTTATGTTGGCAGATGACAAAAAAGGAAGTTTTCATTTAACCAATGCATTAAGAATAAACTTTGAAGATAAAAGTATTTTAGAAGAATTGTTTCCTGTGGTTTGGGCAAGACGAAAAGTTCAAAATTATATAAAGAAACATCTTTAGAAAGTTTAGGTAGTTTAGTTTAAATTGTTTAATAGTTTAGATAGTTTAGTTTAAAAATTTAAATTGTTTAAAAGTTTAAATAACAAAAAAATTAAATTCACATAATCCTGTCAATCTGACGAAGGAAGATTCTCTGCTAACAATGCACCACATTTCTTAAAAAACATAATTATGATAAAACGAATATTTTTATTATTTACAATACTACTTTCAATTTCTGCTTTTAGTCAAACTAAAAAGAAGAAAACCGTTAAAAAACAAACAAAAGAAGTTACAAAAGTAGAGCCAAAATCAGAAGGAAAAATATCAACTGTAAAACAATACATTGGCGATAATGATGCAACAATAGAACCTCCAAAAGGTGAAATGGATCAAGAAATTGATGATAACGCAATTTACAATACTGCAGGAATTGAAGTAAAACCAGAATTTCCTGGCGGAACCGAAAAATTTAATTCATTTATGTCAAGAAATATAAAGTTGACAAATGAAATGAAAGAAAGTGAAATAAAAGGAAAAGTATTTGCTTCATTTGTTATTGAAAAAGATGGAACTATTAGTAACATTAAAATAATTCGTGATATTGGTTATGGAATGGCAAATGAAGTAATAAGAGTTTTAAAATCAATGCCTAGATGGATTCCAGGTGAACAAAATGGTAAAAAAGTAAGATGTTCTTATATGGTTCCAATTATGATTTATGCAACAAAACAAGAATAAATTTGGACTACTAGGAAAAGAAATCGGCTATTCGTTTTCTAAAAAATACTTTACAGAAAAATTTTCGGCTGATTTATTTAGTGATTATTCTTATGATAATTTTGAAATTCCAACAATTGAAGAATTTCCAACAATTTTAAAAAACAATCCAGACTTAAAAGGATTGAATGTTACAATTCCTTACAAAGAAAGTGTTATTCCGTTTCTTGATACTTTATCTGATAAAGCGTTTAAAATTGGAGCTGTAAACGTAATTCGTTTTACAAAAAAAGGCAACTTAAAAGGTTATAACTCGGATTGGTATGGATTTAAAAAATCATTAGAACCACTACTCCAACCTCATCATAAAAAAGCTTTGATTCTTGGAACTGGTGGTGCAGCAAAAGCTGTTGCATTTGCGCTAGATGAATTAGATATTTTTTACACGTTTGTTTCTAGAGAAGCAACTGAAAAAACTATAGGTTACGACAGAATTAACGCCACAACATTTGATAATTTTCAAATAATTATAAATTGTACGCCACTTGGTACAAGCCCAAATGTGAAGGAATTTCCACCAATTCCGTATGAGTTTTTTACTAATAAACACATTGCATTTGATTTAATTTACAATCCAGAGGAAACTCAATTTTTAAAGAAAGCCAAGAAAAAAGGAGCAACGATTAAAAATGGATATGAAATGTTGGTTTTTCAGGCAGAAAAAGCTTGGAGAATATGGAATAAATAATCAATACAAAAGTATTTTAGCCCTGATTAAATGAAATAACAAATTGTTTTTTTACAATTTTTATGCAATGAAAGCAGGAATTACCAAAGTAGATAAAGCCCAAAACATTTGCTACTGAAATTGATTTAAACAGTTTCTAAAAAAAATAAAAACCACAGAAATCGTTGCTTTTCTTGGAATTTTGACCACACTTTACTATCTTTCGCACCTTAAATTGTATAACCTCACACATTTATAAAATGTTAGAAGAAAAGAATGATAACCTGTCTGGTGAAATTAACGAGACAGATGGAAACGTAAAAAACGAATCTCTAGAGACAGTAGAAACTGAAAATCAAGAAGTTGAAGTAATTGTTGATGCAGAAAATGAAGCAGCAACTGTAGAAGAAGTTACAGAAGTTGTTGCCGATGAAACTGAAGAAACTTTGGCTGAAACTCCATTAGAAACTGTTGAAGAAGTTGAAACTGAAACTGTAAATGAAGAAATTTCTGTAGCAACTGAAACTGTTGAAGAACCAAAAGCAGCTGAAATTGAAGAAGTTGAACAGCCAATTGTAGCGCATAAAATACCTACAATTGATAACGTTATTGAGCTTACAGACGAACAAGTTGCAAATGATACAGTAGAAATTCAAGATGAAAACGATCACGCAGTAAATGCAATTGCCAATGTAAATGCCGAAGAAAGCGAAGACGAAACGTTAAAAGCTAGACACGATATTCCTATGGAAGATTATGAAGCTATGCCAATGGAAAAATTGGTTGAAGCTTTGGAAACTCTTGTGGTTGTTGACAAAGTAATGTCGGTAAGAGAACATGTTGAAGAAGTTAAAAAAGCGTTTTTATCTAAATATTATCATTTTATTGATGAGAAAAAAGAGGAATTTAAAGTTGAAAACCCAGAAAGTACTGAAGATTTTCAATACAATTTTCCTTTAAAAGCAAAATTTGATACCTTATATACTCAATATAAAGAAAAGAAAAATACTCATTTTAAATCGTTGCAAACTAATTTGCAACAGAATTTAGAAAACAGAATGGCTATTGTTGAAGAATTGAAAAATTTAATTCATTCGCCAGAAAATATTTCTGCTTCGTTGAAACAATTAAATGATATTAGAGAACGTTGGAAAGTTGCAGGCGCAATTCCTAAAGACAAATACAACCATGTTTGGAACAATTATCATTTTCATATTGAAAATTTTTACGACTTTTTACACCTTGATAGAGAAGCAAGAGATATTGATTTTAAACACAATTTAGATTTAAAATTAAAAATTATTGCTCGTGTAGAAGAACTTGTTGTTGATACCGATTCTAACAAAGCGTTTAGAGAATTACAAGATTTACATAAAATTTGGAAAGAAGATATTGGGCCAGTTTCTAGAGAACACAGAGAAGAAATTTGGAAAAAATTTAGTGATTTAACTAAGCAAATGCACGACCAAAGAGAAGTGTTTTACGAAAGTTTTAGAGCTGTTGAAACAGAAAATCTTGCTAAGAAAAATGAAATTGTTGCTCAATTGGATGTTCTTTCTAAAGAAAAAGTAGATTCGCATCAAGCTTGGTTAAACCAAATTGTAAAAGTTGAAGCTTTACGTAATGAATTTTTTGCTACAGGAAAAGTGCCAGGTGATGTAAATGAAGCAACTTGGGCAAGTTTTAAAACTACAGTTCGTAATTTTAATGTTCTTAAAAATTCATTTTATAAAGACATTAAAAAAGATCAAAACGATAATTTAAGTTTAAAACAAGCATTGGTTGCCAAAGCCAATGAATTAAAAGAAAGTGAAGATTTTGTTGCTACAACTGCAATGATGAAACAAATTCAAGAAGAATGGAAACAAATTGGTCATGTACCAAGAAAATTTTCAGATACACTTTGGAATGAGTTTAGAGCAGCTTGCAATTATTATTTTGAACGTTTAAAAAATACTAAAAAAGAAGAAGATAGCGAAGAAGTTGCTGCTTTTGAAAACAAAAAAGAATATTTAGAAACGTTAAAATCATTTGAACTAATTGGTGAACATAAAACCGATTTAGACGCAATAAAAGCGCACATTGAAGCATGGAAAGCATTAGGAAGAGTTCCTTTTAATAGAAGACATATTGAAGGAAAATTTAATAAAATTCTAGATGCTTTATTCGAAAAACTAAGTTTGAGCAAGAAAGATACTGAGAAAATGCGATTTGCTAATAAACTAGATAATCTTGGTGATGATTCTAGAAAACTTGATGGCGAAAAAATCTTTATAATGCGTAAAATAGATGAAGTTCAGAATGAAATTTTTCAACTAGAAAACAACATTCAGTTCTTTCAAAATACTAAAAACGCTAAGAAAGAAAATTCAATTGTAACAGAAGTTAGAAAAACAATTGCAAGACATAAAGAAGAATTAGTTACTTGGAAAGACAAATTGAAACAAATTCGCGAATTAAATAAATAACAATCAAACTCACTTTTTAAAAAGTGAGTTTTTTTTGGTACAATAGTTGATTACTCGAATGGTAATCTGTTTTTAAAAAAACAATTAAAACATTATATTTGCAAAAAATTAAACCTAAAACAATGAAATTTAAACTACTATTATTTGTTGCATTATTTACAATTTCTTTAAACGCACAAAATATTTCATCTGAAATAGTGTATTTAAAATCATTAAAAGCTCCAAAAATCCTTATTGATGAAGCTTCTAGAAGTTATAAAGTTACTGTTACTTCGCCTTACAATTTAACAGCAGAAGATGTAATTCAAAAATCTAAAGATGATTTTAAAAAGGACGTTGCTAATCATGATAATGTTGTTAAAAACAGCGAAACAGAATTTCAACAAAAATTGAAAGATTACGATAAAGAAGTTGTTGATTCTAAAGAAAAATTTGCACAAGAATCAGCAGAATTTAAAAAGCTTACTTTGTTTGAACGTTTAACTATGACAGAACAAGGTAAAAATCCTAGAATGTATACACCAACTAAACCAGTGTATTACAAACCACAACCTCCAGTTTATAGAGAACCAAACTTAAATGAATACATTATTGTAAACAATAGTGTATTGTCAACCCAAATAAATATTAAAGGTTTTAATAAAGAAAGTAACTATGTTGATATTAATGTAGATATTAAAGATGTTAAATTTCAAGATAACGCAGGTCAATCATTTGCAAATCAACCAACAAAACTTGTTGTAAAAGTAAATGGTGTAGAAAAAATTAATAAAACATTTTTTCAAGATTTTGAAATGATTTCTTCATCTCCAACAAATAATATTAATAAACCACTTGAAGAAAAAAATCATTTAAATAAAGTAATTGCATTTTTAAATACATACTTAGATGATAATTTTGCATTTCAAACATTGAATACAGCCGTTTCTATTAAAAGTGTAAAAAATAAAGGTAAGTATGACGATTTAGAGAAAGCTGATATTTACATTACTACAAACATTAAAAAAATGCAACCAGACAATCCTGCAATAAATGCAGCTGCTACTGCTGGATTACAAAAAGGTATTGATATTTGGTTAAGTACTTTAACTAAAGTTGAATATAAAAATACTAAAGCCGATTTGAATTCTAAAATTGCAAAGTTTATTTATTTTAATTTAATAAATTTAAATTTAGCGATGAACAAAAAAACTGAGGCAGAAAAATATCTTAACGAATTACAAGAAAATTTAGTAGACATTAAATTATCTTATGAAGATGAAGTAGAATTAAAAAATATAGAATCGCGTATTTATACAGTTAAATAATATGAAAAAGATATTTTTATTTACAGTAATTATAGTTTCACAACTTTCGTTTTCACAATTAAGGTTTGAATTTGGACCTACATTTGACTATGATGTTAAAGCAGAGATTAAACCAGAGTTTGTTTTAACAGACAATTATAATACATTTCTTTTAAGTACAATAAACAGTAATGGATTGATGTCTAGCAATATTGCTATTGTTAGAAAGTTTGATCAAAAAAATCAGTTAGCAAATACTTATAAGCAACAATTTCCAAATTTTGATATTGGAACTATGAATAATGTACTTGGAACTTGTGCAACAAATACAGGAAAAGCAGCAGTTTTTTTAGAAACCTATTCTACCAAATCTAAAAAAACAGATATTTCAAAACTAGTTTTTGACAAACAAACTAATGAATTTACAACAACTGTTGTAACTACATATCCTATTTTATCTGCTGGAAAATCTGCTAATGTTAGTTTAAAAAAATCTGATAACGGAAATTACATTGCTATTAGATGTACTAAATATAGAGCTAAAGAAGAATCAGAGGTTTCTTTGTTATTGGTCCTTGATGCTAATTCTTTAGAAACTATTTGGCAAAAAGAAGTTTCATTTGATGATAAATATTATACAGAATTTCATTCGGTTTCCAATTCTGGAAAAGTAGTTCTTATACGTTCTGCCAAAGGTTGGAAATTAGACAATTATGTAACAATTGTAACATCTGATTCGCAAGAAAACAAAACATTTGAAGAAGAAATTAAATTACAAGAACCAAAACTTGTAACCATTGGAACTCAAGATTATTTAATAGCATTTAATTATCCTGCAAAAGGTGTTCGATCTGGCGATTATAGTAAAATAATTTTTTATGATTTAACATTAGGTAAAACACTTCAAAATAATAAAGTTTCTGAATTTTCAAATTTAAGAAAATTGATAAATGTAGAAATTAAAAATGTTTTTCTTCAAAACAATGAAATTCATTTATTTACGCAAGCCAAAACTCAAATGGATGATAAAAATCCTGATGGAAGTGTAAATTCTCAAGCATTTTTTAATCCTAAATATCGATATGAATTGTCAAATTTATTTGTAATGTCTTATGAAGGAACTTTAAAATCAATATTAAAATTACAAACTGATACATCTAGAGAAGTACTAGTAAGTGATTCGTTTGGATTAATAAAATTGAAAGGAACTTATTATTTAAATACAGGACACTATTCTGGTTTTTATGCATTAAATGCAGATTTTTCTAGAAATCCAAACAATATACTAAGTTTTACAAATTATGAAGATCCAGATAGAAACTATAATCTTATTTATGTAAATCAATTAATAAACTTTTTACCAGACAGCAATCGTCATATTTTTGCAAGAACAATTGGTTTAGACAAAATGTCTCTTGTAAATGTTTTTAATACAAAATAAACTTTAATCTATTCAATATAAAAATGGCTGAAATAATTTTCAGCCATTTTTTTGTGAGAAATATATAAATGTTTGCAATTTTAATACAACAGCCAAAGCAACTCAATTAAGTAACTTTACATAGTTGAAAGTAAAATCTCAATTATGATTTGCCAAGTTGGCGCAATAGCATTTAGAATATAGAGGTTTTCCAACTTTCCGTCTGTAACCAACGAAATGGTACACGAGCTAAATAACTGTTAATCAGAAAAAATTAAAAATCACTTGACGGTGATTTTTTTTTTACAAATAATTTACTCTTTCTTATTTAAAAATAAATAATAAACTGGAATTCCTAAACCTACAATTACCAATCCAAGTCCAGTACTTTTTGTATCGTAAATCAATAAAGTAATACAAATTAGAGCTGTAACAATTATGTAGAGCATTGGTATAATTGGATAGCCAAAAGCTTTGTAAGGTCTTTCAGCATTAGGTTCTTTTTTTCTTAAAATAAAAATTCCATAAATAGTTAGAATATAAAATAATAAAGATGCAAAAGTTGCATAAGTCAATAAATCTCCATATCGACCAGAAATACAAAGTATGCAAGCCCAAAAACATTGCAACCAAAGTGCCTTTTCTGGAACATCATTATTGTTTAAATCTTGAGCTTCTTTAAAAAACAATTTATCTTTTGCCATTGCGTAAAATAATCTTCCACCAGATAAAATTAATCCGCTGTTGCAACCAAAAGTAGAAACCATAATTAATCCTGCCATTACAAAAACGCCAATATTTCCCATTATAACATTAGCTGCTGCAGCTCCAACTCTATCTTGATTGGCAAACATAATTCCGTTTTCTAAAACTGTTGTTCCAGTTGGTGATCCAGTCATAGGCAACAAAGCTAAATAGGCAAGATTTGCCAAAATATAAATTACGGTAACAATCAAAGTTCCAAGAAACAAACTTCTAGGAATGTTTTTCTTTGGTTCTTTAATTTCTCCAGCAATAAAAGTTACATTGTTCCAAGCATCACTAGAAAATAACGAATTTATAATTGTTGCTCCCATTGCTCCTAGCAAAGCAATTCCTGCAAGTTTAGTAACCGTTATGCTGCCATCAGGATTTAAAACTGTTTTAGACGCATCCCACATATTGGCAAAATTGTTAGATAAAACATCTGTTTTTAAACCAACATATAATCCTAAAATTATTATAGCAAATAGTGCAATAAGTTTTGCCGAAGTAAAAAATAATTGAATAGATTTTCCAGTTTTTACACCTTTAGTATTAATATAAGTTAGTAAAATAATACTTGCCATTGCCAGAATTTGTTTGTTTGTAAAAGTAAAATCTTCACCAATTTTAATTAACTCAGTATCTAAAACAGGAAAAAACACTGCTGCATATTTTGCAAAAGCTACTGCAACTGCAGCAATAACACCAGTTTGAATTACAGTAAAAACAGTCCAACCATAAAGAAAAGAAGCTAATTTTCCGTAAGCACGTTGAATGTAAACAAATTGTCCTCCAGCATTTGGCATCATTCCAGCCAATTCACCATAACTCAACGCTGCCGACATTGTTAATAAACCTGTAACCAACCAAATAACTAAAAGCCAAGCTGCAGAACCAACATCTTTAGCCATTTGTGCGGTTACAATAAATATTCCCGAACCTATCATTGAACCTGCAACAATACTTGTGGCGTCAATTAACCCTAAAGAGCGTTTCAATTCGTGTTTCTCTTCTTGCATATTTTTATTTTAAGTTTATAGATTTTCAAATATAGGTAAAAAGTTTTATTATATTTTGAACTTGTGCAGGTGCATATCAGTAGCAAATGGCTTGGTCTTTATTTACAATGGCAATTCCTGCTTTACACTTGTAGTCGCGATAAAAAAATCGCGAGCTACCGTTTCAATCAGGGCTAAAAGATGTATGTATTGAGTATTTATTTACAATTAATTTCTAATTTTTTTCCATTTCAATCTTTTGAGATAAATTACTTTGTACTATTTAAGTTAATGAGATTTTTATTGCATAAAATGATAAATTCTAGAAAGAATATATAAAATCAAACCATAAAAACTGTAGTATTCTTCACTTCACCAATCATAAATGTGCTGTGAATACTTCCAATATGATTGAGAGTTGTTAGTTTTTTTACTAAAAATTCTCGGTATTTATCCATATCCTTAAGGCAAATTTTTAGAATTTAATCATAGTCAGCAATTACTTTAAAAATTCTAAAACCTCTTCTAGTTTTACTACTTCTTTTCAAATTAATTGATGGCTTGATTCGTTTTTATATTGGTTTGGATAATGATATTGATAGAATATTTTTGTCTATGAAAGAATGTATCGTTGATTTTGGTTTTTGTAAAATGTGATAAGCTAAGTTTATAAAATTTATTTTATTGAAATCCGTTTGAGAAATTCTCAAAGGGATTTTTTTATGTTTCTAACAAAAGCTTGTTTACGCTTTCAAATTCAACTTACTATTTTTATATCCATAAATAAAGTAAAATACCAACCCAATAACCAACCAAACTCCAAACCACATCCAGTTAGAAACTGCCATTCCAGTTAGTAAATAACAGCACGAAACCAATCCTAATAATGGAATTAATGAAAGGTTTTTGGTGAACGATAAGAATGTCATTACAACACAAACTATTAAAAATACTAGCATTGGAATATTGGTAGCCATTTTACCATCAGAAAAATTAATTATATCAGAAAAGAATGTTGGTAAATAATTCACAATTAATACAACAGCAATAATCATAATCAAAGGAAAAATAAATTTGGAATTTACATACGGAATTCTGAATTTTCCTTTTGTTGCACGTTCTGCAAGTTCAGTTTCACTTTGTGGAGATAACATTAAAACACCACCACATACCAATACAAAAGCAAATAAAGTTCCAATACTTGTAAAGTCTAATACAAAGTTTTCATCAGTAAAAAATATTGGAATTCCAACTACCAAACCTGTTACAATTGTAGCAAAACTTGGTGTTTTATATTTTGGATGAATTTCTGCAAATTTCTTTGGCATTAAACCATCTCGAGACATGGTCATCCAAATTCTAGGTTGTCCCATTTGAAAAACCAACAAAACACTTGTCATTGCTACAACTGCTGCGATCGATACAATAAACAACATCCATTTTACGCCTTTTAATGCAAAAATTTCAGCCAATGGATCACTTACTCCAAGCAATTCATAAGAAACCATTCCGGTAATAACCAACGCCAAAACAATAAAAACTATGGTGCAAATTACCAACGAATAAATCATACCTTTTGGTAAATCGCGTTGCGGATTTTTAGTTTCTTCTGCCAAAGTCGAAACAGCATCAAAACCAATGTAAGCAAAGAAAACAGCTGAAACTCCAGCCATAACTCCACCAAATCCGTTTGGCATAAATGGTGTCCAGTTGTCAATATCAATATAAAAAGCGCCAACAATTATTACTAATAAAATTATTGCTAACTTTATATAAACCATTATATTACTAAAATTTCTAGATTCTTTTGTTCCTCTATAAACCAAGTAAGTAATTAGTAAATTAATGACAACTGCAGGCAAATCGAAAATTATTTTTAAACCTCCAATAATGGGTGCGTTTTTCCAAGCCGCTAAACCTTCGACACCTTTATTGGTTTCAAAAGCAGCGTGTGCAGATTTATAATTTATAGTCAACCATTCAGGTAAATAAATATGAAAAGATTCTAATAAATTTGTAAAATAACCACTCCAAGAAAAAGCGATATAAATATTTCCTATAGAATATTCCATAATTAATGCCCAACCAATTATCCAAGCGAATAATTCTCCAAAAGATACATAAGCATACGTATATGCGCTTCCTGAAACTGGTACACGTGAAGCGAATTCTGCATAACACATAGCTGTAAATCCGCAAGCAATGGCACACATAATGTATAAAAGTACAACAGCTGGACCACCAGAAAAGCAAGCGTTTCCAATTGCACTAAAAGTTCCTCCACCAATTATTGCTGCTATTCCAAAAAAAGTTAAATCTTTAACGTTTAATACTTTACTTAAACCAGAATGTTCTCCATCGCCACCTTCTTGAACTATTGCTTTTGTTGATTTTTTTCGGAATAAATTGGAAAAATTCATAGTATAAATTTGTAAATAGTGTAATGGTTTAGTATGCTTTTATTAACTTTTGCTGGAAACAAATATATAAAAAAGTTATTCAATAAAAATCTTATGTTTTTTAATTAGAAAAGTAATTAAAATTTTTAAAACCATCAAGTAGGTTAAGGTAATTAAGAGTAAAAAAAATAGTATTTTTTATTTACATTTCTTAATTTATCATCTAATAATACAAAAACCTTAATGACCTTAACTTCCTAAATGGTTTAAAAAAAACTTATTTGTCTAAAACAAAAAAGGCAGTTCGTTTCCAAACCACCTTTTAAAAATATTTTAATTTAAAATTAATTCAAATCAAATCTATCTAAATTCATAACTTTATTCCAAGCTGCAATAAAATCGTGAACAAATTGTTCTTTTGCATCTTCACAAGCATATACTTCTGCAATCGCTCTCAACTCGGTATTCGATCCAAAAATTAAATCTACACGTGTTCCAATCCATTTAATAGCGCCAGTTTTTCTATCGCTTCCAATAAAAGCTTCACTAGATTCTGAAACAGCTTTCCAAGTGGTACTCATATCCAATAAATTTACAAAGAAATCATTAGTTAAAGTTTCTGGACGATTGGTGAAAATTCCAGTTTTAGATTGATCAAAATTGGTATTCAAAACTCTCATTCCTGCAACCATCAATGCCATTTCTGGAGCTGTTAATGACAATAATTGTGCTTTATCAAGTAACAATTCTTCAGCAGAAACTGTAAATTCTGTTCTTGAATAATTTCTAAAACCATCAGCTTGAGGTTCTAATACATCAAACGAATCAACATCGGTTTGCTCTTGAGAAGCATCTGCTCTTCCTGGCGTAAATGGAACTTTTACATCAAATCCACCATTTTTCGCTGCTTGTTCTACACCAACACATCCACCTAAAACAATTAAATCTGCAATAGAAACTTGTTTATTTTCGGGTTGTGATGCATTAAAATCTTTCTGAATTTTTTCTAAAATTGCTAAAACTTTAGACAATTGTGCAGGATTATTTACTTTCCAATCTCTTTGTGGAAGCAATCGTAAACGACCACCATTTGCACCACCACGCTTGTCTGATGCTCTAAAAGTAGAAGCTGAAGCCCAAGCTGTTGCAACTAATTCTGAAATACTTAATCCAGATGAAACCAAAGAAAATTTTAAATTTTTAATATCTTCTTCGTTTACACTAGTATACTTTACATTCGGAATTGGATCTTGCCAAATTAATTCTTCACTAGGAACTTCTGAACCTAAATATAAAGATTTTGGACCCATATCTCGGTGCGTTAATTTAAACCATGCTCTGGCAAAAACATCATTAAAATCTTCTGGGTTTTCTAAAAATCTTCTAGAAATTTTCTCATAAGCTGGATCAACTCGCAACGCTAAATCGGTAGTTAGCATAAATGGTTGATGCGTTTTTGAAGCATCGTGTGCATCTGGAACTGTGCCAGCGCCACCATTATTTACAGGTTTCCATTGGTGTGCACCAGCAGGACTTTTAAATAATTCCCATTCATATTGAAATAAATTTTTAAAATAATCTTGGCTCCATTTATTTGGTGTGCTTGTCCATGCACCTTCTAATCCACTTGTAATGGTGTCACCACCATTTCCTGTACCAAAATTATTTTTCCAACCTTGGCTTTGCATTTCAATTCCTGCTGCTGCTGGTTCTAATTCTATATATTTACTTGGATCTGCTGCGCCGTGAGTTTTGCCTAAAGTATGTCCACCAGCAATAAGTGCGACTGTTTCTTCATCATTCATTGCCATTCTGGCAAAAGTTTCTCTAATATCATAAGCCGATTTTAACGGATCTGGATTTCCGTTTGGTCCTTCTGGATTTACATAAATCAATCCCATTTGAACTGCTGCCAATGGATATTCTAGTTCTCTTTCGCCAGAATATCTGTTGTCTGCCAACCATTCTCTTTCTGAACCCCAATACACATCTTCTTGTGGTTCCCAAGTATCAACTCTTCCGCCACCAAAACCAAAAGTTTTAAATCCGGCAGTTTCTAAAGCACAATTTCCTGCTAAAATCATTAAATCTGCCCAAGAAACTTTCTTGCCATATTTTTGTTTTATTGGCCAAAGTAATAATCGTGCTTTATCTAAATTGGCATTATCTGGCCAACTATTTAATGGCGCAAAACGTTGACTTCCAGAACCAGAACCACCACGACCATCAGATGTTCTATAAGTTCCTGCGCTATGCCAAGCCATTCTTATAAAAAATCCAGAATAAGTTCCATAATCTGCTGGCCACCAATCTTGTGAAGTGTTTATTAAATCATAAATGTCATTTTTTAATGCCGCTAAATCAACTGATTTAAATTCCTTAGCATAATTAAAATCTTTATTCATTGGATTTGAAAGCGAAGAATGCTGACGCAGAATATTTAATTTTAATTGATTTGGCCACCAATCTCTATTAATCGGACCTTTGCTATTCATCTGTTTGATTTTCGCATTTTCCATATTTATTGGTCCACCAGCAATATCGCCACCAAAAGGACATTTACTTTCGGCATTTGGATTACTATTTACATTATAAGACGTTTGGTTGTCTTTTGGGTTATTTTCCATATTGCTATTTATTTAGTAATTAATTGATTTACGAAATTATTAAAATTTATTCATGGTAAAATTAAATTTCAATAGATAAAAACTATAGTATCAAAAGTGATTTTTTTATTGATACTAATTTGTTGATAAACATCAGTTAAACTTTTCATAAGATAGAAAAATAATATCAATATCAATTGAAAAATAATGGTTTAGGTACTACTTTTGCACAAAATTTAAAATAATAATTTAATCATATAATTATGTCTTTAGTAGGTAAAAAATTCCCAAACATTACAGTTGATGCTATATCAGAAATGGGCGATAATTTAAGAATCAACGTTTTAGAAGAAGCATTAAATAATAACAAAAAAGTACTTTTATTTTGGTATCCAAAAGATTTTACATTTGTATGCCCAACAGAATTACATGCTTTTCAAGCTGCATTACCAGAATTTGAAAAAAGAAATACTATAGTAATTGGTGCTTCTTGTGACACCAACGAAGTGCATTTCGCCTGGTTGAATACACCAAAAAATAATGGTGGAATTGAAGGAGTAACCTATCCAATATTAGCTGATACTACCCGAAATTTATCATCTGCATTAGATATTTTGGATGCAGAATTGGTTTATGATGAAGAATTGAATGATGAAATTCTAGAAGGTTCGAATGTAACTTTTAGAGCAACTTATTTAATTGACGAAACCGGTAAAATTTTCCATGAAAGTGTAAATGATATGCCATTGGGTAGAAACGTAAACGAATATTTGAGAATGGTTGATGCTTACACGCACATTCAAGAA
Organism: Flavobacterium sp.; assembly: GCF_043760115.1. Lineage (GTDB taxonomy): Bacteria > Bacteroidota > Bacteroidia > Flavobacteriales > Flavobacteriaceae > Flavobacterium. The sequence goes on from NZ_JAYUPK010000134.1 coordinate 34,324, forward strand.
AAAGGTGAAGTTTGTCCAGCAAATTGGGAAGCTGGAAAAGAAGCAATGACTGCAGATAGATTGAGTACGGCGGCTTATTTGGCACAAAACTAAAATAATAACAAATTTCAATTGCAATACCTAAAATCAATTATAACTATTTTTTTGATTTTTGATATTGAAATTGGCATTGAAATTTTAAAACTATGTTAATCGAATTAAACGAAGATACGTTACAAGATTTAGTAGCATCAAATGATAAAGTTGTAGTTCAATATACAGCTTCTTGGTGCGGAAATTGTAGAATCATGAAACCAAAATTCAAGAAAATGGCTTCAGAAAATGAAAATATCGCATTTATTTTGGTTGATGCTGAAAATTTTCCAGAATCTCGAAAATTGGCTAATGTTTCAAATTTACCAACTTTTGCTACATTTGTTAACGGAAAATTATTAAACGAAACACAAACTAATAAAACAGAAGTTTTGGCTGAATTAGTAAATGAAATTGTTGCAAATTAAAGAATATGAAATTACCAATTATAAAACATTTATCCCAATTTATTGAAGATAATGACCAAGATTATTTAATTGAAACCATTGAGGTTTTAGAAGCTTTAACAGAAGTTTCTTCCTTAAAAGATGAAGAGTTAGATGTTATTGGTGAATTAATTTCAAATATGTATGGCGCATTAGAAGTTAACAAAATGATAAAAGAAGGCAAGGATAAAAAAGTTGCCTTAAACGACTTTATGAAACGTGTTTTGGGTTCTATAGATCAGTAAATTTTTTAAACTCGTAAAATCTGAAAAATGATTTTGCGAGTTTTATTTATAAATTAGTTGTAACAAATTCATCACAATATATTTTAATTAATTCTCTAACATTTCTAAATTCATTTAAAATTTCTTCCTCATTACCTACTGCTTTTGCTGGATCGGGAAAATTATAATGCAATTTTACAGCTTTACTTGGGAAAAATGGACAACGTTCTTTTGCATTGTCACAAACTGTAATTATGTAATTAAAAGGAATTTCAAAATATTCTTCTACATTATTAGAAGTATAATCTGAAATATCAATTCCATCCTCTTTCATAATAATAATTGCTTTTGGATTTACTCCGTGAGTTTCAACGCCAGCTGAATAAATTTTAACCTTTTTCTTATCTGTAAAATGCTCTAAATAACCATGAGCAATTTGACTTCTACAACTGTTTCCTGTACAAAGTACTAAAATATTTATCATATTATTTTCTTTTAAAACTAACAAAAATAAAATTCTGAATAGTATCAAATGGAGTTTGATGATCTATAATAAATGAATCTATAAGTTCAAAATTGGTGTTAAAAACTTCATTCATTTTAACTTCATTATATTGAATAATATCTAATCCGCTACATCTTTTTGGACCATTTTCTGAAAAAGTTCCAATAACCATAATACCATTTTTATCAATACTATTTGAAACAATTTCTAAATACTTTTCAATTTGATTTTGATTTAATAAAAAATGAAAAGATGCTCTGTCATGCCAAAAATCATATTTTTCTTTACAGTTAAAATCTAAAACATCTGAAATAATAAATGTTACATTTTTAGCTTTTTCTCCCAATCTAGTTTTAATTCTTTCAATTGCATTGGCAGATATATCTAACAAAGTTAAATTAGTAAAACCCAATTCTAAAAGTGCATCGATAAAATAACTATCTCCACCACCAACATCAATTATTTTAGCATCTTTTGATAACTTAAATTTAGAAATAAATTCTAACGATGTAAAAGGATTTTTTTGAAACCAACTTACTTCATTTTCTTGTTTTGTGCTAAAAACTTTTTCCCAATGCTCTTTATTTTCTACCATATTAAACCAACAACCAAATTAAATTTATAATACAAAACTTTGGGTCAAAACCCCAAATTAATTGTAAAATTGTTATAGAAACCGTTATAATTAATGGTTTTTTATATTTTATCAAAAACGCTTTCATCTTAACAACAACCAGAATTTGGAGCGCAAGAAGTCATTTTTTCTTTCCATTCTCCAATGTTAACTTTCAACTTTTCATTTGGAATTCCGCAAGAATCTATTGCTAAACAAGTAGTTTCTTTTTTTGTTAATTGAAAATTTCCGTTAGCAAAATCCAATCCAAATTTTCCGATAGTTTCTTCCATTTGATACTCTACTTCTATCTCTAAATCTTCGTTTCCAATAATTTTATCTGAAGCATCAATAATTTTTAGAGCAACATCTGAACTTAAAACATGATCTAAATCATTGGCATACCAAAGTTGAAAAGTAACTTTTTTTTCTTGATGAAAAGATATTCCGCAATCAATAAAATGTTTGGTAATCATTCCCATTTCTGTAATATGAAAATGTTTTGGAACCCTAGTTCCGCTTGGCAATTGAAAAGAAAAGTTTTCTGAATTTTCTAGCAAATTTTTAAATTGTGATAGTTTCATAATTCTATTTTTATACGATTTAATTTAACAACATTTGATTTTTAAAGTTTTAGAAATTGCAGAAAAATAATTTTCAAATTTCTTTAAAGTGGATTCATTAATACAATAACATATTGCAGTTCCTTCTATTGTTCCTTTTATAATATTGGCATTTTTTAATTCTTTTAAATGCTGAGAAACAGTTGGTTGCGCCAATGGTAACTCATTTACAATATCGCCACAAATACATTTATCAACTTGCAATAAATATTCAATTATTGCTACTCTTGCAGGATGAGAAAGTGCTTTAAAAAGCGTTGCCAATTCGTTTTGATTATCAGTAAAAGATTCGGTTTTAGAAACACCCATTTTGTTATATCATTTTTATATTGCAATATTACAATAAAACAATTAATATTTACAAAATTTAAATGTTAAAATTTAAGTTTAAAACCTAATTTGAAAATCATAAAATCCTAATATTTTTTTCATACTTTTGAAATCTTAAAATTATACAAAAATGGCAACAATAACATTAGGCGGAAATCCTGTAAAAACAAGTGGAGAATTACCAAAAGTTGGGTCAAAAGCACCTGAATTTAAATTAGTAAAGAACGATTTATCAATAGTTTCACTTGCTGATTATGCAGGAAATAAATTGGTTTTAAATATATTTCCAAGTGTTGATACTGGAACGTGTGCAGCTTCAGTTAGAAAATTTAATGAAAGTGCAAGTACATTAGAAAACACAAAAGTTTTATGCATTTCTAGAGACTTACCGTTTGCTCAAAAACGCTTTTGTGGCGCAGAAGGATTAGAAAATGTCGAAAATTTATCCGATTTTAATACTGGAAGCTTTGGAAAAGAGTATGGTTTAGAATTGTCTGAAAGTGTTTTAGCTGGATTGCATTCGAGAGTAGTTATAGTTTTAGACGAAAATGGAATGGTAAAATATGCAGAGCAAGTTCCAGAAATTGCAGACGAACCTAATTATAATGCAGCTTTAGCATCGCTATAAAAATTTATGGAATTTGAAAGAGATAAAACTTTTGTAACAGGAAGATTTAAAAGTATGGGATTTGCATTAAAAGGTGCAATAAAACTTATTACAACTGAACACAGTGTAATGGTACAATTTTCTATTGCAATTTTATTAATCTTTGCTGGATTTTACTATGAAATTTCTCAAACAGAATGGTTAATTCAAACGCTAGTAATTGGTTTGGTTTTAAGCATTGAAGGACTAAATACTGCTGTAGAAAAAGTGGCAGATTTTATACATCCAGAATTTCATGAACGCATAGGTTTTATTAAAGACATTGCTGCTGGAGCTGTATTTTTTGCAGCAGTAACAGCTATTGCAATTGGTTGCATAATTTATATTCCGAAACTATAATTTTTACAAATTAATAATGTACTATTTTATTGTAATCACCTAATTATCAATGGCTAAAACAGTTAAGAAAGAAACTCAAAATAAAAAAGATTCCAATTCGGTTGATTTAAAATCTTGGAAAAATAAAAGACAAATAAAATTAGTTTTAGGTTGTCTTTTAGTGCTATTTTCTATTGGATTATTAGTTGCTTTTATATCGTTTTTTATTCACGGAAGATCAGATCAAAGTGCAGTAATTGCTCTTTCAGACAGAACTGAAGTAGCTAATAATTGGCTAGGAAAATTTGGTGCTTATTTATCAGATTTGTTTATTTATAAAGGTTTTGGAGCAGCATCATTCTTATTTGTAAAACTATTTTTTATAACAGGTGCTTTTTTGATTTTAAATTTACCATTAAAAAAACTAAAAACTACTTGGTTTTGGGATTTATTTGCAATCATTATTTTATCCATTCTATTTGGATTTTTCTTTACCAAAATTCCAGAACTTGGCGGAACAATTG
>NZ_JAYUPK010000135.1:0-5384 GCF_043760115.1 Flavobacterium sp.
AGAACCAGAAAGTTCAGAATTAGATAAATTATATTCTAATGCTTGTTCACGTTTTATTAAATTTTTTTCAATTTCTTGATCATCTAAAGAATCAATGTGAGCTGCAAATTTTTTAGCTTCGGCTTCTTTACCTTTATTAAGTAATGTTTTAACTGAATTATTTGCTTTGATCATTGCAAAAATAACGGCAAGTAAAATCGGAATTAAAACAATAATAATAGTAATCACAATTCCGGGTTGACTGAAGAAATTTTCCTTAGGATTGCTTGGATCTTGAGCAAAAACACTGGTAGAAAGAAATAAAAACGTAATGGTTTTTAAGATGTTGGCATTGTTGTTTTTCAACTTGTTACTTTTTTTAAGATTGATGAATTTTTGGATTTGATTGCTGCTTAAATTTTTCAAATAATCAGAGAAATGGGTTTCGGTTGTTAAGTTTTTCCATTCCTCGTTTTCGGTTACTTGGTCTTTAAACTTTAGATATAAAACGCCAATGAAAACCAAAGCCGGAATTAAAATAATGAGCAACAAAAGCCATAATCCTAATGAATTGGAATCATCTGAAATTAAATTGATGGCTTGTTGTGCAAAAATTGATTCTGAAAATAAAACAGAGAATGAAATGCCGAGTAGTATTTTTAAATTTTGTTTCATAGTTTTTTTATTTTATAAATCCTTCTTTAACCATTTGTTTAAAAATCACTTTTGCAACTTCTTCGGTCATTTTTTTTGCTCCATTTGGATTGGTACTTTCTGTTAACCCAGACCAAATAATTTTATCTGATTTAATGGAATAAACATTGGTTTCTACCGTGTATGTTTTTGTAGTTGAATAATATCTAGGATTTGTATTGTAGTTAAATCTATTGTAATAATAACCGCTAAAATTTCTATAATAATCTGGATAGAAAGAAGTTTGAGCTGGTGTGTAAATTTTTTCTTTATCAACATCAATTAATCGCATTGTCACCGCTGCATCAAATCCATCTTTTTTAATTTTATCTTGAATTACTTCTACATTTTTTTTATTAAAATTTGCATTTAAGTAATTATAAGACGGAATTCCTTTTCCTTGTAAATAACTTACCATCTGATCTTCGGCCTTTCGATTGCTTGTTTCATCTTTAAACATAGCTACAACTAAAACCTTATTTAGTTTTTCTATTACAATTTCATTATCTTGATTTCTCCAACTACTTGTAATTTTTGTTGAAGTACAGGAGATTACAACACAACTTGCGATAAATAAAACCAATAGATTTAACTTTTTCATAATCAATAATTTAGTGTAAAAATATTTCTATAAATTTCATCTTTTAACATTATAACTACTTACAAAAGAATAAACAAAACTTGCATAATTCACATATTTTTATAAAATACTGCTAAAATAAAAATCTTTATATATTAATATCTTTTTATCTTTTATTATAATAAAAAAAGCTATTTATTTTTTAGGAAAAATTTTCCTGTATCTAACTTTTCATTAAAATCGGCGATAGTATTTTCTTCTAACATTGAAATTAAATTTCGTTTTATTTCTTTGTATTCAAAATGTACTGGACAAGGATTTTTCTCTGAACATAATTTTAAACCAATAACACAATCTTTATATATTGAATCTCCATCAATAGCTATTACTACATCTGCAATGGAACTTTTTAAATTTAATTTATCCATGTAAAAACCACCATTTGGACCTTTAACAGAATTTATCAATTTCTTTTTTCCTAAATCTTGTAAAATTTTTGCAATGAAATGTTCTGGCGCGTCAATGCCTTTGGCAATATCTTTTACTCCTACTCTAATTTCATCTTTAGATTTTTGAGCTACAAATATCATCGCTTTAATTGCGTATTCACAAGATTTTGAAAACATATATTTAAATTATATTACAAAGATAAAAATTATATTTAAAAATAAAAAGAGTTTTTTATCTTTTTTTATTTTTAGTTAAAAAAATCCTCGAATTGCTTCGAGGATTTATGTGTTTAATGATTCTTAAAATGCGCTTAGGATAAAAATAGTATAAAAATTGTAAAACCTTCGACTGTCCTTCGACTACACTCAGTATGAACTTCTCAGGAAGATAAAATTTTAAGCTTTTCCAGCAGCAGCTATTAAATTTAAAGCAGAACCTGCAACGAACCAACCGATTTGTCCTTCATTATAGGTATGATTTGCAAGAATTACATCTTTACTTCCATCTTCATGAACGAATTCTAAAGTTAATGGTTTTCCTGGAGCAAAATCAACTAAATCTGTAAAGTTAATAGTATCGTTTTCTTTAATTTTATCATAATCTGCTTCGTTTGCAAATGTTAACCCAAGTAAACCTTGTTTCTTTAAATTGGTTTCATGAATACGTGCAAATGATTTTACCAAAACGGCTTTTACTCCTAAAAATCTTGGTTCCATTGCTGCGTGTTCTCTTGATGATCCTTCGCCATAATTATGATCTCCAACCACAATACTTGGAACTCCATCTGCTTTATAAGCTCTTGCAACAGCAGGAACAGCATCGTAAGTTCCAGTTAATTGATTTTTTACAGCATTGGCTTTTTGATTAAATGCATTAATTGCACCAATCAACATATTATTAGATATGGCATCTAAATGTCCACGAAAACGCAACCATGGTCCAGCCATAGAAATATGATCGGTAGTACATTTTCCAAAAGCTTTGATTAATAATTTGGCTCCTGTAATATTTTTTCCATCCCAAGGTGAAAATGGTGCTAATAATTGTAAGCGTTCTGATGTTGGCGAAACCACGACTTGAACTCCAGAACCATCTGCTGATGGTGCTTGAAATCCTGCATCTTCAACTGCAAAACCTCTTGGTGGCAATTCATTTCCTGTTGGTTCGTCAAATCTTACTTCTTCTCCGTTTTCATTAATTAATGTATCTGTCAAAGGATTGAACGATAAATCTCCTGCAATAGCAAGCGCAGTTACCAATTCTGGCGAACCTACAAAGGCAAGTGTATTTGGATTTCCATCGGCACGTTTAGAGAAATTTCTGTTAAACGAATGCACAATCGTGTTTCTTTCTTCTTTTTCTGCACCTTCTCTATCCCACATTCCAATACATGGTCCGCAAGCATTTGCAAAAACTGTTGCTCCAATTTTATCAAATGTGTCAATAAATCCGTCACGTTCTATTGTATAACGAACTAATTCTGAACCTGGTGTTATGGTAAATTGCGATTTTATTTTTAAATTTTTAGCAAGAACTTGTTCTGCTAATGATGCTGCACGTGAAATATCTTCGTAAGAAGAATTAGTACAAGAACCTATTAATCCTACTTGAATTTTTAAAGGCCAATCATTTTTTATAGCTTCTTCTTTTAATTTAGAAATTGGTGTAGCTAAATCTGGTGTAAATGGTCCGTTTAAATGTGGTTCTAAATCTGTTAAATTAATTTCAATTACTTGATCAAAAAATAATTCTGGATTAGCGTAAACTTCGTCATCACCAGTTAAATATTTTGCTATTTTATTAGCTTCATCTGCAATATCTGATCGGTCTGTAGAACGTAAATATCTGTCCATTGAAGCATCGTAACCAAATGTTGACGTTGTTGCTCCAATTTCTGCACCCATATTACAAATAGTTCCTTTTCCTGTACATGACATTGCTGTAGCGCCTTCGCCAAAATATTCTACAATGGCACCAGTTCCACCTTTTACAGTAAGAATTCCGGCCACTTTTAAAATAACATCTTTTGGTGCTGTCCAACCCGAAAGTTTTCCAGTTAATTTTACTCCAATAAGTTTAGGAAATTTTAATTCCCAAGCCATTCCAGACATTACATCTACAGCATCTGCGCCACCAACTCCAATTGCAATCATTCCTAAACCACCAGCATTTACTGTGTGAGAATCGGTTCCAATCATCATTCCACCAGGAAATGCATAATTTTCTAAAACTACTTGGTGAATAATTCCTGCGCCTGGTTTCCAAAAACCAATTCCGTATTTATCTGATACTGATGATAAGAAATCAAAAACTTCATTGCTTTGCGTTTTTGCTCTAGCCAAATCGGTTTTTGCATCCACTTTCGCCTGAATTAAGTGATCACAATGTACTGTTGTTGGTACTGCAACTTTACTTTTTCCTGCATGCATAAATTGCAATAACGCCATTTGTGCTGTTGCATCTTGACAAGCAACTCTATCTGGAGCGAAATCTACGTAATCTTTTCCGCGAGTAAATGCGTGACTAGGATTTCCTTCCCAAAGGTGATTGTATAAAATCTTTTCTGTAAGTGTAAGCGGACGACCAACAATTTCGCGTGCTTTATCTACACGAGTTGTCATATTGGCGTATACTTTTTTAATCATTTCAATATCGAAAGCCATACTATAAAGTTTTGTTTAATTGTGATGCAAATTTAATGAATTCAATTGAGATTTAAAGAATTTTTATTAAAAGTGATTTTTAGAACCATTATTATTGCAGAAAATTGATTTTGGATAATTATTATTGAATTAAAACCAAAATTTACTGAAAATTTTATCTATTTGATAATTAAATTTGTGATTTTTATCAATTTCGGAATTTCACTAATTTATTTATTTCTGTAAAGACAAATTCCCCAAAAAATAGTTTCTGATTGTGATATAACTTCTTTTTTAACCAAAACATATTTTTCTTCAAGACTATCTATTAAATCTTGTCTAATTCCATAGAATGAAAAAATAAAATAACCTGTTTGATTAAAATAATTGGCATATTTTTCTACAATTTCTAACTGATTATCAAGATAATATAAAACTTCGTTGAAAATTATAATATCAAATTTTTGTTTTGGTTGAAATTGATGAATGTCTGCCGATAAAAATTCTGAATTGAGATAATTTGCATTTTTTGCTCTTTGAATTGCAATAGATGATAAATCAATTCCTAAAAAAGAACCATATTTTTCAGTTTCTAAATAGGAATTTAATGCTCCATAACCACAACCTAAATCAAGAATTGATGGTTTATTAATTTGAGTTTCCTTAATAAAATCAACTATAGTATTGTATCTTTTTTCTTCATTGCCCATGTAATCCCAAGAACCTTTTTGGTATTTATAATTCCAACGAATTCTTTTTTTGAACCACTTTAATTTTGAAAGTAACGATTTAATCATGGAATAGTTTTTTAATTTCTCAAAAATAATTTTTAATAAAACAGTTTGACAAATATATACTTTTATACTTATTGGAAGGAAATTAAAAATTTAAGATGGAAAGATGGAAGATGGAAGATGGAAGATGGAAGATGGAAGATGGAAGATGGAAGATGGAAGTTGGAAGATGGAAGATGGAAGATGGAAGTTGGAAGATGGAAGTTGGAAGATGGAAGTTGGAAGATGGAAGTTGGAAGATGGAAG
>NZ_JAYUPK010000136.1:0-14593 GCF_043760115.1 Flavobacterium sp.
GTTTTGGGTTATGAGTTTTTATTTTCCTAAAATTTCATAATTAATTTTCCTTTTTTTGATATAATTTCAATACTCATAACACATAACACATAACACATAACACACAACTCACAACTGATAACCCACAACAAAATTTATGCATTTCATAGAAGTAATTTTACCACTTTCATTACCTAAAACCTTTACTTATTTGGTTAGTGAAGCCGAATTTAATTACATCCAAAACGGAATGCGAGTTGCTGTACCATTTGGTAAAAGCAAAATTTACACAGGTTTGGTTTTAAACAAACATCAAAATCCTCCAACACTTTATGAAGCCAAAGAAATTCATCAAATACTTGATGATAAACCACTTGTAAATGATTTTCAATTGCAACATTGGCAATGGATTTCTTCATATTATATGTGTACGTTAGGCGAAGTTTTTCGTGGTGCAATGCCATCAGCTTTTTTGCTAGAAAGTGAAACTATAATTTCTTATAAAAAAGATTCTAGTTTTGATATTTCACAATTATCAGATGATGAATATTTAGTTTTTGAAGCATTACAACAACAGAATTCCTTGAGAGTGCAAGATGTAATGTCTATTTTAAATAAGAAAAACATCTTTCCAATAATTCAGAAATTGCTCAATAAAGGATTGCTTTCGCTCAATGAAGAAATGCAAGAAGAATACAAACCAAAGTTAATTAGATACATTCGCCTGCACGAAAAGTATAGCACAACTGAAAGTTTGATGGAACTAATTGAAGTAATGAAAGCCAATAAACAAAAAGAGTTATTATTGAATTATTTTCAATTGAATGCACAAGAAAAAAAGCCAATTTCTGTAAAACAATTAATAGAAAAATCAAGTTCTACAAGCGCAATTGTAAAAGCGTTAATTGATAAAAATATTTTTGAAGAATATTACATTCAAGAAGACAGAGTAAATTTTGACAAAAATAAAACCAACAATAAATTAACGTTAAGTGAACCTCAAGAAAAGGCATTTAACGAAATAAAATCTAGTTTTAAAACTAAAGATGTTTCTCTTTTACAAGGTGTAACATCATCTGGCAAGACCGAAATTTATACTAAATTAATAGAAGAATTTATAAATTCAGGAAAACAAGTTCTTTATTTGTTACCAGAAATTGCACTAACAACACAATTAGTTTCAAGATTAACGCAGTATTTTGGAAATAGAGTTGCTGTTTTTCATTCTAAATATTCTAATAATGAACGAGTAGAAGTATGGCAACAAGTTTTAGAAAATTCTGACAAAGCACAAATTGTTATTGGCGCACGATCATCATTGTTTTTACCTTTTTCAAATTTAGGATTAATAATTGTTGATGAAGAGCACGAACAAACCTTTAAACAACAAGATCCAGCACCAAGATATCACGCTAGAGATACAGCAATTGTTTTGGCTCAATATCAAAAAACTAAGGTTTTATTAGGATCAGCAACGCCAAGTATTGAAACCTATTATAATGCTCAATCTGGAAAGTTTGGATTAATTCAACTAACAGAACGTTACGGAAAAGCGCAATTACCAACTGTAGAATTGGTAGATTTAAAAGACAGTTATTTTAGAAAAAAAATGAATGGACATTTTAGTTTAACATTAATTGATGCCATTTCTGAAGCTTTACAACTTGGAGAGCAAATAATTTTATTTCAAAATAGACGAGGATTTTCACCAGTATTAGAATGTTTAACTTGTGGACATGTTCCACAATGCACCAGTTGCGATGTAAGCTTAACGTATCATAAATTTAAAAACCAATTGCGATGTCACTATTGTGGATATTCTATTGCTAAACCTACCAATTGTCATGCTTGTTCAAGCATTGATATTTCTACCAAAGGTTTTGGAACAGAGCAAATAGAGTTAGAATTGGCTGCTTTGTATCCAACAAAAAACATTAAGCGAATGGATCAAGATACAACTCGCGGAAAATACAGTTTTGAAAAATTAATTGACAGTTTTAAAAATAGAGAAATTGATATTTTGGTAGGCACACAAATGCTTGCCAAAGGTCTAGATTTTGACAACGTTTCGTTAGTAGGAATTATGAATGCCGACACCATGTTGTACCAACCAGATTTTAGAGCTTTTGAACGAAGTTTTCAAATGATGACGCAGGTTGCTGGTCGTGCTGGTCGTGCAGATAAAATAGGAAAAGTTATTATTCAAACGTACAATCCTAATCATAATATAATTCAGCAAGTAACTAATAATGATTATGATGCAATGTATAAAGAACAATTGTATGATAGAAAAATTTATAATTATCCACCATTTTTTCGTTTGATAAAACTTACTTTAAAACATAGAGATTATGAAAAACTAAAAGAAGGTTCAATGTGGTTGTATCAAGTGTTGCAACAAAATTTGCAATTGCCAGTTCTTGGTCCAGAAGAGCCAGCAATTAACCGAATTAGAAACGAATACATAAGAACGATAATGATAAAAATTCCGCAAAATCAGTCGTTACCGAGCACAAAAAAAACTATTCAGAAAATTCTAAATAGTTTTGAGGCAGTTTCGCAATACAGAGCAATTAAAGTTGCTACTAATATTGATTTTTATTAGTCAAGTTATGCAATTGCAAGAGCTTTAACTAAATCTTCTTTCTTATTTCGGCTTAACGGAATTTTTGTAACTCCAATTTCGGCAAACTTACTATTGAAACGTTCTACTTTATCTATATTAATAATGTAGGATTTGTGAACTCTAATAAATTTTTCTCTAGACAAGTCTTTTTCAAACGATTTCATTGTAGAAAGAACAAGATTAGTATCTTCTTCTGTAACTACTTTAACATAATCGCCATAAGCTTCAATCCATTTAATTTTGTTTGTAAAAACTTTAAGTTTTTTCAAATTACTTTTAATAAAGATGTGTTCACCTTCTTCTTCTTGATTTTCACGTTTCATCATATGAAAATCTAATGCTCTTTTTACAGAAGCATTAAAACGTTCTAATATAATTGGTTTTTGTAGATAATCTGTAGCGTCATAATCAAATGCTTTTAAAGCATATTCAGCTTTAGAAGTAATGAAAATTACTTGTGGTTTAATCTTTAAACCGTCAATAAAATCAAAACCACTAATTACAGGCATTTCTACATCTAGAAAAATTAAATCAACGGTGTGAACCGTCATGCAATTTTTCGCTTCAATTGCATTAGAAAAATCACCTATTAAATGTAAATTGGGGTGATTATTTACTAACTTTGCAATAACCATTCGCTGAAGCGAACTGTCATCAACAACTACACAATTTAGTTTCATAATTTTTAATGTATTATAGATTTGGAATTACAAATGTAATGCTATTTTTTTAATAAACTAACTTTCATCGATGTTTTTTGCTTTTTAGCAGTATTTTTTTGCATTTAGGCGATTTTTTACTTTTTGTAGTTAAAAAAGTAAATAATTTTACTACTTTTGCACCCAATTTTATTTTTAAACAATATTAATATGAATCATTACGAAACTGTTTTCATTTTAAATCCCGTTTTATCTGAAGTTCAGGTAAAGGAAACAGTAAGCAAATTTGAAGATTTTCTTACTACTAGAGGAGCAAAAATGGTATCTAAAGAGGATTGGGGCTTAAAAAAATTAGCTTATGAAATCCAAAACAAAAAAAGTGGTTTTTACCATTTATTTGAATTCCAAGTAACTCCAGAAGTACTTATTGCTTTTGAAACTGAGTTTAGACGTGACGAAAGAATTATGCGTTTCTTAACTGTAAGTTTAGACAAACACGCAATATCTTGGGCAGAAAGAAGAAGAGAAAAATTTAAAGTAGCAAAAGCTTAATTATGGCAACATTACAACAATCAGCTTCAGGAAAAAAAGACGGAGATATTAGATATTTAACGCCTTTGAACATAGAAACTAACAAAACTAAAAAGTATTGTCGTTTCAAAAAATCAGGAATCAAATACATTGATTATAAAGATGCCGATTTTTTATTAAAGTTTGTTAACGAGCAGGGAAAAATTCTTCCAAGACGTTTAACTGGAACTTCATTAAAATTTCAAAGAAAAGTTTCTGTTGCTGTTAAAAGAGCAAGACACTTAGCATTAATGCCATATGTGGCCGATTTATTAAAATAATACACTAATTAATTTGTTGCCTCGCCGCGGCGGGCTAACTTCTATAACAAGGACAACAATATGGAACTTATATTAAAACAAGACGTTCAAAACGTAGGATTTAAAGATGACGTAGTTACAGTAAAAGCTGGATACGGAAGAAACTTTTTAATTCCTCAAGGTTTTGCTCAATTAGCAACTGCTTCTGCAAAGAAAGTATTGGCTGAAAATTTAAAGCAAAGAGCTCACAAAGAAGCTAAAGTTGTAAATGATGCTAAAGCAATTGCAGAAAAACTTAAAGCTATCGAAATTAAAATTACATCTAAAGCTGGTGGCGAAAAATTATTTGGTTCTGTAACCAATATTGATATCGCAGCAGCATTAGAAAAAGGTGGTCAATCTGTTGATAGAAAATTTATTACGAGTGGTGTTGTAAAACGTACTGGTAAATATACTGCTTCAGTTAGATTACACAGAGATGTTGTTGTTGAATTACCTTATGAAATTGTAGCTGAGGTTTAATATCTTGCTATTTTTGATATAAATCCCGATGTGAGTCGGGATTTTTTTTTAATCTGAATTCTTGAACTGAATTTAGTTCAGTTTATTTCAGATTCTTTAAATACAATAATAGCATCTTAAAATTATAAGATGCTGAATCAAGTTCAGCATGAAATACAAAAGATTAACCAAAGAACAACAAGAAGCATTACATCAAGAATTCTCTAATTTTTTGGCTTCTCAAGCCATTGACAAAAAAGAATGGGACGAAATTAAACTCCATAAACCACAAGTTGCAGAGCAAGAACTTGATGTTTTTTCTGATTTAATATGGGAAGGCGTTTTAAAAAGTGCTCAATTTCTCGAACATTTTTCTAAAAATCATATCTTTCTTTTTCATTGTCAAGAGTTGCAATTGCGTTCTATAATTTTAAAATCGCTAGATGCAAATGTAGATTTTTTAAATAAAAATGGTTTGCAATGGTTAAGTGATAATATTTTTACAGATAATGTAGAAATTATAGTTGGTAAAAAAGAGTACGATCAAGACAGAAACGAATCTATATTTAAGTTAATAAATGAAGGTGCCATTTTAAGCGATGGACAACTTTATAATCAAGTTAACGGAATTGTAAATTCGTAGTAACTTTTTAGTTGTAGTTTATCAATTATTGAACAATTATAATTTCTTATAATTTGAATAAAATCAATTTTAATTTTACTTAATTATATAAATAAAATTGTATTTTGGTATCAAATTTTTTGTTTGATACTATGAATGATTCCCAACTTATAAAATCATTACGCGAAGAACTTAACTTGCACAATCACAATTATTACGTGCTTGATAATCCTACAATTTCTGATTTTGATTTTGATCAAAAATTAAAACAACTTCAAGAATTAGAAGATAAAAACCCTGAATTGTTTGATGAAAATTCTCCTTCGAAACGTGTTGGAGGAACAATTACTAAAAATTTCAAAACTGTTCCGCATCAATATCGAATGTATTCGTTAGATAATTCCTACTCTAAAGAAGATTTAATTGATTGGGAAAATAGAATCCAAAAAGTTTTAGGAAATGTTATTTTAAGTTACACTTGCGAATTAAAATACGATGGTGCATCAATTTCTATAACCTATGAAAACGGAAAATTACTTCGTGCAGTTAGTCGTGGTGACGGTTTTCAAGGTGATGATGTTACTAATAATATCAAAACTATAAAATCAATTCCGCTTGAACTGAAAGGAAATTTTCCATCAAAGTTTGATATTCGTGGTGAAATAATTTTACCATTTGAAGGTTTTGAAAAAATGAATCAAGACTTAATAGAAATTGGAGAAACTCCTTATTCTAATCCAAGAAATACTGCTTCTGGAAGTTTAAAATTGCAAGATAGTTCTGCTGTTGCCAAACGACCTTTAGAATGTTTACTATATTTTATTACAGGAAATGATTTACCATTTTCAACACAAATTGATGGTTTGGAAACCGCAAGAAATTGGGGTTTTAAAGTTCCTACAGCATCTAAACTTGCAAATAATCTTAATGAAGTTTTTGAATTTATAGATTATTGGAATGTTCATAGACATAATTTGCCTTATGAAACGGATGGAGTTGTAGTAAAAGTAAATAGTTTTTCGCAACAAGACGAATTGGGTTACACCTCTAAATCGCCACGTTGGGCAATGGCTTATAAGTTTAAAAGTGAGCAAGTAACTACAATTTTAAATTCTATTTCATACCAAGTTGGACGAACTGGTGCAATAACTCCAGTTGCTAATTTACAACCTGTACAATTAGCAGGAACAATTGTAAAACGAGCTTCATTGCACAATGCAGATCAAATAGAAAAATTAGATATTAGAATTGGTGATGAAGTTTTTCTAGAAAAAGGTGGCGAAATAATTCCGAAAATTATTGGAGTTGCAAAAAGAGGAAATCAAACCGAGCCAACAAAATATATTACTCATTGTCCAGAATGTAATTCAGAATTAGTTAGAACTACAGGCGAAGCCAATCATTATTGTCCTAATTTTTATGGTTGTCCACCACAAATTATAGGTAGAATTCAACATTACATTTCTAGAAAAGCAATGGATATTGAAGGACTTGGTGCTGAAACAGTTGCTTTACTTTTTAATAATGGCTTAGTAAAAAATTATGCTGATTTATATGAATTAAAAGTTGAAGATATTTTACCATTAGATAGAATGGCGCAAAAAAGTGCAGAAAATTTAGTAAAAGGTGTAGAAAATTCTAAAAATATACCATTTGAAAGTGTACTTTTTGCTCTTGGAATCAGATTTGTTGGAGAAACTGTTGCTAAAAAACTCACCAAACATTATAAAAATATTGATGCGTTAAGCAAAGCTACTTTGTTAGAATTAGTTACTGTAGATGAAATTGGCGAACGAATAGCGCAAAGTGTAATTGAGTTTTTTGATAATCAAGAAAATCAAATAATTATAGAACGATTGAAACAATTTAGAGTTCAATTTGAAATTATAGAAAAATTTAATCCCAATGCTACAGAAAAATTATCTGGTAAAACATTTGTAGTTTCTGGAGTTTTTGAACAGTTTTCTAGAGATGATTTAAAAAAATCTATTGAAGATAATGGTGGTAAAGTAGGAAGTTCTATTTCTGCCAAAACAGATTTTGTTATAGCAGGAGAAAATATGGGTCCGGCTAAATTGGAAAAAGCCAATCAACTTGGTGTAAAAATAATTAATGAAAGTGAATTTATAATTTTGATAAATAATAATTAAGCATTATTATATCAAAATTTTAACATTTTATTGTTAAAAAGAACTACTTTTATTAAAAATATTATTTATTTAAATGAAAATAGAATTATCAAGTTTCAATACTTCAGAAATTAGAAAAAAACAACTTTTACAGTTTTTAAAAGTTTCGTTTTTTACTATTGTGTTGATTGAACTTTATTTTGAATATTTTGATAATATTGAATTTATATCTTTATTAAAACCTTTGTTAATTCCGATAATTATTATAATGTATTGGGGTTTTTCAGAAAAAAAATCTATAATTTATGTTTTTTCTTTAAGTTTAAGCTGGATAGCCAATGTTTTATTTATTTCTAAAGATGTGAACATTATAAGTTTGGCAGCTTTATTTTTTATTTTACATAGAGTTTTTATTATTTATAAAATTTATTTGGTTGTAAAACCTATAAAATGGTTCTCAATATTGCTAGCGAGTATTCCATTTCTATTTTTGTTTTTGTGTTTAATTAATGTGGTTTTTATAAAACTTGAAGGCAAACTTTTTTATATAACATTAACTCAGAGTTTGTTAATGAGTTTGTATGGTGGTTTTGCATTGAGCAATTACATTATGAAAAATGATCAATCTAGTAAACTTTTACTTGTAAGTTCAATTTTTTTCACTCTTAATTTATTTGCTTTAGGCATAAAACTGTACTTTATAGATTTAAGTTTTCTAAAACCAATTTCAATGCTGTTTTTTATTTTAGGACAATATATTTTATATTTATTTATGATAAATTCTGAAAAAGAAGAAATTAAACAACAATAGCTTTTCCTTTGGCAATAACTTGTTTGTCTTTAGATAAATAAAAATCAATTCTACCAAGATTTAATCCGTAACAACCTACTTGATTTATTAAAACTTCTTTTCCATCACTATTTTTTTCAATAACTGGTTTTTCTAAAAAGGTATGGGTATGACCACCAAGAATTAAATCAATATTTTTAGTTTTTTGTGCCAAAGTAATATCGCAAACTTTAGTTGCATCTTCTTTATATTTAAAACCAATGTGAGAAAGGCAAATAATTAAATCACACTTTTGTTCTTCTTTTAGAATTCTTGCCATATCTGTGGCTCTTTCTATAGGATCATTATAAACAGTTTCTTTATAATGTTTTTTATCAACTAATCCTGCAAGTTCTATTCCCAGTCCAAAAATTCCGATTTTAATTCCGTCTTTAACTATAATTTTATAAGGTTTTACAATTCCATCAAGAACAGTATTTTTAAAATCGTAATTGGCATTAACAAAATCAAATTTTGCATTGTGCAATTGCGAATAAAATCCGTCAATACCATTATCAAAATCGTGATTTCCCAATGTAGCAACATCGTACTTCATCATACTCATTAACTTAAATTCAAGTTCGCCACCATAATAATTAAAATAAGGTGTACCTTGAAAAATATCGCCAGCATCGAGTAAAAGCACATTCGAATTTTCTTTTCTAATTTGTTCAATTAACGAAGCACGTCTTGCAACGCCACCCATATTTGCATTTCGTGGATGATCTGCAGGAAAAGGATCAATGTAACTGTGAACATCGTTGGTATGAAGAATTGTAATGTGTTTTAAATCGTCTGTATTAAAACTACTTAGCGAAAAACCAGAAGCAATTAAAGCTGTGGTTGCAGTAGTTTTTTGTATAAAATCTCTTCTTTTCATTTTATGCTGAATTTAGTTCAGCATCTTAACAATACTGAAAAATTATAATTATTATTTTTTAGTTTCCATCTTCCATCTTCCATCTTCAATTAATAACTTTCACTCTAACATCAGTAGGGATTTTTAAAGTATCAACTTCTTTAAAATAATCAATTAAAATGTTTCGAAGTTTATAATCTAGATCAAATTTAGCAGTTCCTTTTTTAAAGAAATTCATATTATCACCACCATTAGAAAGATAATCTGACGTTACAACATAATAGATTTTAGTAACATCTAAAGGTTTTCCTTGTATTAAAATTGATGAAACTGATTTATCTTTTTCAATTGTAAAAGTAATTCCAGAAAGTGGATGTGGTTTTTTTTCTGAAATAAAATACGAAGTCATTTCAAGAATTTGCTCTCCTTTTAAAGATATGACAATAGATGTGTTTTCAAATGGCATTACTTCAAATGCTGTTCTTGCGGTTACATTTCCTTTAGGAATTATGCTTCTAATTCCGCCATGATTTAAAATGCAAATGTCTATTGATTTATTTTCTCTAGATTGAAAAATTTTATTAGTTTTTTCAAGAGTAATATCGGCAAGAAAACTTCCAATTACAGTTTGCCATTCGCCTTTAGATTTATCTAATGTTTCTGGACAATAAGCAAGAATTTCACTTAAATCTTTATCGACATTTTCTCTGTAGGGTTTTATAAAACTTTCAATTTCTTTAGCCGTTTCTCCAACTATAGGTTCAGTAGTATTAGATTGTTTGCCAGAAATTTCAATTTTTTTACCTTCAATTTTGGTAACAGTATAATTCTGTTTTGCACAGGAAACAACAACAGAAAATGTTAATAATAAAACAAAATGTTTTAATACAACGTTATAGTTTTTTAGATTTACCATCTGATAAACAACTTATTTTAATTAAATTTGTAACTCAAGTAAAAGTAGTATGTTTTTGAATAAAATAAAGGATTTTTTGACAAAAAAAATTGTTAAAAAAAGGTTATTAAATGTAAGTCTAAATGCATCAAGTAGTTCTATAAAAAAAGTTGGGATAGTATTTGACGAAAGTTATTTCTACGAAAAAGAAGGATTAATAAAAGAACTTATTTTAAACGGAATAAAATTAGAAAATATTGATATTTTGGTTTTTAAAAACGCAATAAAAAAAAATGAAACTTTTGATTATCCAACCTTTAGTTTTAAAGATATTTCTTGGAGTGCAACATTTGATAAAGAAGAAGTAAATTCGTTTATAAATAAAGATTTTGACTTATTAATTAGTTATTATGATACTGAAAAATCGGCACTTTTACTAGTTACACATTCTTGTAAAGCTAGTTTTAAAGTAGGATTTGCTTCTGTAGACAAGCGTTTAAATCATTTTATGATAGCTACAAATGCCGAAAATTTTAAAGTTTTTATGGACGAATTATTCAAATATTTAAAAATATTAAACAAATTATAAATTTATGCAATCATTAATAGGAACAGGAGTTGCGCTGGTAACACCTTTCAAAAAAGATTTTTCTGTAGATGTAGATGCACTTAGAAAAATTGTTAATTTTCAAATAGATAATGGAATTGATTATCTAGTAATTTTAGGTACAACTGGCGAACCAGCAACTTTATCTTCTGATGAAAAAGAATTGGTCATTAAAACTGTAGTTGAAGCCAATGATAAACGATTGCCATTAGTTTTAGGAATTGGAGGATTTAATACTGCCGAGTTGGTTAAAGAACTTACAACTAGAGATTTATCTTTTTTTGATGCTATATTATCAGTTTCACCTTATTATACTAAACCAACACAAGAAGGAATTTATCAGCATTTTAAAAAAATAGCCGAAAATTCTCCTTTACCAATAGTGTTATATAATGTTCCTAGTAGAACAGGAAGTAATATGTTGCCATCTACGGTTTTAAGATTGGCAAACGATTTTAAAAATATTGTTGCTATAAAAGAAGCTGCTGGAGATATTGTTCAAGCAATGAAAATAATTCAAAATAAGCCAGAAGGATTTTTAGTAATTTCTGGCGATGATATGATTACATTACCAATGATTTTAGCTGGCGGAAGTGGCGTAATATCTGTAATTGGAGAAGGTTTTCCTAGACAGTTTTCAGATATGGTGCGATTAGGATTACAACGTAAAGTTGATGATGCCTATAAATTACATTATTTATTAGCCGAAGGAATTGATCTGATTTTTGAACAAGGAAATCCTGCCGGAATTAAAGAAGTTCATAAAACATTGGGACTTTCAGATAATGTTGTACGACTTCCACTAGTAAATGTAAGTGAAGATTTGGCAAAAAAACTTGCCGATTTAACTAATAAAATTTTATAAAAAACAGTATTTTAAAACATTCAAAAAAAATGTTTTATTGTATCTAAATATTAACTAATTTTGCATTTGCTTTTTTAACGATTTAAAGTCAATAAAATTGCACAGATATTTATAAAAATGAAGAAATTCTTTGCCTTAATTACAGTTTTAATTTTACTTTCGTCTTGTAGCGAATATCAAAAAGCTTTAAAATCGGAAGATGTAGCTTTAAAATTTGATGTTGCAACTAAAACATTTGAAAAAGGAAAATACGAAAAAGCCATTCGCCTTTTTGAACAAGTTGCGCCTGCATACAAAGGAAAACCTCAAGCAGAAAAAATGTTTTATTTATATTCTCAATCATTATATAAAACCAAGCAATATTATTTAGCTGGTTATCAATTTGAAAGTTTTGCTTCAAGTTATCCAAAAAGTGATAAAGTAGAAGAAGCGGTTTTTTTTGGTGCAAAAAGTTTTTCTATGTTATCGCCAGTGTATAGTTTAGACCAAACTGATACTCAAAAAGCTACAGATAAAATGCAAAATTTTATTGATACTTATCCAAGTTCTTCATTTTTTGCAGAAGCAAATGCAATTATAAAAGAGTTGAGAATAAAAATAGAAAAGAAAGAATTTGAAAATGCCAAACAATACAATACAATTTCAGATTTTAAAGCTGCACAAATTGCTTTAGATAATTTTATATCAGATTTTCCTGGTACACCATATAAAGAAGAAGCTTTGTTTTATAAATTAGATTCAGCTTACAAACTTGCAATAAACAGTATTCCACAAAAATTAAATGAGCGTTTATTGAATGCCAAAGCAGCTTATTCTTCGTTAATAAAATTTAATTCGAGTACAAAATATAAAAATAAAGCTGACGAAATGTTGGCTAAAATTGATAAAGATTTACAACAATTTTCTAAATAAAAAGTCATGGATTTAAAAAAAACTAATGCGCCAGTTAATACAATTACTTACAATAAAACAATTATTGAAGAGCCAACTGGTAACGTTTATGAAGCTATAACAATTATGGCTAAAAGAGCAAACCAAATTAATACTGAAATTAAAAAAGAATTATTAGATAAATTGGATGAGTTTGCAACTTATAATGACAGTTTAGAAGAAGTTTTTGAAAATAAAGAACAAATAGAAGTTTCTAAATTTTACGAAAAATTACCAAAACCACATGCTCTTGCAGTTCAAGAATGGTTAGATGGTAAAATTTATCATAGAGATACCAATAAATAATAACTATATATGTCAGTTTTAAGCGGCAAGAAAGTATTGCTAGGTATTTCTGGTGGAATTGCCGCATACAAAACAGCAAGTTTAGTTAGACTTTTTATAAAAGCAGGTGCGCATGTCCAAGTGATAATGACACCTGCTTCTAAGGATTTTATAACTCCGTTAACGTTGTCTACATTATCTAAAAATCCTGTGCATTCCTCATTTTATAATGAAGATGATGACTCGAGCCATACTGGCGAACAGGCGAAGCAAAATGCAGAATGGAATAATCATGTAGAACTTGGGCTTTGGGCGGATTTAATTTTAATTGCTCCTGCAACCGCCAATACAATGTCTAAAATGGTAAATGGAAATTGCGATAATCTTTTAATTGCAACCTATTTATCTGCTAAATGTCCTGTATATTTTGCTCCAGCAATGGATTTAGATATGTACAAACATCCATCAACAATTGCCTCATTTGATGCTCTAAAATCATTTGGAAATTTTATAATTCCTGCCGAAAGTGGTGAACTTGCAAGCGGACTTTCTGGAGAAGGAAGAATGGCAGAACCAGAAAATATTATTGCATTTCTTGAAGCCGATTTAGAAAGTAAATTACCATTAAAAGGGAAAAAAATACTAATTACTGCTGGTCCAACATACGAAGCAATAGATCCTGTACGTTTTATAGGAAATCATTCTACAGGAAAAATGGGATTTGATATTGCAATTTGCGCTTCAAATATGGGTGCAGAAGTTATTTTAGTTTCTGGACCAACACATTTAGCTGTAAATAATACCAATATAATGTTGATTAGAGTAGTTTCTGCTCAACAAATGTATGATGTTTGTCATCAATATTATAACAATGTTGATGTTGCAATTGCAGCAGCAGCGGTTGCAGATTATAGACCAAAAAATGTAGCTAATCAAAAAATTAAAAAAAATGATGCAGAATTTTCTATTGAGTTAGAAAAAACTAAAGATATATTGGCTTCGCTTGGCGAATTAAAACAAAATCAGTTTTTAATAGGTTTTGCATTAGAAACAGAAAATGAAATTGAAAATGCTAAGTTGAAAATTCAGAAAAAAAACTTAGATTTGATAGTTTTAAATTCACTTCAAGATGAAGGTGCAGGATTTGGAAAACCAACTAATAAAATTACTTTTATAGATAAAAGTTTTGTTGTAGAACCAATGGAGTTAAAATCTAAAGAAGAAGTTGCATTAGATATTATTAATAAAGTAATACAACAGTATCATGCGTAAGTATTTAAGTTTATTGGTGTTTTTATCAGTTTTTATGTCTCAATCTCAAGAACTTAATTGTAAAGTTGTTGTAGATTACAGTAAACTTGCAGCTACAAATTCTCAAGTTTTTAAAAATTTGCAACTTTCTCTTAACGATTTTGTAAATAAAACTGCTTGGACAGATAAGAAATTTGAACAAAATGAAAGGATAGATTGTTCCATTTTTATTACGCTTAATGGTTATGATTCTAATCAATTTGATGCAACAATTCAAGTTCAATCATCTAGAACAATTTTTAATTCTACCTATTCATCACCAATTTTAAATATTAATGATAAAGATTTTAGTTTTAGATATATAGAGTTTGAAGCTTTAAATTACAATCCAAATAGTTTTGATTCTAATTTAATGTCGGTTATTGCTTTTTATGCAAATATTATTATTGGAATTGATGCCGAAAGTTTTTCAGTTGAAGGAGGAAATCAGTATTTTGAAGCTGCTCAAAACATTGTAAATCAAGCTGCACAAGGTGGATATAAAGGTTGGAATCAATCTGATGGAGGAATTCAAAATCGTTATTTTCTTATATCAGATTTAGTGTCATCTACTTACAAACCCTATAGAGATGCCATGTTAGAGTATCATTTTAATGGTTTAGACGGAATGGCAACCGATTTAAAAACTTCTAAACAAAATATTATTACTTCAATAAATACATTGAG
>NZ_JAYUPK010000137.1:0-14503 GCF_043760115.1 Flavobacterium sp.
CCTTGATGTTCCAGAAGTTATTGCTGATAAAAACTCAATTTCACTGTACCCAAATCCAACCAAAAACACAATTTCAATTCATTTACCAGAAAGTGGCAACTACGAAGTTCAAGATATTTCTATTGTTAATTTACTTGGTCAAAATGTAATTAAAAATGTAAAAAATAATAAAAACATTGATGTAAGTTCTTTACAAAAAGGAATTTATATCGTAGTATTAAAAACTAACAATGGTGATTGGAATGTAAAGTTTGTGAAGGAGTAAAAAAAAATTTGAAATAAAATAATTATGAAAAAATTACTTACCTTTTTTTTTGTATATCACTTCACTGCATTAAGTTTACAAGCCCAAAAAGAACTTTGGGGTGTATCAATTCAAACAAATGGAGACGTTCAAGGTAATATTGTGAAATTTGATATGAATGGCGAAAATGCAATTACAACTCATCATTTTAATTTTCCAACAGGAAAATTACCGTCTAGTAAACTTTTTTTAGCCAGTAATGGCAAACTGTATGGAACGACAACTTATGGCGGAATTGGTAGCTCAAACGCTGGCTTTGAGCAAGATGGATACGGTGTACTTTATGAATACAATTTAAATTTAGATACTTATAGAGTAGTACATTATTTTAATTATCTATCATCAATTAATTTTAGTATAAATCCAACCAGTGGGTTAATCGAACCTATAACTGGCAAACTTTATGGTGGTACTAAAAGTGGTTCAATTTATGTTTATGATATTGCGACCGAAACTGTTACTACACTTAGTCATAATTATTCATTTGTGGCTATGGGTGGTATTAACAGCGATTTAATCAAGGCGACCAATGGTTTTGTTTATGCAGTTTCTGGAGTATCTTTTCCTTGTGTTGGAGTTGCAGATCCTCAACCTAATAGAGGAACTGTTATAAAAATAAATATAAATACAAATACAGCACAAAGAGTTGCAAGTTTTGCTTGTGTTGGTACAAATGGTGAAGGTTCAAGTGGTACTTTAGTGGAAACTTTACCAAATAGAATTATTTTTTGTAGTAGTGCAGGTTATCAATCTTTACCTGTTGAAGGTTTTGTTTTTCCTGCAGGTACAATTGTCGAATTTAACACATTAACAAATGAACTTACTCGCAAATTTACATTTGACGTTTTCAATTCTTTAGGATTTAATCCAAGTTCTTTTGTTAAAGGAGAAAATGGTAATTTATATGGGGTTTGTGGTAATGGTGGTGATACTTTTAGAAATCCTTATACCACTGGGATATTAAACAAAACAGGAACTATGTTTGAGTACAATCCAACAACAAATACTATTTTTAAACTAACAGAATTTTTAACATTTCAAAATTTACCTCAAACAATTATTAAGTTAACTACTGGTGAGTTAGTGGGTAATCTTGGTAATGGTAGTATATTTAAATATAACATCAATTCTAATACATTACATTTTCCAGATTTAGCAACTTATAGTGATTTTCCAAATCAATTTTCAACTCGAAACCTAATAGAAATCTGTCGAAAACCATCCTATCAAGAATTCATTCCCAACACATTTACTCCTTGTGTAAACACACCATTTACCTACAATATTAACAATACCAACGCCACAAACTATGTATGGAAAAAAGATGGTGTAATTGTGCCGTTACAAACCACAGGAATATTAACTATTAACAATCTTATAGCATCAGATACAGGAATTTATACTTGTACCATGACAAACGAATGTGGTACAACCACAACAATGAACTTAAATATTAATGTAAATTGCCTTGATGTTCCTGAAGTTATTGCTGATAAAAACAGTATTTCATTATACCCAAATCCTACCAAAAATACAATTTCAATTCATTTACCAGAAAGTGGCAACTACGAAGTTCAAGATATTTCTATTGTTAATTTACTTGGTCAAACAGTAATTAAAAATATAAAAAATAATAAAAACATTGATGTAAGTTCTTTACAAAAAGGAATTTATATCGTAGTATTAAAAACTAACAATGGTGATTGGAATGGCAAGTTTGTTAAAGAGTAATGAATGAAAATTATTAATTTTAAATTTTTAAAAATTGAATATAATCATAAATAATCTGTGAAAATCTGAGATATCTGTGAAAAAAAATTTATTTAAAAATATTTAAAGGAAGTTTTACCGTAAATGTAGTTCCTTTATTTAGTTGGGTTTCATAATTTATGGTTCCGTTCATTAATTGTACTAAACTTGAAACTATTGATAAACCTAAACCTAAACCGTCTATTTTTTTAGACGTATGTAGTTTTTTAAAACTTTGGTAGACTTCAAATTTTTCTTTTACTTCAAATCCGCTTCCTGTGTCTGAAACTTCAAAGGATAAAGTTGCGATTTCTGAATTTAAATTTTCTTGAATTATTTTTAGTTTAATTGCTCCAGTTTTTGTGAATTTTATAGAATTGTCAATTAAATTTATTAGAATTTGAGTAATTCTGCTTTTGTCTCCAACTAAACTTTCTGGAATTCTTGCATCAGTTTCAACTGTAAAACTTAATTTTTTTTCTGTTGCTTTTGGTTTGCAAATAGTGTCTAAATGATTAACCAATTCAGAAATTGAAAATGGTTTATTGATAATAGACATTTGCCCCGATTCTATTTTGGATAAATCTAATAAATCTTCTACAAGTCGATAAATGTGATTATTGGTTTCTTTTATTGTGGTTACATATTCTTTTTGAACTTCTGTAAGTTCTGTTCTTTCCAACATTGAAACAAAAAAATTGGTTCCCCAAATTGGTGTTTTTAAATCGTGAGAAACATTGGCAAGAAATTTATCTTTAAATATTTTTTCGGCTTGTAATTCTCTGTTTTTTAATTCTGTTTGATGAAAATTTATAACCGATTCGTTTTTTTCTTGTGCAATACTTTGAAAATGATTGTAATAATAGGTAAAATCTATAAAAATTAAAAATGGATTTTTATCTATTGAACCTGAGTTAAAAATTACTTCTACCGTTTTTTTCTTGGTTTTATACTCAATATGAATTCCGTTAAAAATAGTTTCCACATTATCTTCAAGCAACATAGAATCTACAATGTAAAAAAATGGATGAAAATCTTGTATATTTGATTTCAGTTCAATTTGAAACAAAATATCGTCAGATTCTATAATTTTTCCTTGTTTGTCTAGAACAATTATTTGCGTTTTAGATCGTAAATAATCGTCTCTGAGTTGTTCAATTTTCATAATACTTCTTTTCCTAATTCTAAAAATAATTCTTCAACTGTTTCTCCAGTTTTGGCGCTTGTAATAAAATCTAATTTTATTTCAAAAATATTGAGTTGTTTTTGAAAACTTGCAACATCTATTAAATCCATTTTATTGGCAACAGAAAGTATTTTACTTTTAGGGAAAGTGGTTTTTAAAAAATTATATTCTTTATGAAAATTTTGATAAGTTTGAATTCTTGTTGGATCAATTACATAAATAAAACCAGAAGTTCCAATTAAATAAGCGGGTCTAATTTTTTCTAAATCGTCTTTTCCTTCAATATCCCAAATTACCAAGGTTAGTTCTTCATTATTGATTTTCACTATTTTTTTAGAAATATGAACGCCAATGGTTACCATATAATTATCTGAAAATTCGTTTAAAACAAATCTTTTTATAAGCGAAGATTTACCAACGCCAAAGTGTCCAACTAAAACAATTTTTTTAGTATTACTCATTATCTTTTAAAAATTGATTTAGTTTTTCTGTGATGTACGATTTATTTTCTAAATCAGATTTTATGTATTTGGATGCAAAATCAAATAAATTATTTTCTAAATCGCTTTTAAAAACGCCATTAATTCCTCCAGAAATTACTACAGCAAAATAATAGGAAGTAAAATTTTGAAGGTAAATTTCAAACAATTCATATTGAATTAATTCTAAACTTTGTTGCTCTTTTTTGTAAGCATCTTCTACAAAACTTTTAATTGCGGTTAACATTCCTGCAATCATATCTTCATCAATACTTTCCTCTTTAGAAGCACTTGCAATAATTAATCCTGAACCAGATTCTATAACAAAAATTTGTTCAATTTTAGCTTCATTTAGTTCAGATAAAATAATTTCTTTTTCGGAAACGCCACTAAACATTGATTTAAATTTTCGTTTTAATCCTTTTATAGAAAAAGTGTTTTGAATTTGATTATTTATATTGTCAGATAAAATTTTCATTTCTTGCTGAATGTATTTTTTAATCATTTTACCCATTACAGGAAACAATGCATCAACTACTTTATCTTGAGATTTCATTAAAGTTTCTGCAATTACTGAACCTAATTTATCTGGAATTTCTTCTACAAATGTGTGTAGTTTTTCGTCAATAATTGGGTTTACTTTTTCTGAAAGTTTTTCTTGTATGTTAACGGTTTGTTCAAGTGAATCTAATTTTTCTAAAATTTTGTGCGCAAAATCCCTATCCTCATTAAGAAGAAGTTCTTTGAGCTGCACTAATTTTTCAGAATCGTTCATAATAAAAGAATTAGTCTTTCATTATCTTTTCACCAAGTGATACTAGTAAAGTTCCTAGTAAATTTCTATCTACTTTTTTATGATTTAACTCATCAGTCTTATCGTTAAAATGGTTTTCTAAATCGGTAATTCTAATGTTTAAATCAGTTGCAAGATTATCAATTGTAACATTCAATTCCTTGCGAGTATCATCTATTAAATGTTCTAATTCTTCTTTTCTTTTTTCAATATGATTTTTTAACGATTGAAAATCTTGATCTATTTGTTGAATATTTTCGCCAAATATCAAGTTCTTAATCGCTTCCAATCTTTGAGCAGATTCTGATGTATTGTTTGGAATAACATCTGTTTCTTTAGGTTGATTTTTAGACATAACTTGAGTAGTGTTTTAATAAATTGAATACAAATTTAACAATTTTTTTAAAAAATCAATACTTTTTAATAATTTTGAATAAATTGGTAAGAATTTATTGCTTAGATGCCATCATAAATTCCTCTGCTTTTTCAACCATATTATAACTTCCGCAGAAAAAAGGAACACGTTGATGCAGTTCATTTGGTTCAATTTCCATAATTCTGGTATAGCCATCACTTGCTTTTCCTCCAGCTTGTTCTGCAATAAATGCCATCGGATTACATTCATATAATAAACGTAATTTTCCGTTGGGCGATTTAGAACTTGTAGGATAAATATAAATACCACCTTTTATCATATTTCTATGAATATCAGACACTAAACTTCCAATATATCTTGATGTGTATGGTCTGTCACCTTCTTCTAGTTGACAATATTTTAAGTAATTTTTCACTCCTTGCGGAAAATGAACATAATTTCCTTCGTTAATAGAATAAATAATTCCATCTTTAGAAAATTGCATATTAGGATGCGAAAGATAAAAAGTTCCAATTGCCGGATTTAATGTAAAACCATTCACGCCATGACCAGTTGTGTAAACCAACATTGTAGAAGTTCCATAAATAACATAACCTGCTGCAACTTGATGAATTCCTTTTTGCAAAAAATCTTCGCTTTGTACTGGAGTTCCAATTGGCGTTACACGTCTGTAAACCGAAAAAATAGTTCCAACAGAAACATTAACATCAATATTAGATGAACCATCAAGTGGATCCATTAATACTACATATTTATTGTTATGAGATTTATCGCTTCCGGCAACGGTTATAAAATCATCATTTTCTTCAGATGCTATTCCGCATACAATTTCTCTATTAATAAGTGTTTGAATAAAAACTTCATTAGCATAAACATCTAGCTTTTGTTGATCTTCACCTTGAATATTTTGTTCTCCAGCAGCGCCAACAATATCTACCAATCCAGCTTTGTTTACTTTATAATTTACCACTTTCGCGGCTAATCTAATTGAATTTATAATTCTAGATAATTCTCCAGAAGAATATTGAAAAGCGTTTTGGTTTTCTATGATAAATTCGCCAAGAGTTGTATTGCGTGTTTCCATTACGAAATCGTTGTAGTTATTTTGCAAATATCGTTTTTTTTATTAAAAATTAGATGTTAAATAGTAAAATTTCAACTACATTAAATTGAGAAACTTATTTTATCTTTGCTACTCAAATGTTTAATAAAATTAAAGATGAAAATTAAATCAGTTATTATAGTTGCATTACTTTTTGCAATGCCTTTTTGCAACGTAAATGCTCAAATAAATCTTGGCGAAAAAGCTCTTGGCGCAGTTCAAAATGGAATTGCAGGATTTACATTTAGTGATGAAGATGCTGCAAAACTATCATTAGAAGCAGTAAGAAAAATGGATTCTACCAATGTTGTTGCTGGTCCAAAGGATGGATACGCAATACGATTGAATAAAATTTTTGGAAAACATAAAAATGAAAACGGATTAACATTAAATTATAAAGTTTATTTGACCAAAGATGTTAATGCATTTGCAACAGCTGACGGTAGCGTTAGAGTTTTTTCTGGACTAATGGATATTATGGATGACAATCAATTGCTTGCTGTTATTGGTCACGAAATAGGTCATGTTGCCAATAAAGATACAAAAGATGCTATGAAAGCAGCTTACAAAAAAGCAGCATTAATTGGAGCAATAAGTTCACAATCTGATAAAGTTGCAAAAGTTACAGACAGTCAATTAGGACAAATTGGAAACGCAATGTTAGATAGCAAACACAGCAGAAAACAAGAAACAGAAGCAGATAATTTTTCGTACGATTTTATGAAACGAAATGGTTATGATGTAAACGCAGTTGAAGCTGCATTTAGAATTTTGGCGGATATGAGTGGCAATGCACAATCTAATTTTTTAACTCAAATGATGAGTTCGCATCCAGATCCAAAAGATAGAGCAGACAAAGCTAAAGCTAAAGCTGAAACGGATGGATTGTATAAAGTTTATGTTCAAAAACCAATTGTGAACAAAACAGTTGCAACTCCTAAAAAAGTGGTTAAAAAGAAGAAAAAGTAAGTAAATTGTTTTAAATAAATTAGCTTCTACAATAACCTAAAGTAACAATTTTAAATATAAAATTATATTCTTAATTAATTATTAAGTGAATGAAAATTAATAAAATCGTCATAAAAGATTGGCTAAATTTTAAACCTTACAACTCACATTCTAAAGTAGATATTCAATTTTTAGCTGTAGCAAATCAATTAAATACTGTTTTACAAGAAATTTCATTTTTAAAAAGTGAATTGGGTTATGTTGAGACAGACTTAAAAGAGTTATCAATTTTTTTAACATGTTACTTAGAAGATTTAGTGTCGGATACAAACATTTGGAATACATTTATTTCTATTCACAAAGAACAATATAAAAAAGAACTTCCTTTTTATAACCTAAAATATTATACAACAGGAGAAGTTAATAAAGTTGATATACAATTCTTGATTTGGTATTTTTTTAATTTAAAAATGCCCGAACGATTTTTAAGTCCTTATGATGAGTATTTAGATATAATTGCAATACAAGTATTTGAAATTTTGGATTATGAATATGAATATGTTGAAGAAAATTATCAATTAAACAACTATTTTGCATTTAATGATAATTCAGATTATTATGAAACTAGACGACATATTCAAAAAATTCTTTTTGAAAGTTATTTATTTAAAATTGATGCCGAAAAAAAGTTAAAACAAGAAATTGCTAAAAATTTAAAAGATATAACAAATGATGATACTTTTAAAACTAGAATCATAAACTCTGTTACAGATGAGTTAACAATTTCAAATTGTACAAAATTACTAGCATTAACAGGTAAAGAGTGGTTGGCAGAAAATCTAGGTAAAAAAAATAAATTGTATACTACAATAAAAAATACTTCCAAGAAAATTTCAAGTTGGTTTTTATACAAAGGTGAAAATGAAAAGTACTATCACTTTCAACACATTGCATCAGATGTACTATTTAATTTAACTAAAGAAAGCTTTTCTGTAAAATACGAATTGTCTGATGATTATATTTATTATATAGAAATGATTAATTGGAACAATGAATGGACATTTTCGGGAATTACATTTAATAAAAAGTTTGATGCAAATTTAATTTTAGATGAAAAAAATGATATGGTTAATATTAGAATTGGAAATCAATTTAGAAAAAACGAAAAAGAAAAAATTGCCAATGTTTTAAAAAACCAACAAACTATATTTATTAAACTTTTTAAATCTCTTATTGTATTTGTTTCTGGTGATAATCTTCAAGCTACATTAGATAGTTTTATGAATTATCATAACACAAGTCTATCAAAATCAGAAGAAGAAGCTCAAAATAAAAAAAATGAATCTAAAAAAAATTTAATAAAAAAAGGTTATTTTGGAGAAGACAACAATTTAGGAAACATTCAAAATGGTAATTTTGTAATATTTTTTAATCCAATATCAGGTATTGAATTGTATAACAATATTTGTGATATTTTTCCAGATAAAGAAAATCCTTTTTATAAAGGTGAAAATGTAAATAATATTAAAATGTTTCTTTTTAATGATCAATATTCTAAAGAAATATCAAATTATTTTATTGATAATTATGCCAGAAAACTAGACTTTTTTAAAAATGGAACTGGAAAAAAATATTTATCAGATTTTGATTTTTTACTACGTTTTTGGAAAACAAATAAATATAATGCTGAACCTACCATTACTTTAATATGATAATTCGCAAAGCAACACAAAATGATATGCCTAAAGTTCTTGAATTAATTCAAGAATTAGCCATATTTGAAAAAGAACCAACAGCAGTTGTAATAACTGTAAATGATTTAATTAAGGATGGTTTTGGAGAGAACAAGTTGTTTCATACTTTTGTTGCCACAGTTGAAAATGAAGTTATTGGCATAGCACTTTACTATTACAGATATTCTACTTGGAAAGGCAAAACCATTCATCTTGAAGATTTAATTGTAAAAGAAAATTGTCGTGGAACAGGCGCCGGATTTGCTTTATACAGCGAAATAATTCGTCAAGGAAAACGCGATAACGTAAGAAGAATTGAGTGGAATGTTCTAGATTGGAACACATCAGCAATAGATTTTTACATAAAAACTGGTGCAAAAATTCTAACCGATTGGGATGTTGTGCAAATGGATGAAAATGGAATTGATGCTTTTTTAAATAATATCAATCTTAATTCTTAATACTAAAGTCTTAATACTTATATAATGAGAGTTTTTAAATTTGGTGGCGCATCAGTAAAAGATGCTAATGGAATAAAAAATGTTTTAAATGTTTTAAAAACAGTTGGTTACGAAGATTTATTAATTGTAATTTCTGCAATGGGAAAAACAACCAATGCATTAGAAATTGTAATTAAAAATTATTTCGATAAATCAAATGAACTAAATTCTTCTTTGCAAGATGTAAAAAAGTACCATAATCAAATACTTTTAGATTTATTTGACGATGAAAACCACGACGTATTTTTTGCAGTAAACAGTCATTTTGCCGATTTAGAATATTTTATCAGAAGTAATAAATCTCCTAATTATAATTTTGTTTACGATCAAGTTGTTAGTTATGGAGAACTAGTTTCTACAACAATTGTAAGTCATTATTTAAATTCGCAAGCAATAAAAAATAATTGGTTAGACGTTAGAAATTTCATAAAAACAGACACAACTTACAGAGATGCACTTGTAGATTGGGATGCAACTCAAAAATTAATTTCTAAAAATGTAAAAAAGAAAACCGTAAATATTACACAAGGTTTTCTTGGTTCTGACAATAATAGTTTTACAACAACACTTGGTAGAGAAGGTTCAGATTATACAGCTGCAATTTTTGCCTATTGTTTAAATGCAGAAAGTGTAACGATTTGGAAAGACGTTCCAGGTGTTTTAAATGCCGATCCAAGATATTTTGAAAATGCAGTTTTGTTAAACCAAATTTCCTATCGCGAAGCAATAGAATTAGCGTTTTATGGAGCAACAGTAATTCATCCAAAAACCTTGCAGCCATTACAAAAAAAAGAAATTCCGTTGTTTGTAAAATCATTTATAAATCCATTACTTCCTGGAACTTCTGTATCTAAAGGAAAAGATTTAGAACCACAAACGGCTTGTTTTATTGTAAAGAAAAATCAGTTACTTATTTCACTTTCGTCAATAGATTTTTCTTTTATAATGGAAGAAAACATCAGTGAAATTTTTAGTTTGTTTCATCAATTTAAGATGAAAGTTAGTTTAATTCAAAATTCTGCTATAAGTTTTTCAGTATGTTTAGAAGATAAATTTGGTAATTTCAATGAACTGAAAACCATACTTTCTAAGAAATTTAAAGTTTCTTATAATGAAAATGTTTCCTTATACACAATTAGACATTTTAATGAGGAATCAGCGCAACTAGTTGAAAATAATAAGGTTGTTTTGTTAAAACAGATTTCTCGTGAGACTATGCAGGTTGTTACTAAAGAGTAAAATAAGATTTATGTAAAATAAATTTACTATTTTTATAAAAAAAATTTAAAATGAAAATAAAAGATTTAAAAAAATATTCAACTGCTGAAAAAATTGCACTTGCTGAGGAGTTATGGGATAGTGTTGGAAAAAAAGATATTGAACTTTCTCAAGAAATCAAAAATGAATTAGACATTCGACTTAAAAATCTAGAAGAAGGTAAAACTGAGCTTTATACTTGGAATGAAGTTAAAAATCATTTGAAGCAAAACAGAAAATGAATGTAATTTTAATTACAAAAGAAGCGTTGTTAGATATTGATGAAATTATGCTTTGGTATGAAGAAATAAGAGAAGGACTATCTTTTGATTTCGAGCTATGTTTAGAAGTCGGAATTAATGAAATTCAAAGAATTCCATCATCATTTCAAAAAAGACATAAAAATGTAAAAATTAGATTTATTAATAGATTTCCATATGGTATACATTACGTTACTAGTGAAGAAAATATTTCAATTATAGGTATAATTCATACATCTCGTTCACCTACAACTTGGTCAAAAAGAACAAACTTGTAAAGTGTAAATACTACTTTTGACATTTATCACGTTATATATCATATGTTGAAAAATAGTTTTTTATGGATTTTATTGTTTTGTTTTTCGAGCATTTTTGCTCAAGAAATAGAAACGTCCTATAAAAATAAAAAAATTGCATTTTCTAAAGACACTATTTCCATAGATAACGTTAGTATCAATAAATCATTTTTTAAATTAGTAGATAAAAATGGCTTTGCAATTGACACTTCGTTTTATAAAATTGATTTTGCCAAAGCAAAACTATTATTTAAAAATAATTATTCTTCCTTAGACTCAATTTCCATTAGGTATTTAAAATTTCCAGAATTTCTTACCAAAACCTATTCTATTTATGATGAAAGTCGCGTAGTGCCAAACGAAGCAGGAAGTTTGTACAAAATAAAAAAAGATAATTTAAAAACTTACAAACCATTTGATGGATTAAATACTTCTGGAAGTATAACTCGTGGAATTACCGTTGGAAACAATCAAAATTCTACAGTAAATTCCAATCTTGATTTACAAATTACAGGTAAAATATCAGATAAAATTTCGCTTCGTGCTTCTATTCAAGACAGTAATATTCCGCTTCAAGATGGCGGTTATTCTCAAAAGTTGGACGAATTTGATCAAATATTTATAGAATTATTTTCTAACAAATGGAACATTCGTGCAGGCGATTTATTTCTAGAAAACAGACAATCACAGTTTTTAAATTTCAATAAAAAAGTACAAGGTTTATCAACACGATTTCAGCTTGGAACACCAGAAAATAAAACAGAAATCTTTGCATCTGGTGCTTTAGTTCGTGGTCAATATGCTAAAAGTAGTTTTACAGGACAAGAAGGAAATCAAGGTCCATATAAATTAAGAGGAACTAATGGCGAGTTGTTTGTGCTTGTAATTTCTGGTTCAGAACGTGTTTTTGTAAACGGAATTCTTCTTAAACGAGGCGAAAGCAATGATTATATTATAGATTATAACGCTGGCGAAATTATTTTTACTTCATTATTTCCAATAACTTCCGAAATGCGAATCGTAATTGAATATCAGTTTTCCGATAGAAATTTTACGCGTTTTGTAACTTATGGTGGCGCAACGCATCAAGCTGAAAAATGGTCTGTTGGCGGATTTTTATATTCAGAAAACGATGTAAAAAATCAACCATTACAACAAAATTTGTCTACAGAACAAGTTGAAATTCTAAAAAATGCAGGTGATAATACTGCTTTGATGAATGCACCTTCTGCATATATAGATTCGTATTCAGATAATAAAATTTTATATAAAAAAATCCTTATTGGAACTTTAGAAGTTTTTGAATTTTCTAATATTGAAACTGATGTTTTATTCAATGTAAAGTTTTCGCTTGTAGGAAATAATCTAGGAAATTACATTATATCCAACAATAACACGGTTGGAAAAATATTCGAATATGTTGCGCCAATTGCTGGAATTCCTCAAGGAAATTACGAACCAATATCAAGATTAATTGCGCCAACTAAAATTCAAATTGCCACTTTTTTAGGAAAATACAATCCGTCAGAAAAAACTTCTGTCGATTTTGAACTTGGTGTTTCCAACAACGATTTAAATTTATATTCAACAATTAACGACAACAACAATAAAGGAATTGCCACAAAAATTAATGGAAAACAACGAATTTTTACAGGTAAATTTAATCTTGATGCGTTCGCAAATTATCAATTAATTCAAGAAAATTTTAAAACCATAGAACGATTATTTACTATAGAGTTTAATCGCGATTGGAATTTAACAACTATTTCTGGAAATCAAAGTTTGATAGTTTCAGGTTTAAATTTCGATTTTAAGGAAAAAGGAAATGCAAAATACCAATTGGAAAAACTAGATTTTTCTAATAATTTTTCAGGAACACGACATATAATTCAAGGTGTTTACAAGCAAAAAAACCTTGTAGTTAATCAAAACAGCAGTTATTTAAAAAGTTCTGGAACAATTTCTAAAACCACATTTTTAAGAAATCAAACACTAGCCAAATACAATTTTAAGAAAAATTGGGTTGGTTCCTCTTTTAGATTAGAAGACAATCAAGAAAAACTAGTTGCTACCAATCAATTGTCAACATTAAGTCAGCGATTTTCAGAAATTGGCGCATTTGTTGGTCGTGGCGACAGTACAAAAGTGTATGCAGAATTGGGTTATTTTCATCGAAACAATGACAGTCTACAAAACGGATTTTTAAAACGTGTAAACACATCAAATTCTTATTATTTAAAGTCCAAATTAATTCAAACTCAAAAAACCAATTTATCACTTTTTATAAATTATAGAAGATTAAATTTTACAGATGCAAATCGCCCAACCGAACCTTCTTTAAATTCTAGATTGTTATATAATGACAATTTTTTCTCGCAATTAATTCAATCAACCACAGCTTATGAAACCGCTTCTGGCACAATTGCACAACAAGAGTTTACCTATCTCGAAGTAAATCCAGGTCAAGGCGTTTACACTTGGAACGACTATAATAGCAACTCAATTCAAGAATTACAAGAGTTTGAAATTGCGCCATTTCCAGATCAAGCCAAGTATGTTAGAGTGTTTTTACCCAACCAAATATTCTTAAAAACGCATCAAAATAAATTCTCACAATCCATAACATTAAGCCCAACAAAATGGATAAACGAAAAAGGATTTAAAAAATACCTGTCCTATTTTTACAACCAAACATCGTTTTCATTAGACAGAAAAATAGAACGTAATTCAGACAATTTCAACCTAAATCCGTTTGAAACCACAACCGAAAATCTACTCGGATTAAATACTAATTTTCGAAATAGTTTGTTTTATAATCGAGGCAAACAGCAGCATTCGGTAACCTATAATTTTCTAAACAGCAGAGTCAAAAACCTATTGTCTATTGGTTCTCAAGAAAATACTTCAAGTTCCAATCAACTACAATATGCGCATTTGTATCACAAAAGTTGGTTGTTCAATTTCAATACATCAACCACAAATTCCTCAAGTATTTCAGACAACTATGCCAGTCGAAATTTCGAATTAAACAGTTTTTCAATCGAACCTAAAGTTTCCTATTTGTTTACAAAAAACACCAGTTTGGCACTTTTTTACGAATTTCAAAATAAAGAAAACACCATAAACGATAAAGAAAAACTTAGCCAACAACGAGTAGGAATGAATTTTACCTATTCAAGTGAGCAGAAATTTACTATAAATGGCGAGTTTTCATTATTCAATAATGATTTTAAAGGTAGCCAACTTTCGCCAGTAGCTTTTCAAATGTTAGAAGGTTTGCAAGCTGGTAAAAACAGTACTTGGCGACTACTTTTGCAAAAAAACCTTACACAATATCTCGACATCAACATCAATTATCAAGGTCGAAAATCAGACACAAGTCAAACCGTCCACACAGGAAACGTACAGTTGCGCGCCTTTTTTTAATCTGAACTTGTTTCAGATTCTCATCAAAAGTTTTTATTTTTTCAGTAGCAATTGGCTTGGGCTTTATCAATCTACCATTTTCCTGCTGTGCATT
>NZ_JAYUPK010000138.1:0-5292 GCF_043760115.1 Flavobacterium sp.
AGGTAAACATCCAGTGAATTATCGCAAGAAGCTTCCTCTCGGTGTTACAAATTTATAAAAAAATATCAAATAAAATTAGGAATTGAAGATAGTACCTAAAAGATTATGGTTGTTACCATTATATAAAGTTTTTAAAAAATCAATCAAAATTTAAAATTTATGAAAAAATCAATTCTCATTCTTGCATTACTTTGCCTTACAATCAGTAACGCTCAAAAATTAAAAAAAATTAAAGGAAACCAAAAAATTGTATCCATAACAAGAACAACATCAGATTACGAAAAAATTTCAGTCTCAGGATCATTCGACGTAAAATTAGTTTCAGGAAAAGAAGGTAACATATCAATAAAATCAGACGAAAACCTATTAGAATTTATTAAAACCGAAGTAAATAACAATACATTATCAGTCTATTTCGAAAAAGGAAAATCAATACAATACGATTACAATTCTTCAATAGAAATTACTATTCCTTTTGAAACAATAAACCAAGTAACCTTCTCAGGTTCAGGAAATTTAACTAATACTGATTCCATAAATTCAGAAAATCTAGATATTACAATGTCAGGTTCAGGAAACGTAAAGTTTGAAACTTCAACAACCAATTTAAAAATAACTAAATCTGGCTCAGGAAATCTAATTGCCAAAGGTAAAACAACCAATATAGAGATACTTTCCTCAGGTTCTGGAAACGCTAATTTATCAGATTTGACTTCACAAAACGCAGTAGCAACTCAATCTGGATCTGGAAGCATAAAAGTAAATTGTAGCAAAAGTCTTGAAGCAAAAACTGTAGGTTCAGGAAATATACAATACAAAGGAACACCAGAAAAGGTTGATAAAAGTTCTACTGGTTCAGGAAGTATAACAGGAAATTAAACTCAATTTAAAACAAAAAATCTCAAATTCTAAATAAATTTGAGATTTTTTTATATTCAACTGTTAGCCAAATAATTTAAAACATTATTTTCAATTCTTTCATTTATAGAATCGATATCCGCTTTTACAAACTTTTCGCCAAGAATATTTTCATACAATTCTACATATCTCTCAGAAACACTTTCAATATAATCCACACTCATATCAGGAATTTGCTGTCCATCTTTACCTTGAAAACCGTTTTCTATCAACCATCGTCTCACAAATTCTTTAGACAATTGCTTCTGTTCTTCATTATTATCTTGACGTTCTTGATAACCATCAGCATAAAAATATCGTGACGAATCTGGAGTATGAATTTCGTCTATCAATACAATTTTACCTTCTTTAGTTTTTCCAAATTCATATTTTGTATCAACCAAAATCAATCCTCTACTTGCAGCAATTTCTGTTCCTCTTTGGTATAAATCTCTAGTATATTTTTCTAAAACTAAATAATCTTCTTCACTAACAATTCTATTTTCTAAAATAGCTTCTCTAGAAATATCTTCATCGTGCGAACCATTATCAGCTTTAGTTGTTGGAGTAATTATTGGCATTTCAAATTTGTCATTTTCTTTTAAACCTTCTTGCATTACAACACCACAAATAATTCTTTTTCCCAAAGAATATTCTCTTGCCGCATGTCCAGATAAATAACCTCGAATTACCATTTCGACCTTAAATGGTTCACATAAATAACCAATTGCAACATTTGGATCTGGTGTTGCAAGCAACCAGTTTGGAACAATATCTTGCGTTAATTCCATAAACTTCGTTGCTATTTGATTCAAAATCTGACCTTTATACGGAATTCCTTTTGGCATAACCACATCAAAAGCAGACAATCTATCTGTAGCAATCATTACTAAAAGTTCGTCATTTATATTGTAAACTTCTCTTACTTTACCTCGATAAACATTTTTTTGATTTGGAAAATTAAAATTGGTTGTAGTTAGTGTGTTCATTGTTTTATGTTGAGTTTTGCAAAAATAGTTTGTTTACAATAAACTCACAAACATTCAATCGATTGATTATTTAGTCTTCAAAAAATTCAAAAACATATTCCTCTTTAAACTCAACATTAAATTTTTCTAAAATTTCTAAATATTCCTGCTTAAAGCTTACTTTTTTATGCCTTACTTTTTGATTTAAAATATATTTATAAACATTGTCAATATGACTATGAATGTA
This sequence comes from Flavobacterium sp., assembly GCF_043760115.1. Taxonomy (GTDB): domain Bacteria; phylum Bacteroidota; class Bacteroidia; order Flavobacteriales; family Flavobacteriaceae; genus Flavobacterium. The sequence goes on from NZ_JAYUPK010000138.1 coordinate 2,113, forward strand.
TGAAAAAGCTCCAAAACCTTCTTGCCAGTTGAATTTAGATTTTGTGAAATTGCTTTCTTTAATGAAAGTATTAGATGATTTTTTTATTTCTCTAACCAAATCTGATAAACAACAAGTTGGTTTCATTCCAATAAAAATATGAATATGATCTGGCATTCCGTTAATTATGATTAATTTCTGACCTTTATTAGTAATTATTCCAGTGATATATTTATATAATTGTTCTTCCCAAGTCGAATTAATCAATGCTTTTCTATTTTGTACAGCAAATACAATTTGAATATAAATTTGAGTAAAAGTATCAGCCATTATTTTTTTTAATTAAATCGTTAATAAAATATTAGAGGGATTTTATATATGCAAATGTAATATTCCACTTTTTTTAATTAATTCCAAAGAAATTATAAGATTATAAAAGCATATAAAAACTTTAACCAACTAACATAAAACTTTTTATAATTCCAGAGGAATTATATGTTTATAAAAAAGCTTATAGTAACTTGGTTATGTTTGACTCCAGCTGGAGTCAAACTATCTTATAACCATGTACAAGTTTTATAAACATAAAACTGCTCAGCAGTTATAAAATTTTAATAATTCCAGAGGAATTATATGTTTATAAAAGCTTATAAAAACTTTAACCAACTAACACATAACTTTTTATAATTCCAGAGGAATTATATGTTTGTAAAACTTTTAAACAACTTGGGTTTGACTCCAGCTGGAGTCAAACTATCTGATAACCATGTACAAGTTTTATAAACATAAAACTGCTACGCAATTTTATATAATTCCAAAGCAATTATATGTTTATAACCTAATCATTATTCTCAATACTTTTATAAGCATCTATTACTTTTTTAACTAATCTGTGACGCACAATATCTTTATCATCAAGATAAATAATTCCTATACCATCAATGTCTTTCAAAACCAAGATGGCTTCTTTCAATCCAGAAATTGTTCTTCGTGGTAAATCAACTTGACCAGGATCACCAGTAATAATAAACTTAGCGTTTTTTCCCATACGTGTCAAAAACATTTTCATTTGAGAATGTGTTGTGTTTTGTGCTTCATCAAGAATTACAAAAGCATTATCCAAAGTTCTACCACGCATAAAAGCCAAAGGTGCAATTTGAATTATACCCTTTAAAATATAATCTTCAAGCGTTTGTGGAGGCAACATATCGCGCAAAGCATCATAAAGTGGTTGCATATACGGATCGAGTTTTTCCTTTAAATCTCCAGGTAAAAATCCAAGATTTTCTCCTGCCTCTACTGCCGGACGAGTTAAAACAATTCGTTTTACTTGCTTTTCTTTCAATGCTTTAACTGCAAGTGCAACTCCAGTATATGTTTTTCCAGTTCCTGCTGGTCCAACTGCAAAAACCATATCGTTTTTAAAAACAGATTCTACCAGTTTTTGCTGATTTGGCGTCATTGCTTTAATCAATTTTCCTCCAATTCCGTGAACCAAAATCTTATCTTGGTCTGGCATTCGTTGCTCTTCTTGACTTGAACTATGAATTACTCTGTCAATTACATTGTTGTCAATTGTGTTATACCTAGTAAAATGTAACATCAATCGGTTAAAACGCTTTTCAAATTCGTCAAGTTCGGCTTTTTCGCCAAATGCTTTTAATGTTGTGCCTCTAGCAACAATCTTAAGTTTTGGATAATACTTTTTAATAGTTTCAAGATGAGCATCTTGTGCACCCCAAAAATCTTTTGGGGCGATGTCGTGTAATTCAATGATACGTTCGTTCAAATGGAAATGATTTTTTGATTAATTTTTTACTAATAATTAGTAGCTTTGCATTCATTCCAAATTTAAGAAATACAACAATACGTTTCTCATTTAGTTATAAACAATTTTATGTCAATAATTACGCTTACTACCGATTATGGATTAAAAGACCACTTTGTTGGTGCTTTAAAAGGTAAAATTCTATCAGAACATAACGAAGCTAAAATTATTGATATTTCTCACGATATTGATCCATTTAATGTTACCGAAGCTAGTTTTATAATTAGCGCATCTTATTCTAGCTTTCCCAAAGGAACTGTTCATTTAATTGGTGTAGATATTGAGCGCAATAAAGAAACACAACATATTGCAATTCAATGGAATGACCAATATTTTATTTGTGCCGATAACGGAATTTTAAGTATTTTAATTCAAAAAATTATTCCTCAAAAAATGGTTGCCATCAATATTCACGATAGATTATTGCCAGATGCAACCGATTTAGATGTGTTTATAAAAGTTGCTTGTCATCTTGCCAAAGGCGGATTATTAAACGTAATTGGCAAAGAAATTGAAGCAATTAAAGAAGTTACCGAGTTACAACCTATAGTTGCTGCCGATTCTAATTCAATTAAAGGATACATTATATATATAGATCATTTTGGAAATGCTGTAAGTAATATTACCAAAAAATTATTTTTAGACATCGCTAAAGCAAGACCTTATGAAATAAAGTTTAAAAATAAAGATATAAAAACTATTTTCGCAAAGTATTCAGACATTGGAATTTCAGAATTGTATCCAATAAAGAATTATGAAGGTCAAAAATTAGCCATTTTCAATGAAGCTGGATTTTTAGAAATTGCTATTTTTAGAAGCAATCCTAACAATGTTGGTTCTGCAAGTAGTTTGCTTGGTTTAAATTACAGAGATTTGATAACAATTGAATTTAAGAATTAATGTTATTATGAAAAAATATCCTCGAGAATTATCTTCTGGTGCAAACAATACAGTAATTGTATTGAATGATGACGAAGTTGCTAAATTATTTACTGGCGATACACGTTCGGATTTAGGTTCAGAAGCTGAAAAAATGAAATTTGCAAATACAATAAACGATCTTGTTGTTAAATTTATTCGATTGGATTATAATGACGAATTAAAAGCAGAAATGCTAGTGATGGAACGAATTCAACCTATTGATTTTAGAGCTTACGAAGTAGAAATTAGAGAATTATGGTTTGATGTTTTTAACGATGAATTAAAAGCATTACACAAAGCAGGATTTGTTCATCGAGATTTAAAAAGACCTTCTAATATTCAAGGTTTAGCATTTGACAACATATTATTAACCAACAAAGGTTTACGTTTAATTGATGTTGGAATTTCAGCATTAAAAAGTCAGGTTGGAGAAAAATTATTTCAAAAACAAT
>NZ_JAYUPK010000139.1:0-14441 GCF_043760115.1 Flavobacterium sp.
GATTACGTTAAATCTGACAACTTTAATGATGACTATACATTTTCATATTTTTTAAGAAAATATATAAGATTGAGTTATAAATTAAATAAAAATTTTGCAAAAGATATTGAGTTGTCAAACACTGAGTTAAGTTCTATTTTAAATAATGGTCGTATTCCAAGTAAAAAAACCATCATCAGATTAGAGTTACATTCTAACAATACAATTCCAGCTGTTTTTTGGTTTAAATTACTTGAAAAACAAAAGCAATATGAATTGCAAACAGATAAAGCATTAAGAATAAAGGAAAGCAAACACGTTAAAAATCGTTTAGTTTTTAGCTTTTAATATAAAATTTAAATGAATAGAAATTAGGGAAATCCTAATTATGAATTTACAATAGAAAAATCTAGAACTACAATTAAAAAAGTTACAATTGATCCGTTAGGATTTATGGCAGATGTATAAAAAAAAAATAGTTATGAGATAAAGTAGGACTGAAAAAGGCGTTCATTTTGAACGCCTTTATTTTATAATAATTTTATTTCTAAAATTTCTAAGTAGTTTTTATAATCATTTGTTTTAGGATCAAAAAAACTTTGTTCTCTATATCTTATTTCTATTTTGTCTCCTTTAACAATTTTCTTTTTAATCAGTAAACTATCTCCATCAAAAGGAAATAACCAAATGAAATCTTTGGTAACTTTATTTTCATAGGTAACTTTGATAGTATTAAATTCATTAGAAACGGTCGTATCAAAAATTCCTATAAAAACTAAATCTGGAACTTCTTCAACTTGCACCTCACTTTCTATTTTAGAAAAAATTTCTGGGCATATTAATGCCATTTCTATACCTATATTTTCTGCAATTTCATCTTTAATTTCAGATTTTTCGTTACTATCATAACCAATAATTTTTTGTTCTTTTGGCGTTAATTTATTTAAAGATATAAGAATACAAAAACCAAAATCTTCATCAGATAATTTATCTGTTTTTTTAGCTGTAGTACATTCGCAAGTAAGCGAAGCCACTTTTTTATATAAAACTTCCTTTTTTTGCGCAAAAGAATACGAACAAATTAAAACTAATAATATTGTAATTTTTTTCATAAAGAATTATTTAAAGTAAAATTGTTTAACAAATATACTATATAATTTAAAAGAGCAAAAAAATATTAAAGTGTTTTTGGAATAGAATTTGTAGTTTTACAACGGATAAAAATTTTAACAATGAAAAAAAATCTGATACTTTTTGTTTTACTATGTGTAAGTTTAACGTCTTACGCACAAACTATTACGCTTAAAACCAGTAGTGTAAGTTTTGTAGAAAAAACAGAAAGAGGAAATTGGGGAAAATGGTCAGACTTTGTAGATGCAGAAATTATAATTACAATTGACGCCAAAAAAGATAGAATTATTGTTAACTCTCCAACAATTCAAATGTTTACTATAAAATCTTATGGTGATAAAATTGAAACCGATACTGATAAAATAGTTCCTTTTGATTGTGTAGACAATAATGGTTCGTTGTGCAAAATTCTAGCAATTACAAGAAAAAAAGAAGGAAACAGAATGCAATTTTACATCAATTATAGCGAAGTAAAATTTGTATACAACATCTATAATTAAAAGTATTTATGGATTTTAAATATCCAAAAAACGAAAAGCTTAAAAGTCAAAAAACTATTGATTTGCTTTTTTCTAAAGGAAAATCAGTTACAAAATATCCGTTGCGATTGGTTTATGTTGAAACAAATGACGAATTAGAAAAATTAAAATTTGGCGTTTCTGTTTCTAAAAAACATTTTAAAAATGCTGTAGATAGAAATTATTTCAAACGAGTTTTAAGAGAAACTTACAGACTAAACAAACATATAATTCACGAAAGTTTAACTAAATCGTATGCTATTATGTTTTTTTATCAAACAAAAGATAAATTGGATTATGCAGAAATTGAAGAAAAAACGGTTCAATTGTTTCACAAATGGGTAAAAGCTATTCAAGAAGAAGAAAATAATCAATAATAAATTTATTACATAACTCGTTATATTAGATATTGTTTAGTAAATTCGTTTGTTTTAAAATTTTAATTAAAAATAAAAATGCTTCCACAATTTAAAAAAAGATATTTAATTCCAGTTTTAGCGTCAGGAATTTTCTTTATTGGTACAAGTTTCAAAGACGATTTTTTTGAAATTGCCAAGCAAATAGAAATTTTTACAACACTTTTTAAAACCGTAAATCAAAACTATGTTGATGAAGTAAATCCGTCAGAATTGATGGACAAAGCTATTAAAAGTATGTTGGCCGATTTAGATCCATACACCAATTATTTCAACGAACAAGATGTTGTAAAATTTAAAATTAATAATACTGGCGAATACACCGGAATTGGCGCAATGATTACTAGAAAAGACGACAGAGTAATTATAAAAGAACCATACAAAAATTATCCTGCAGATAAAGCTGGATTAAAAGCTGGTGATGCCATAATTCAAATTGGCGATGTGCTTTTGGCAGATTTTAAAGAAGATGCTTCCCAATTATTAAAAGGTGCAAAAAATACTAAAATAGAAATTAAATACATTCGTCAAGGAAAAACTTTAACAACGCAGTTAATATTAGACGAAGTTGAGATTAAAGCAGTTCCGTTTTTTGGTAAAATTGATGACAAAACTGGTTACATAGTTTTATCTACATTTAACAGAAAAACCACTACCGAAACCAAAGATGCATTAGAAAAATTAAAAGCCGATGGTGCTGAAAGAATCATTTTAGACCTTAGAGGAAATGGTGGAGGATTGTTAAATGAAGCTGTAAATGTGTGTAATTTATTTGTTCCAAAAGGTGAAATAATTGTTACTACAAAATCTAAAAATGAAAAATATAATGTTACTTACAAAACCACAAGAGAACCAAATGATTTAGAAATTCCACTTGCCATTCTAGTTGACGGAAAAAGTGCCTCAGCATCAGAAATTGTTGCTGGAGCTTTACAAGATTTAGACAGAGCAGTAATTGTTGGCAGTAGAAGTTTTGGAAAAGGATTGGTGCAACGACCAATTGATATGACTTATGGAACGCAAGTAAAAGTTACAATTTCTAGATATTTTACACCTTCTGGAAGATGCATTCAAGCGCTAGATTATTGGCATAAAGATAAAGATGGAAAAGCTACTAGAACAGATGCTTCTAAATATACTGCGTTTAAAACTAAAAAAGGAAGAACGGTTTATGATGGAGGTGGAATTCAACCAGATATAGAACTTGCAGAAACCAAACTAAGCACAATTGCCGAAGTGCTTCAAAAAAACGATGGCGTTTTTAATTACGTAACCTATTATTATTTTAAAAATCCAACGCTTGGCGATAAAATTCCAACACTAACTGATGCCGATTTTAATGATTTTAAATCGTTCTTAAAAAGAGAAAAATTTTCGTTTGATACAGAAACCGAATTGGCTTTGAAAAACACATTAGAAAAAGCTAAAAAAGAAAAGATAGACGAAAGCATTATAACAGAATACAATCAATTGTTGGCCGCTTTACAAAAAAGTGAAGAATCATTATTAGATAAAAACCAGAAAGAAATTAAGAAGTTAATGCTAGATGAAATTATAAAAAGATACCAATATAAAGAAGGATTGTATCAATTTTATACTAAAAACAACTTTGAAATTGGCAAGGCAAAAGAAATTTTGGCAAACACATCAGAGTATACTAAAATTTTACAATAATGTTGGTTCGTTTTTTAAAAATACTTCCGTTTTTTTTATTTTTTGGATTTCTTCAGGCGCAAGAAGAAGTTGTATATTCCGTTTATTTTGAATTTGATAAATTTTCTTTAGACGAAAAACAAGGCAAAGAAGTTATTGCATTTATAAAAAATGCCGATTCTACACGAATAGAATCCATTCAAATATTTGGTTATACTGACGATGTAGGTAAAGATGCCTACAATTTTAAATTATCTACCAACAGAGCCAACACTATTCAAAGTAAACTTATTGAAAGTGGCATTAAAAATAAAATTATAGTTACCATTGAAGGCAAAGGACGTATTTTAATTGAAGATGATATTGTAGAAAATTTACCCGAAAAACGGTCTAAAAATCGTAGAGTTGATGTTGTTGTAAATTTAAAAGAATTACCCAAACTAGAATTGCCTGGATTTTATAATATGATTCAAAAAAATCATAAAGTTGGCGATCATGTGTATCTAGAAAATATACTTTTTGAAAAAGGAAGTAGCAAGTTAACAATGAAAGCCAAAACAGAATTAGACAAAGTTGCTTTGCTAATATTGCGATATAAAACCATAGAATTCGAAGTTCAAGGACACGTATGTTGTACACCAAGAAATCAAAAAGAAGCCATTGATAAAGACACTAAGAAACGTCAACTTTCTATAAACAGAGCGCAATCTGTTTATAAATATCTAGCTTTTAGAAGAGTTCCTAAAAATAGAATGAAATTTAAAGGTTACGGAAACACTGTGCCACTTGGCAAAGATCCAGAATATGATAGACGTGTAGAGTTGGTGATTAGTAAAATTTAAAGATGAAAAAAATTATTTTATTTTTATTTTTTACATCATTACTTTATTCTCAAGAGCAAAAAAAAACGCTTACACTTTTATTTAATTCTAATGATTTTTTGGTAACTCTTGATGCTGAAATTCTTTTAAATACTTTTTTTCTTGACGAAACAATTTCTATTGAAACTATAACTATTTCTGGGTTTTGTGATGATGTTGGAACAGATGAAAATAACAAAATTTTATCTAACAAAAGAGCCAATGCTGTTGCCGAATACTTGCAGGACAATTACAATTTAGAAGTTGATGAGTTGTTTGCAAAAGGAGAAATAGCATTAAATTCATCAGAAAAAAATATTGAATTCTCTAGAAAAAATAATAGAAAAGTAGTTTTAGAAATTAGTTATTTAAAAGCCGAAATTGAACCTCAACTTGGCATTAAAAAGGAGTATGTAGGTTACAAAACATTTCAAGACAAATTAAAAGTTGGTGATAAAATTATTTTAGAAAACATACTTTTTAAAGGAAGTTCAACCTACTTTGTTGACGATGAAAAAGCAGCAAAAGAATTGTCTAAAATTGTAACTTACTTGAACGAAAATCCTAAAACTAGTATAGAAATTCAAGGTCATGTGTGTTGTATTTCTAAGTTGTTTAAAGATGCACGAGATATAGAATCTGGTAAAAATAATTTATCTTTTACTCGAGCCAAAAAGATATTTGATTTTTTAATTTCTAAAGGAATTACAACATCAAGAATGACTTATGCTGGTTATGGCAGACAATTTCCGTTACCAAATACTATTGAAGAATTAAATAAACGTGTTGAAATTGTGATTGTTGATTTGTGATTTTAAATATTCTGATTTTATTATTTGATAAGCTGTAAAAGATTTTAATTATATTTATTGCGGTTATAGATTTTAAATTAGAAAAAAATACACCACACAACTTCAAATTCTATTTGACGAAATTGGATTTTAATCAAAATTTAAAATTATTTTTGAAATTATAAATTTTAATTTATTCACTTTACAGTACAAAATTTCATAGCAACACTAAAAACAAAATCATCGAACAAAAAGATAAATTATTCAAACATTTTGAAAAGTACATCAAATTAAATGATGAACTAAAAGTTGCATTAATTGACAAAATAACTTTTGTTTCTTTTAAAAAAGGCGACATAGTTCACAACGCAGATAAAATATGCACAAAATCGTATTTTATACAAAAAGGATTGTTTCGTACCTACTTTATTAAAGACGGAAAAGAAATTAGCGAATACTTTCCGGCAGAAGAAGAATGGAGTAATTCGCCTAGAAGTTTTAGAACAAGAACATTAGACATTTACTACATTGATGCTATAGAAGATACAGATACTTTATGCTTGGATGTAAAAGATTTAATGTATTTGTTTGAAAATTTTCCAGAAATGGAACGTTATGCTAGATTATCAATGGGAACCGTTTTTGGTCATTTTATGGAAAGAATAACTTCTATGAGATTTACAACTGCAAAAGAAAAATACCAACATTTTATAGAAACTTATTACGACATACACCACAGAATTCCATTAGGAATGATTGCTTCCTATTTAGGAATTACCCAAGAAACGTTAAGCAGAATAAGAGCTGAAAAATGATTTTTTGATCTACATCAAAAGTTCTTAAATTTATTTGCTACAATTTTGTAAAAAATTTAAAACATTAAAAAATGACTACTTCAAAATTATTATTCGTCGCACTTTTCACTATCAATTCTGTTTTTAGTTACGCTCAAGACACCATTAAATCAAAAAATGTTGAAGCCATTTTGTATCTCGGAAAAGGTAAAAAACAACCTTTAATTGTTGGGCTTGCTGGTTCTGAAGGTGGAAATGCATGGACAAGCGATTATTGGAAAAAAACTCGAGATCAGTTTACAGAAAAAGGGTATGCGTTTTTGGCAATTGGTTATTTTGGTTGCAAAAATACATCAGCTATTTTAGACAAAATTGCAATAGAAGATGTACACAATGCCATACTTGAAGCTTCTAAAAATAAAAAAATTAATAAAAATAAAATTGCAATTGTTGGTGGTTCTCGTGGTGCCGATTTAGCATTATTAGTAGCAAGTTATTACAAAAATATAAAATGTGTGGTAGGTTTCGTTACAAGTCACGCAGTTTTTCCTGGACACACACAAGAATTTAATTCTTCTTGTTGGACCTATCAAGGAAAAGAATTGCCTTTTATACCTGTAAATGAAGAAGCGGTTCCGTTTTTAATAAAAGGAGATTTACGTGGTACATTTGAAGCAATGCTAAAAGATACAGTCGCAGAAGAAAAGTCATTGATAAAAGTAGAAAATAGTAAAGCACCAATTTTACTGCTTTCTGCAACTAAAGACGAAATTTGTCCATCGACACAAATGGCAGAAAAAATTATTGCAAGATTAAAATCATTTCAATATAAATATAATTTTAAACATAGTGCTATTGAAGGCAGTCACGCAGAACCATTAAACCATTTTGATTTGGTTTTTGACTTTTTAGAAATTAATTTTAGAAAAAATTAAGCGAAGAAATAAACTTGCTGCTATTGTTATTATTGGCTTGTAATTTTTTAAATAATTTCACTACATTTGATAGTATGAAAAAGTTGACATTAATATTCCAGACAATTTAGATATAGACAATCGTGAACTTGTTATGCTTTTGGCATCTAAATTTTATGAATAAGGAAAACTTTCTCTAGGTCAAGCAGCAGAACTTGCAGGATTAACAAAACGAACCTTTGCAGAATTACTTAGCAATTATAATATTTCCATATTTAATTTTTCCTGCATCTGATTTGTCAAGTGATTAAAAAAATGCATAAAACTATTGTTTCAACAATTTCACGCTTTTAACTTTACCTAAGTTATCTGTTGTTTTTAAAATATAACTTCCTGCAACTAAATCACTAACATCAATACTATTTTGCAATTCAGATAAAGTACCTTCTTTTATTTTATTACCTAAAATAGTAAACAGCTCATAATTTAAATTTTCTTTAGTTCTCACCAATACACTTTTTTCAACAGGATTTGGTGCTAATTCTAAACCTTGTTCTTTAAAATCTTCAACACCAAGTGAACATACACTTGTAGAAAATTTAGCAATAAAAAAATCACTTTGTGCACCAGTTGCGTTGATAGTATTAGTAGTAAAATTTAATTGACTACCAAAACTACCACCCATAATATAATCACCATTACTGTCTATGGCTAATGCTGTACCAGTGTCTTGAGTTAGTAAATTGTTAATAATATTATGTAAACCTATGCATTCAGCTGTATTTTTATTAAATCTTGCCAGCATAGGTTGAGTACCTTGATTACTGCCACCACCGCCAACAATACTTTGAGAATCCCAAATAAAACTTGAAGAACCTCTACTTGTCAAAGAAACTTCATTATTTTTTAATTTTATTTGACCATATTGATAAGCATTATCAAAAATCGTGTAATAGTTACTCCAAAGAACTGTTGTTGCATTAGGATTTAATTTTAAAACAAATTGAGGTTGAGTTGCTTCTGGCACTGAAAAACCTAAAAATGATACTATATTGGTTCCTAAAATTGTTCCACCCATATAAATATTATTATCGCTGTCGAAAGTTACACCATAAATTCTAAATCTACCTGAATTTGGCGTGCTTGATTCTCTTACCCATTGAAACTGTCCTAAATTATTAAAACAAGCTAAAATTGCTGAATTGTTAATTGTTACACCACCAACTGTCGAAGGTGCAGTATTTGTACCGCCTTTAAAATTAGTAAAATAAAAATTACCATTATAAGGGTTTATTTTCATTTTTATTGGTTGCCAAGCGTTTGTAAATTGCATATCTATTGGAAATCCACTTATAAAATCTCCATTTGTGTTATATTTTAATAAATGAAATGTCGATCCAGATAAATTATTAGTATAAGCACCATTTACATAATTACCAGGTGCTAAACCAACCAGCCAATTAATGTTTCCGTTAGTATCAATATCCATTTCATAAGATCCAGTTAAGTTTGAATCTGAAATGGTTACACCAAAGTTTTGAGGTCTTTTAAACCATTGCATAACTCCATTATTATTATATTTTACCATAAATGTTAATCTATAATCTGGTGGTGTTTGAGAAATAATTATATCATCGTCAATTCTTGGAGGATAATCTACATCGTTATCATTAAATCTCCCACATACGTAAACATTATCTTGACTATCAATTTTTATAGTATTAACTGTTTCTCCTTCTTGACCGCCTATAATTTTAGACCATCTGTAAGTGCCATCGCAAGCAAAACTAGCTAATACAAAATCATTTTTAAGAAAACCATTAGGATCTCCATAATAATTTTTAGGATTTCCATCAACATCAAGACCATTTTTTCCTACTGCAGAGATCATATAAATGTTGTTTTGGCTGTCTGTAACAATATGGGTTACTTCTTCTTTTGTGCCTGAAGTGGCATTTAAATCGTCTGTGCTTCCGCCACGTTTACCCCATTGCCATGATTGGGCAGTAGCATTAATTGATAGTATTAATAATAGGTATATAATTTTTTTCATCTTTTTTATTGTTTCAACAATTTCACGCTTTTAACTTTACCTAAGTTATCTGTTGTTTTTAATATATAACTTCCAGCAGCTAAATCACTAACATCAATACTATTTTGCAATTCAGATAAAGAACCTTCTTTTATTTTATTACCTAAAATAGTAAACAGCTCATAGTTTAAATTTTCTTTAGTTCTCACCAATACACTTTTCTCAACAGGATTTGGTGCTAATTCTAAACCTTGTTCTTTAAAATCTTCAACACCAAGTGAACACACACTTGTAGAAAATTTAGCAATAAAAAAATCACTTTGTGCGCCAGTTGCATTGATTGTATTAGTTGTAAAATTTAATTGACTACCAAAACTACCACCCATAATATAATCACCATTACTGTCTACTGTTAATGCTGTACCATGATCTACTGTTTGTAAATTATTAACAATATTATGTAACCCAATACAAGTACCAGTGTCTTTATTAAAGCGCGCTAATAAAGGTTGTGAACCTTGGTTAATACCATTGTATGCAACTACCGTTTGTGAACCCCAAGTAAGAGTGCCAGCACATCTACCTGTTAAAGAAACTTCATTATTTTTTAAATCAATTTGACCATACTGATAAGCATTATCAAAAATGGTATAATAGGTACTCCAAATAACTGTTGTTGCTGTTGGATTAAGTTTTAAAACAAATTGTGGTTGTGTTTGCTCTGGAACACTAAATCCCACAAAAGAAACCCCATTAAACCCTAATATAGTTCCACCCATATAAATGTTATTATTACTATCAAAACTTATATCATAAATTTTAAATCTACTAGGATTTGGAGTGCTCGATTCTCTTACCCATTGAAATTGTCCTAAATTATTAAAACATGCTAAAAATGCTGAGTTTGTTATTGATTGACCGCCAATTAAGAAAACGGTTGCGGCAGTTGATATTTTATACAACGAAATATAATAACCTCCATTGTAAGGATTAACATTAAACTTTAAATTGAATGTTGTTTCAGTTGGGAACTTCATATCAAGTGGCAAACCACTTATAAAGTTACCATTACTATCATATTTTAGAATATAAGTTTGTTTAACTGAACTAGTAGTAACGAATTGTCCATCACAATAAGTACCTGGATTTAATTCAACAAGCCAATTTACACCACCTTGACTATCTATATATAAATCATAAGGTGACACCTGAGTAGATGCAGTATAAGTAGTAGATGATGGAGCAGGTCTTTTTAACCATTGAAAAACACCAGTATTTGAAAATTTAGCGATGAATGTTATGCTATAATCAAGTGGTGTTTGTGAAATGATGATATCATCATCAATCCTCGGTGGATAATCAACTGATGGTAAGAAAAAATTTCCACTTATATAAACGTTATCTTGACTATCTATTTTTAAGCCAGTTACTCTATCAGAACCTTCTCCTCCTATTATTTTAGACCAACGATAAGAACCATCACAACCAAAACTAGCTAAAACAATTTCATCATTAATAAAAGAACCAGGATCACCATAATAATTTTTAGGATTTCCATCTACATCCAATCCATTTTTTCCTACTGCAGATATCATATAAATGTTGTTTTGGCTGTCTGTAACAATATGGGTTACTTCTTCTTTTGTGCCACCGGATGCATTTAAATTATCGGTGCTTCCGCCACGTTTACCCCATTGCCATGATTGGGCAGTTGCATTTAATGAGATTAAAAATAATATGAATATGGATTTTTTCATGAGTTTGATTTTTTTAAATTTTAAATCTATAAATAACTACAGTTGTTTCTTTAAAATTTATTTATTATTAATTTCTTGTTTTCTAGTACTTCATTATTCTGTTTCATTAAAACCAAATAGCTTCCTGTTGCATAACTAGATGTGTCTATGAGTACTTTGCCTTCATTTTCTACAACAAGATATGTTGCCATTTTTCTTCCTAATACATCTAAAATTTCTATGTATTTATCAATATTAGTACTGTTTTCATTATAAGAATAATAAACAGATGTACTACTGCTTGCAGGATTGGGAGCAACGATTAACTTGGTTGAATTAGTTTTAGAATCATTATATAATCGTGGTTGAATTTCTTCACAAATAGGAAACTGTAAATTAATTGCTTTAAAACATCTTGTTTGAGCATTTAAATCGCCACTAATTTCTATTGCTAATAAACCACCATTAAACGAGTTTAATGGATAAAAATTCATTGTTTGTATTGTAGTTCCTGCTGGTATTGCTAGCGTATTGCTAGAGAAGTAACCATGACCATTAATATCTGTAAAATTCATATAGAGTGTGTTGTTATAAAGATTGAGCGTTTTTACAATTACTTCATAAATATAAACATCGTTAACTTTAACACATCTAATATCCATTATAACATATTCTATATCACATTTTTCACAACGTACTTCTTTAATGTTTAGGTTTTCTATCAATAAATCGCAAAAGCCATTTTTTAACATTAATTGATAATCATTAGTTGGCACAACATTAGTAAACGGTTGTATAGTATTAGAACCGCTTGCAACAGTTGTGCCGTTTTGCAACCAACTCCAATTAGTAAAATCACCCAAAGGACCAATAATATAACCTAAAGGATTTTGTAAACAATTTTCAAAGCAACCTGTTGGAAAAACCCATGCTAGAGTTTCTAAATTTAAAGGCAAATCTATTTGAGAACTACTACTACAATTATTTAGGTCTGCACGAACTTGCAGTGGACCATCATGAGACATTGTTGTTGAAATTCCGCTTTGTCCGTTACTCCAATAATAATTTACCCCAGCTTGTGGGTTTGTCACAGCTACTTGTACCAAATAGGGTTGGCAAGAAACAACCTCTAATGTTATTTCTGGTTGTGTTGGTCCATCTACTACTGCAACCACCATTGTAGCAATTGAAGAATTGCAATATCCAGTCGATGCACTTCCGGCTTGTGCAATTACTCCAACAGAGTAATTACCAACTGCTGTTGAAGTTAAAACAATTTTAGAAAGACCGTTAAATTGTGGCTGTGATACGCCATTTATTGTCCATAAATAATTAATAGAACTGTCTTCTGGCACTTTAACTATAATGGCGTTACCTAAACAAACAGTGGTTGTTCCTGTTATTTTTGGCGGAGCCGGAACTGGAATAAATCCTACAGCAATTGCTTTGGTAAACTCATATTTGCAACCATTAGTATCTGTTAGATGAGCAATATAATAACCCGATTGATTTACAACTAAATCTAAATTGGGCGCAACAGTGGTTGAAATTGGCGGACTCTGTATATTTTTGTAATACCAAGTAATGCTAACAGGTGTTTGTTGGCCTGAATAAGGTTGAAAATGTAAGGTTGCAGTGGTTCCTTGACAAGCAGATAGTGGTGTTTGTACCAAATCACCTTTCATATTTACAGGAATTACATTTAAAAACTGTGTTGACGTTGCAGAGCAACCATACTTATTCGTTACTGTTAATTGCACTAGGAAATCACCAGAACCAGCAAAAACTTTAACTGGATTTTGTTGTAAATTATAATTTCCACCAAAGTTCCAATAGTATTGCAAATCTGGGTTAATGTCTGTTGCTGTAAATTGTACCGCATTGTCTTGACAATTGTGCGTGGTTGCTGTAAATGTAGCGTTTGGCATGGCTGGTAAAACTAATGTTTCAAAATAGGTACATTCAGGATAACCACTGCTGTCAATTCTTATTCCTATTGGGTAACTTCCTGGTGGTAAAACGGTATTAAATTGTGGTATACCATTACTTATTGTTGCAGGATACCAATTTAATCCGTTATCTAATGTAAAAGCAAAATGTTCTATTGGTGTTTCAGGGTAAAATACGGAATAGTCTAATAATTGTACATTATAGTTACCATTGTTACAAGTTACTTTGTATTTTAAACCAGCTTTGTAAGGAATTATAACTTGAAATTGTTTTGTTTTAGTACAAACTCCTGATGCTCCCAAATTATAAGTTGCTTGAAGTTGTATGGAGTACTTACCTGGTTGAACATTTTGAATAGTTAAATTATAAGGTGAATTATTTACAATAGTTGCGCCAGGAAAAATAATGTTATTCCAATTAACAATCGTTGGTGTTCCTTCAATTAAAGTTGCAGTTGCTGTAAATCCATTACATTCTGTATTGGTTACACTTGCATCTAAATTATATGATAAATAACATGGTGTTCCACAAATATTAATAACATTAAAAGCTATAGTATTTTTGGTGCAATTAAACATATTAGTTACTGCGGCATAATATTCTCCTTCACCATAGGTTTGCACATTTATAGTTGCACTAGTTGCGCCTGAAATTATTGTATTGTTTTTATACCATTGTATTGTGGTTGTACCTGCAAAACCATTTTGAATATTAACGCTAAATAAATAAGATGCACTAGTGTTGGTTGGATCACAAAGATTTATGCCACTAACTGGAGTTATAGAAACTATTGGAGAAGGTGATACTGTAATATTGAATAGCGCTGAAGTAGGCATTATACATCCTGTTGCACCATAAACTGTTGCCGTAACTGGATAGATTGCACTTGTGGTTAATGGATCTAAATAAGTATGACTTATAGAAAAAGAACTTTGGTCAACATAATTAACAGTTTGAGAAGTATTATCGCCAAAAGTCCATATTACGTGATGAAAAACACTTGATGGATTTAGTGCTAAATTAAAAACGGTTGTGTTACCAGTACATGCTGTTGTGTTGCCACTGATGGTTGATAAAGGAGCATTTATAATTTGTATTAAATGTTGAATTACTGTTGTAGTTTTACATTTAACCACTTCAATTTTAATACGTGCTTCACCAGCTGATTGATTCCATAAAATAGAAACTTCATTTGTGTTTTGACCTGATTGGATACTTCCTGCAGATTCTGGAATTATTGACCAATTGTAACTATCAACATTTGAATTAGCTATTGAGTAAGTAGCAAATGAACTACCACATACAGGATTTTGAGTTTGAATTAATGATAAATCTAGTGGTGCTCTGTCTGTAACAATACTATAAATTCCTGAGGAACATATTTCATTTTTGTACCAAACTTTTACCTCATAAGGTCCAGCAATATTCGGATTAAAAACTATATTTACTTGATTGCCAATACTACTTCCTAAAATAGTACCGTTACTAACTTGCCAATGGGTTTCAAGTCCTGGCGATGGTGCGCACGAATAAACTATTGGAATTCCAGGACAAATTATTAATGGACCAGTTATTGCTGTAGGAGAAGTTGGTTTTTGTATTACATTTATGTTAAATAAGCCACTACAATAATCACTAGAAGGTACTGATAAATTATAAATACCAAC
>NZ_JAYUPK010000140.1:0-37420 GCF_043760115.1 Flavobacterium sp.
TTCAAGTGCAAATAATTACCATTACTGGAAAAGTAGTTAAAACCATAAATCAATATGTTACCACAGAAGGTTTTCTTTCTAGAGATGTAACTTGGGATGGAACAGACGATTTTGGCGATAAAATAGGAAAAGGTGTTTACATTTATAAACTCACAGTCAATTCAACACTCACCAATAAAAAATCAGAAAAAATTGAAAAACTTGTTATCCTTTAATAAAATACTATATTTGTTTAATTATTTAAAATACACAATGAAATCAAAGAATCACGAATACAAAAAAAACTATACATTAAATTTAAGTAAAAAGATTTCAATAATTGTATTACTTTTAGTTACCAATCAATTTATAAATGCTCAAGATAGAGTTATCACAACTGGAGTTCCATTTCTTTTAGTTGCTGCCGATGCTCGTGCTGCTGGTCTTGCAGATCAAGGTGTTGCAACATCTACAGATGCATTTTCACAACAATGGAATCCAGCAAAATATGCATTTGCAATAGACAAACAAGGATTTTCTGTTAGTTACACACCTTATTTAACTCAACTTGTAAACGATATTTCATTAGGACAGGTTAATTATTATAACCGATTTGGAGATGAAGGAAGAAGTGCTTTTGCAGTAAGTCTTCGTTATTTTGGATTAGGAGAAATTGAACTTAGACAAAATTTTGATGATCCAGCAAACATTGTAAAACCAAATGAGCTTGCAATAGATGGTTCGTATTCATTAAAATTAAGTGACAGATTTTCAATGGCAGTTGCTGGTAGATACATTCGTTCCAACTTAAAAATTGCCGATGTAAATACCGATGCTAAACCAGGAAGTTCATTTGCAGTTGACATAGCAGGATTTTTTCAATCAGAAGAAATTGCTTTCAACGAATTTAATGGTAAATACCGTTTAGGATTTAATTTCCAAAACATGGGACCAAAAATTAGTTATGATAATAACGATCAAGTAAGTTCTAACTTTTTACCAGCCAATATGAGACTTGGTGGAGCTTTCGATTTTATTTTAGACGAATACAATAAAGTTTCAGTTAGTACAGAATTAGCCAAACTATTAGTGCCAACACCACAAAATCCAGATTTAAATGGCGATGGAACAATTACAGATATTGAACGTTCTCAAAATAATGAAGATTATAGAAAAATAAGTTGGGCATCAGGAATTTTTAAATCTTTCAACGATGCACCAGACGGTTTTGGAGAAGAAATAAAAGAATTTACCTATTCCGTTGGAGCTGAATATTTATACCAAGATTCCTTTGCATTTCGTTTAGGATATTTCAATGAAAGTCCATTAAAAGGAGCAAGAAAATTTTTATCCCTTGGCGCCGGATTTAAATATAATGTTGTAAAAGTTGACGTATCTTATTTGTTCTCAGCATCTAAAGTAAAAAACCCATTAGAAAACACACTTCGTTTCTCACTAACATTCAATTTTGGTGATAAATACGACGATTATTAGTATATTTAAAATTTAAAACAACATCCAAATCTTCAATAAGATTTGGATTTTTTTTCCTCAATAACCAAATGAAAGAAATTAATATTACAACCCACATTGCAGTTTATAATGATGTAAACGAATTGCCATCCAATGTAAATTCACTAATGCAACAAGCAGTAGAAACACGCAAAAATGCCTACGCACCATATTCAAAATTCAGAGTTGGAGCAGCAATTTTACTAGAAAATGGTAAAATAGTTTTAGGTTCCAATCAAGAAAATGCAGCTTATCCATCAGGACTTTGTGCCGAGCGAGTTGCAATTTTTCAAGCAGGAGCAATTTATCCAAACGTTAAAATTGTAACACTTGCAATTACCGCAGCATCAGACACAAACCCAACAACAACACCAATTCCGCCTTGTGGCGCTTGTCGTCAATCCATTGCAGAGTACGAATTTAAACAACAAACTCCAATAGAAATTTATTTTATGGGAGAATCTGGCGCAGTTTATAAATCGCAATCCATAGGAAATCTATTGCCACTTTCATTCGATAAAACTTCTTTGTAAAATTATCTGTAGCGAATGGCTTGGGATTTATTAAGTATGGTAATTCCTGCTGTACGTTCCAATCTTTTTTCAATTGCTTTGGGTTTTAACCCAAAGCAATTGAAAAAAGGATTTCCACTTCCATCAGGACTAAAGATTTATCATTTTAATATCAATTGAAATCCATAACAATTTCAGTTTTAAAATGAAAAAAACTTAAACAAACATTAAAAATTTCAAATTACTACAATTAAATTTTTACATCTACTTGCAATATCTTATTTTTGCAAATCGCAAACTTGTGTGAGGAAACAATTTTGTAAATAAACTTTGCAAAAATTAGTAAATAAACGCATTAGCAAACACTTAAAATGAAAGAAATCACCAAAGAAGTTTATCTAAACTGGTATGAAGACATGCAGTTCTGGAGAAAATTTGAAGACAAATTAGCAGCCGTTTACATTCAACAAAAAGTTAGAGGATTTTTACACCTATATAATGGTCAAGAAGCAGTTCTTGCTGGTGCAATTCACGCAATGGATTTGTCTAAAGATAAAATGATTACTGCCTATAGAAATCACGTTCAACCAATTGCAATGGGAGTTGATCCTAAGCGAGTAATGGCAGAATTGTATGGTAAAGTAACAGGAACATCTAAAGGAATGGGTGGTTCAATGCATATTTTTTCTAAAGAAAAAGGGTTTTTTGGTGGTCACGGAATCGTTGGAGCACAAATTCCAGTTGGAGCAGGAATGGCATTTGCCGATAAATATTTCAATACTGGTGGCGTAACTTTAACCTATTTTGGCGATGGTGCAGCACGTCAAGGTTCACTTCACGAAGCATTTAATATGGCAATGTTATGGAAACTTCCAGTAGTATTTATTTGTGAAAACAATGGATATGCAATGGGAACTTCTGTAGAAAGAACTGCCAATCATACTGATATTTGGAAACTAGGTTTAGGTTATGAAATGCCTTGTGGTCCAGTTGACGGAATGAATCCAGTAAAAGTTGCCGAAGCAATGACCGAAGCTATAGAAAGAGCACGTCGTGGCGATGGACCAACATTTTTAGAAATGAAAACCTACCGTTATAGAGGTCACTCAATGTCAGATGCGCAATTGTACAGAACTAAAGACGAAGTAGAAGAATACAGAAAAATAGATCCAATTACGCAAGTTTTAGACATTATAAAGGATAAAAAATACGCAACCGAAGCAGAAATTGAAGCAATAAACCAACGAGTAAAAGACTTAGTTGACGAATGCGAAAAATTTGCAGAAGATTCAGACTTTCCAGAAGTACAACAATTGTATGATGTGGTTTATGAACAAGAAAATTATCCATTTATTTCTCATAAAATATAATTATGGCTACAGTAATAAATATGCCTCGTTTGAGCGATACAATGACAGATGGAACTGTTGCTACTTGGCTTAAAAAAGTTGGTGATACAATTAAAGAAGGAGATATTCTTGCAGAAATTGAAACAGACAAAGCCACAATGGAATTTGAATCGTTCAATGCTGGAGTATTACTTCACATCGGAATTCAAGAAGGAGAAACTGCACCAGTAGATTCACTTTTAGCCATTATTGGAAAAGAAGGAGAAGATATAACTTCATTAATTTCCAATGGTTCAACTCTCAAATCCCAAGAAGAAAAACCAGATTCTAAAGAAGCTGAAAGTTTAGAAAAGGCAGAACAAAAATCAGAAGAAAGTTCTAAACCCGAAACTCAAAACTCGAAACCCGCAACCATTCCTGCTGGAGTAAAAGTAATTACAATGCCACGTTTAAGTGACACTATGACTACTGGAACTGTGGCTACTTGGTTAAAAAAAGTGGGTGACGAAGTTAAAGAAGGCGATATTCTTGCAGAAATTGAAACCGATAAAGCCACAATGGAATTTGAATCTTTCAATTCAGGTACATTATTATTTATAGGAATTAATGAAGGCGAAACTGCACCAGTTGATAGCGTTTTAGCCATAATTGGACCAGCAGGAACAGATATTTCTGGAATTGCAGAAAACTATGGAAAAGCAGAAACAGTTGCAGATTTAAAAACTGAAAAAGTTGAAGAAAGCAAAGACGTAATTTCTAATTCAAATCTTCCAACTTCCAACTCTAACGATAGAATTTTTGCATCACCATTGGCTAAACAAATTGCTAAAGACAAAGGAATTCAATTGTCGCAAGTAAAAGGATCAGGTGAAAACGGTAGAATTGTAAAAAGCGATGTTGAAAATTTTACAACTTCTGCGCCAGTTTCAACGCAAACTATTCAACCCACAACTCAAAACCCACAACCCACAACTGCTCAAACATTCGTTCCTGCAGGAGAACAATTTTCAGAGAAAATTCCGAATTCTACAATGCGTAAAGTTATTGCTAAACGCTTGTCAGAGTCAATTTTTACTGCGCCACATTTCTATCTAACAATAGAAGTTGCAATGGACGAAGCAATGAAATCTCGTGCCACAATAAACACAATTCCAGATACCAAAGTCTCATTTAACGATATGGTTATCAAAGCTTGCGCAATGGCATTGAAAAAACATTTAAAAGTAAATTCACAATGGTCTGACGAAGCAATTACTATCAATCATCACATAAATATTGGTGTTGCGGTTGCTGTAGAAGATGGATTGGTAGTTCCAGTTTTAAAATTTGCGGATCAAATGAGTTTGTCTCAAATTGGTGGAAACGTAAAAGATTTAGCAGGAAGAGCAAAAATAAAAAAATTACAACCAACAGAAATGGATGGAAGTACTTTTACAGTTTCTAATCTTGGAATGTTTGGTATTACAGAGTTTACGTCAATCATAAACCAACCCAATTCAGCCATTTTATCAGTTGGAGCAATTGTAGAAAAACCAGTTGTAAAAAACGGACAAATTGTAGTAGGAAACACAATGAAAGTTACATTAGCTTGCGATCATAGAACTGTTGATGGCGCAACTGGAGCACAATTTCTTCAAACATTAAGAACGTTTTTAGAAAATCCGGTTACGATGTTGGCATAAAAAATAACAATATAAAATTGCAAATCCTGTTCATTTATTCTGAATTTATTTCAGAAACTGAACAGGATTTTTTATTCTGAATTTATTTCAGAATCTTAGAACTTGTTTTAGATTCTTAGAATTTATTTTAGAATGCTTATATTCAATACAATAGTTTTTTAGCCCTGATTGAAATGGAAATCCTTGCCTTTTTTGGCAAGATTGAAATGAAAAGCAGGAATTACAATTGTAGAAATGCCCAAGCCATTCGCTTCTAAAAAAACTAATATAATAAATAAATTTATCTTTTTTTATTTTTTTCTTCAATCCATCGAGACATATATTTTGTACTCTGCAAAGAATGATGTTGAAGCAAAGTTCCAATAAAATTTTGTTCTCTATGTTGTTTTAAATTTTGTCGAACATCCAAAATAAATTTAGCAAAATGGAATTCAAATTTAGATTTTAAAAATCGATTATTTATAATCTCAAAACCATTTTTTTGAGATTTTTGCCAAACTTTCTCATCTGTATAAAGTAAAATGGCATTATTTACAAAATCTTCTGGACTATCGTTTATAAAACCATTCCAATCTAAATTTCCATTCATAGCTTCGGCTCCAATTGAAGAAGTTATACTTGGAGTTCCGCATTGCAATGCTTCAAGAAGTTTGCCTTTTATTCCAGCACCAAACCTGATTGGAGCCAAAACAACTCTTGCATTTTTAACAACTTCAAATGCATTTTCTGCTCTTCCCATTATATAAAAGTTGGATTTTGGTTTGTGTAATTCCAAAACTTTTTGTGAAGGATAAGCGCCGTAAATTAACATTTTAGCATCAGTAAATTTATCAAAAAGTAAAGGCCAAATCACATCGTGTAAATACTTCACACAATCCCAATTAGGTTCGTGAAGAAAGTTTCCTATGAAAATAAAATCCTTCCTTTCATTAAAACTGAGTAAATTAGCTTCTACTTTTTCTACTAGAATTGGTAAATAATAAAGTAAATAATTTGGAATTTTAAATAAGTTCGTAAGTAAATCAATTTCATATTCTGACACCATTAATGAAACATCACATCTGTAAATACTTGCAATTTCTCTTTTGGCAAAATCAGATTCTAGTAAACTTCTAGTATCAAAAAATCTGTTCTCTTTTAGTGCAATTTGTCTTTCATATCGCAAAGAATGTAAATCTTCTGTATCTAAAATTCGTAATGCATTAGGACAATTTTCTGTAACTCGCCAACCAAATTGTTCTTCGGTTAAAAATCTATCAAATAAAACAACATTTGGTTGTAGTTGTTTTACAAAATCATTAAAAGTTTCAGAATTTAATTCAATTTTCACAAAGTTAATAGAATGCTTTTCTAAATCTTCAGAAAACTCTAAATTCTGAGCTGTACTTGCAAAAGTTATTAGATAATTCTCTTTTTGAAACAAATCTATAAGTTGCATCATTCTGTTTCCAGCGGCAGATGAATTTGGTTCAGGCAAAACAAAACCAATAATTAATAATTGTGACGACTTTTGCATAAAAAGTAAATAGTTTACAAAGAAAACATTTAATTTTGCAACTAAATAAAATCATATACAAAATGTTAGGATTAAAATTGGTAACAGATCCAAAATGGGTAACTATTGTAGAATCAAATATTGAAGAAATATTGACAGATCATGCTTGGTGCGAACAAAAAGCCGCAACCAATGCCATTACTATGATAACTTACAACTCTGAACTTGAAGATTTAGTAACAGAATTATTAGAAATTGCTAGAGAAGAAGTAGAGCATTTTCAAATGGTTCACAACATTATTAAAGAACGTGGATTAACTTTAGGTAGAGAACGAAAAGACAATTATGTAAATGAATTATTTAAATTTCTAAAAAAAGATGGTAGTAGAACAGATGCTTTAATTGATAGATTGTTGTTTTCTGCAATGATTGAAGCTAGAAGTTGTGAGCGTTTTAAAACATTGTCAGAAAATATTCAAGACGAAAAATTGGCAAAATTTTATAAAGATTTAATGATTAGTGAAGCAGGACATTATACTACATTTTTAACTTTGGCAAGAAAGTACGGAAAAAGTAGAGAATCTGTAGATGATAGATGGAAAGAATGGATAGAATTTGAAGGAGTTTTAATTACAAAATATGGTAAAGAAGAAACCATTCACGGATAAATTATTATTTAATTAGTTGTAATAAATATTTATCTAAAAAATTTTAAAAGTTTACAAAAAAAACTCTCTAAAAATTAGAGAGTTTAGACTTGTGGGCGATAAGGGATTCGAATTTCTGACACTTCCGATTGAAAAATCGGAATGTTCTGAACTAACTCAGCTTTTTTTTATTAGTTTTTCAATCATTACTCTTGATTTCCATTTTTTAATTTGAAGTTCTCTTTTTAATGCATCTGTTTTGGTCGTATACTCTTCAAAATATACAATTTTCCAATCTGATTTATTCCCAGTAAAACCTTTATGATTATGGTTGTGTTTTGCCAATCTTTCTTCAATATTAGATGTAGAACCAACATAATATTTATTTAAAATTTCGCTAAAAATAATATAAGTGTAAAACATAATTTTTTAAAATAAAAAACTCCTTAATTTCTTAAGGAGTTTCGTGGGCGATAAGGGATTCGAACCCCTGACCCTCTGGGTGTAAACCAGATGCTCTGAACCAACTGAGCTAATCGCCCGGACTAGCGTTTCAATGCGAGTGCAAATATACAGCTCTTTTTTATATTTGCAAGTAAAAATTAAAAAAATATTTAAAAATTATACAATTTCTGCAACTACAAATGTGCTTCCTCCTATATATACAAAGTCATTTTTGGATGCGTTTTTTATAGCATCTTCATAAGCATTTGAAACAGAATTATATAAATTTCCAATAAGTTGATATTCTTCTGCTTTTTGTTTTAATATATTTGCATCCAAACCTCTTGGAATATTTGGTTTGCAAAAATAATAAATAGCTTTTTTTGGAAATAAGGGCAAAATAGTATCCAAATCCTTATCGTTTACAACTCCTAAAACAATATGTAAGTCATTAAATTTTTCTTTTTTAATTTGATTTAAAACTATTTTTAATCCGTGAGAGTTGTGTGCTGTATCACAAATTACTTTAGGATTTTCATTTAATTGTTGCCATCTACCTAATAATCCTGTATTTTTTATAACATTTAAAAAACCTATTTTAATTGTTTTTTCCTTAACTAGATATTGATCTTGTAACAATTTGATTGTTTGTAAAGCGGTTTTTTTATTTGCTATTTGATAGTTACCCATAAGTTCAGAAGGATAAGTTTCATCAATTAAATCAGAGGCAAAGAAGATTTCAGAATTAGTTTCTTTAGCTTTTTTTATAAAAACAGGTTTGGTTTCTGTGGTATATTCTCCTATAATAATTGGAATTTCAGTTTTAATAATTCCAGCTTTTTCAAATGCAATCGCTTTTAGTGTTGTTCCAAGAAATTGAGTATGATCTAATCCAATATTGGTAATAACAGATATTAATGGTGTAATAATATTGGTAGAATCCAATCTGCCACCCATTCCTACTTCAATTATGTTAATATCTGTTTTTTCTTTTACAAAATATTCAAATGCTAATCCTACACTCATTTCAAAAAAGCTTAAATCATTTTCTTCAAAAAATAATTTGTTTTTGTTTACAAAATCTACTACAAATTCTTCAGAAATTTCTATTCCATTTACTTTAATTCGTTCTCTAAAATCTTTTAAATGTGGCGAAGTATACAATCCAACTGTATATCCAGCTTCTTGATAAACAGATGCTAACAGGTGAGATGTTGATCCTTTTCCGTTTGTGCCTGCAACGTGAATGCATTTTAAATTTTTCTCAGGATTATTTAAATGTTTTGCAAGTAAAAGTGTATTTGTCAAATCTTTTTTATAGGCAGATGCACCTTGCAATTGATACATTGGAAGCTGATTAAAAAGCCAATTTGTAGTTTCTTGATACGTCATTTTATAAATAAATAATGGAAAGATAAAATATTTTACGATTTTTTTAGTTTAATAAAAGAAACGAAATTATCTTTAGTGCAAATTTCAACTTATTTTTAAATTAAAACAAAAAATACAATTATATGATTAATTTATTTATTGGATTACAAGCAGACACATTAACACAAGCAACTACTGGTGCACTGATTGAAAATGTTGGTCAAGCAACTAACGAAATCTCTGTTTTAGAATTCATTCTTAAAGGTGGTTTTTTCTTAATACCAATTGGAATTCTGTTATTTTATACCTTCTATTTAATTGCCGAACGTTTTATGTATATTCATAAAGTTGCAAAAATTGATCTTAATTTAATGCGAGATGTAAAAGACAATTTAAATTCTGGAAATTTAGATATGGCAGTTTCAATTGCGGAGAGAAATGGAACAGCATCTGGAATCATTTTAAAAGAAGGTATTTTAACAATAGGAAGACCAATATCTGAAATAGAATCGAATATGGAACGCGCAACCAATATAGAAATTGGTCAAATGGAAAAGAAAATGGGACAATTAGGACTTATTGCTGGTATAGCGCCAACATTAGGATTTATTGGAACAATTGGAGGTGTAATTAAAATTTTCTACAGTATTTCTAAAACAGAAGACATTAGTATAGGTAATATTTCTGGAGGTTTGTATGAAAAAATGATTAGTTCTGGTGCAGGATTAATTGTAGGAATTGTTGCTTATGCTGCTTACCATTTATTTAACGGAAAAATTGATAATTTTTCACTTGCTATTCAAAAACAAATTTTAGATTTTGTAAACATAATACAAAGACCAAATGCCAATAAAACGAAATAAACGATTTCACGCTGAGGTTGCAACATCATCTTTAAGCGATATTATGTTTTTTTTGCTATTGTTTTTCTTGATTATTTCAACATTAGCAAATCCAAACGTAATTAAAATGACCTTGCCCAAATCCGCTAACAACGATAAAACGGTTAAGCAATTAATAAGTCTTTCGGTAACAGAAGATAAAAAGTATTACCTAGACAAAGACGAAGTTACTTTAGAAACATTAGAAGCAAATTTGCTTTCTAAGATTGATAAATCTAAAGATCAAACTGTTGTGGTTCGTATTCCGTTTAACTTGCAAGTACAAGATTTGGTAGACGTTTTACAAATAGGAGTGAAGAATAAATTAAAATTTGTAATTCAAACGAGTCCAAAATAAAATATTGAGCTTGTCAAAATTAGAAGCGAATGGCTTGGTCTTTATTTATCAACCTTATTCCTGCTTTCCGTTTCAATATCTTTGCCAAAGTTTAAAACTTTGGCAAAGATTATTTACACTACAATCAGGGCTAGGATATTTATGTCTTTTCCTTTTAATTAATAATTTCTAGTGTAATCTTCTTTTTCAACCAAATATTTTGATGTATTGCCATCATTAATTTTGAATTTAGTTTTTAAAGTTTCAATTGAATCAATTTTTTGCAAATAAACCATAAAATGTAAATGCGGTCCAGAAGAATATCCAACATTTCCACTATATCCAATAAGGTCATTTACCTTAACAAAATCACCTTCTTTAACAATTGAGCCATTTAATTTAATATGAATATATTTTGAAAAAGTACCATCATCATGATATATTAAAATATAATTATTAAATTCTGTACATTTTTTTTCAGGACAATTTTGATTATAGTTTTCAATAACTTTAATAACAACTCCTTCACGCGATGCTAGCAATTCTGTACCTATAGGCATAGTGAAATCAATAGCGTTCTCATTTAGATGAGAAAAAGTACCATTATATCCTTGAAATAAATTAAAAGTTTTTCCTTTGGAAAAAGGAAGAGAGTAATTATATTCATCAACATTTTGGATGGTACAATCACCATAATTGTATTTAGTATTAGTTTTAAAGTTTGAACCTAAATTAACTTTAATTATTTGAAGTGTTGTTAAAATAAATCCTTTAGTTTTTGCAGGAATTACAAATATTTTGTCATTCCCATTTGTAGATGATAGGTTATTTAAATCTAAGTTAAGTTTTATTGAAACAGGACAAAATTCGTCGTTATCAGCTAAAACATTGAAACCATTTGTAATTTTAATATTATAAACAGAAACTTTAATTTGACTAAAAGTAAAATTAAATACTATAAAATTTATAAACACTAGTAGAATTCTATTCATATTTTAATATTTATTATCTAATATTTTATCAACTAATCTTTTAATTTAAAATTATATGTAATTGTTCCAACTTGTTTTTCAATTCCACTTGGGCTTATACTCCATTTAGTGTTTAAAGCAGCAATTTTTGCTTGACTAGCCAGACAAGCAGCAGTATTTGAAGTTCCTCTTGAACCAGGTTTAGCTTCAATTACATTTCCGTTTTTATCAACAGTAATCTGGACAACTACTTTACCTTGTTCATTACAATTATAATTTGGTTGAGGTTTACTTATAGCTTTTCTTCCGCTTAATGAATATCCAGAACCTCCAATTCCACTGCCAATTCCTCCACTTCCTGGACCACTTCCTGGACCATTTCCTGGACCATTTCCTGGACCATTTCCATTTCCTATTCCACCTCCAGAACCACCAGTTCCAGAATATCCATTAGAATTTATATCGCCATTTGCTCTTCCTTGATTTCCAGATGTACTACTATTTCCATCGCCTCCTTTTTTATTTCCTTTTAAAATATTTGCCAAGGCGTCATCCGTTTTTCTAACAACTGGTTTTACAACAGCTACAGGTTTTGTAATGTCCTTTTTTATAATAATTGGAGTTTTTTTCTTAGGCTCATTTTTAGCAACAGAAACTACATCTTCATCTGTATCTTCTTGCGAAATTATATTTTCATCTTGGCTTGGAGCAACTGGAGCTTGTTTTGTAGGTTGTTTTACATCCAATTCTTTACTTGTAAATTCTGCACCTTTTCCAAATTCGGTATCGCCAAAGTTTACAGTAACTCCGCCACCGCCACCGCCACCAACTAGTTCTTCAAGATTGGATGGAGGCCAAAATCTAATAAAAAATAAAAGTACTAACAATAATGCATAAATAAGAGTCGCTATTAAAAACGATTTAATCTTATCATCAGATGTTGAATCTATATTTTGAGATTTAAAATCTTTATTCATAGTCGCAGTTTTTATAATTTAACGTATAAATATATTAAAAATTGTAATTACAATAGTTATACCAATTGTTTTAATGCAATTTCAAATGCCGTTGCACTAATATTTTTCTTATCAGAATTTAAAGAATGTGCTTTTTCAATAGCTTTTTTAATAATTTCTGACGTGTCATAAAATATAGCTTCATCAGTCATTTGAACTTTCTTTTCCATAAAATAAGCAAAAACTCTTGCCATTCCACAATTTGAAATAAAATCAGGAATCAAACTTATTTTACTATCTGTTTCTTCCATTATAGAACCAAAGAAAATTTCTTTATCGGCAAACGGAACATTGGCGCCACAAGAAATAACTTCTAATCCTGATGCAATTAAATTATCAATTTGAACTTTAGTTACCAATCTTGATGCGGCACAAGGCGCAAAAATTTCAGCACCTATCGTCCATATTTTTTTATTAATTTCTTCAAACGGAATCATATTTTGGGCAACCAATTTATTTCCATCTTTATTTAAAAATAATCTTTTAATATCTTCAAAAGTAAATCCGTTTTCATTTATTACACCGCCATCTCTATCAATAATTCCAATAATAATTGCTCCCATTTCTGCTAAATAAAATGCAGCAGCCGAACCAACATTTCCAAAACCTTGAACAATAGCTTTTTTACCTTTTACATCGCCACCATAAATGTTATAATAATGACGAACTGCTTCTGCAACTCCATAACCAGTTATCATATCAGCAATAGTATATTTTCTTAAAACATCTGGTGAGAATTTAGTGTTTTCTATAACTTTTACAACACCTTGACGCAATTGACCAATTCTATTGATTTTATCAGCTTCTGTAGGTTTAAAATGACCATTAAAAACTCCTTCTTGCGGATGCCAAACACCACATTCTTCGGTCATTGGTATTACTTCGTGAATTTCGTCAATGTTTAAATCGCCACCAGTTCCGTAATAACTTTTTAATAATGGCGAAACTGCTTTATACCAACGTTGTAAAACTCCTTTTTTTCTCGGGTCGTTTGGATCAAAATTTATACCAGATTTTGCTCCACCAATTGCTGGTCCAGAAACAGAGAATTTTACTTCCATAGTTTTTGCCAAAGACAAAACTTCATTCATATCCAATCCTTTTCTCATTCGTGTTCCTCCACCAGCAGCGCCACCACGAAGTGAATTTATTACTGTCCAACCTTCGGCTTCGGTCTCGCTATCTTTCCAGTTAAAAACTATTTCGGGTTCTTTATTTTCAAATTTTTTAAGTAAATCTTTCATTTGGTAATTTAGTTTGTGGTGCAAATATAAACTTTTAAAAAGATTAAAATTTGAAGACTTCTACACTTTTTCATAGGATTAAATGTAAAGTAACACACTTTTTCATAGGATTAAATGTAAAATTATACACTTTTCTATATGAAAAATAAATAATTATAAGATAATTAATACACAATTCCAGATGAGTGATCCTTTTCTGCACCAGTAACACTTTTTAAAACATTAATTTCGTTGCGAAGTTTTAAAACGCCTAATAATCCAAAAATTAATGCTTCTTTATATTCCAAAGTTTTAGCGTCTGGAATTATAATTTCAATATGAGGAAGATGAAATTGCATTCGTTCAATTAAAAAATCATTATAGGTTCCGCCACCAGTTGCAAGAAGTTTTCCAACTTTTAAAGGAAGTGATACTGCTGTTTGAAAAGCAATATGCTCTGTAAAAGTGTGTATCTTATCTTCAATAGAAATGGTAAATTTATCAATTAAAGGCAAAATTATTTGTTTTACAGATTCAATTCCTAGCGATTTTGGAAAAGACTTTTTGTAATATTCTAAAGAATTTAATTCGTCAAATAGTTGAAGATTTAATTCTCCAGAACGAGAAATTTTTCCTTTATCGTCATAATCTAATCCTAATTTATTGGCGTAAAAATTTAATACTGTATTTACTGGCGAAATGTCAAAAGCAATTCGTTTATTGTTTTGTTCAAATGAAACATTAGAAAATCCGCCGAGATTTAAACAATACTCATACTGAGAAAATAAAATTCTATCTCCAATTGGAACTAATGGCGCGCCTTGACCACCAAGTCTTACATCTTGAACACGAAAATCGCAAACTACTTTTTGATGTGTATAAGTTGCAATTTCTGGAAGATTTCCTATTTGTAAAGTAATTCCTTTTTTGGGTTGATGTAAAATTGTGTGTCCATGAGAACATACGGCGTCTAGATTATGAATGGTATGATTATGAATAAATTCTGAAATTATTTTACCAAGAAGTTTGGTATAATTATGATTTAAAAACTCTAATTCTGACATTGAAAAATCTACAGCATTTCTTAAATTGTTTAACCATGAAGCATCATAAGAAATTGTTTCACATTCTAGAATTTCATAGTTCCAAACGTTATCTTTTACAGATAAAATTATGTGCGCTAAATCAATTCCATCAAGTGATGTGCCACTCATTACACCTATAATATTGTAGGAATCTTTAAACATTGGCTAAATTTACGAAAACGTTTGAAATTTTAATTAAAATGCGTTATTTTTGCATCAAATTTAAAGAAAAACAAAACCAATTTTACAAATATTATGGATTTTAACTTAACCGAAGAACATTTAATGATTCAACAAGCAGCCAAAGATTTTGCTATTGCAGAATTACTTCCAGGCGTAATTGAACGTGATGAGCATTCTAAATTTCCAACTGAGCAAGTTAAAATGATGGCCGATTTAGGTTTTATGGGAATGATGGTAGATCCAAAATATGGAGGATCAGGATTGGACAGTATTTCTTATGCATTGGCTTTGATTGAAATTGCCAAGGTTGATGCATCAGCTTGTGTAATAATGTCTGTAAACAATTCATTAGTTTGCGCAGGTTTAGAAAGATATGCTAGTGAAGAACAAAAAATGAAATATTTAGTTCCACTTGCCAAAGGAGAAGTTATTGGAGCTTTTTGTTTGTCTGAGCCAGAAGCAGGAAGTGATGCAACATCTCAAAAAACTACAGCAATTGATAAAGGCGATTATTATTTACTAAACGGAACCAAAAACTGGATTACCAATGGTGCAACAGCATCTACTTATTTAGTAATTGCACAAACTGATATAGAAAAAGCTCACAAAGGAATTAATGCTTTTATTGTTGAAAAAGGTTGGGCAGGATTTGACATTGGACTGAAAGAAAAGAAAATGGGAATTCGTGGAAGCGATACTCATTCGTTAATGTTTACAGATGTAAAAGTCCCAAAAGAAAATAGAATTGGTGCAGACGGTTTTGGATTTGCCTTTGCAATGAACGTATTAAATGGTGGAAGAATAGGAATTGCATCGCAAGCTTTAGGCATTGCAACTGGTGCTTATGAAATTGCTTTAAAATATTCTAAAGAAAGAAAAGCATTTGGAAAAGAAATTTTTAATCATCAAGCCATTGCTTTTAAACTTGCTGATATGTATGTAAAAGTTACTGCAGCAAGATTGTTAGTAATGAAAGCTTGTTGTGAAAAAGACGAAGGTAAAGACATTGCACACTCTGGTGCTATGGCAAAATTATACGCATCAGAAATTGCTTTAGAAGTTGCTAATGAAGCAGTTCAAATTCATGGTGGAAACGGTTATGTAGCCGAATATCACGTAGAACGAATGATGCGTGATTCTAAAATTACTCAGATATATGAAGGAACTTCTGAGATTCAACGTATAGTTATTTCAAGAGGATTGGTTTAGTAGAAAAATAAAAACAATTCATTATTTATAAATCCTTTTAGTTATTCTGAAAGGATTTTGTTTTTCATCTCTTTTTTTTAATACTTTTACAATACAAATTTCATTGATGTACGAAGAATTAAAATACTGGTATTTGCGAGATCATAAATTATTTTGGACTTTATCAATGTCTCAAATAAAGCAATTGTGCATCATTACTGGATTTAAAACTGCCAAAAAAGGCGATACAATTTACTTTTCGTCAAGCGATGTTCCTAGAATTTTTCTGTTGAAAAAAGGAAATATAAAAATCGTATCTGTAGATGATGAAGGAAATGAAACCATCAAAGAAATACTTCAAAAAGGTGATTTGTTTGGCGAATTAACATTAGAAAAAGATTTAGAAGTAAACGAATATGCCAAAGCTTTAACCGAAGAAGTATCTATTTGCAGTTTTTTAATGTCAGATTTTGAAGAGTTGATTTTAAAAAATCCATCACTAGCATTGACTTACACAAAGTTTGTTGGATTAAAAATGAAGCGATTAAAAAATAGTTATTCTAATTTAGTTTCTAAAGATGCTAAAACTAGATTAATAACATTTTTAAAAGATTGGTCGAAACGAGAAGGTGTTTTTAACGGAAATCAAGTAACTTTAGAAAACTATTTAACACAAACAGATATTGCTCAAATTATTTGTACTTCTAGACAAACTGCAACACAACTTATGAATGAATTAGAAGAAAAAGGATTAATTCATTACAATAGAAAACAGATTATGATTGGCGATATTTCGCAGTTTTAAACTTATTTTCAACCAATTGTAAACCAGCCGACAAATACCTTCGTAGATATAAAATAGTTTTGTACCACAAAAGTATATTAACTAAATTTATATCAAAATGAAAAAACAAATCTTAATTTTATTTATTGCATTAGTAAGTGCATCAACTTTTTCACAATCTGCAAAACGATTATCACAATTTAATCTCGAGAAAAAAGTTGCCATTCAAGGTTATGATCCTGTTTCTTATTTTACTCAAAAGAAAGCTGTAAAAGGAAAATTTACTTTTTCATACATTTATGAAGGAGTAATTTATAATTTTTCTAGCCAAGCCAATAAAGATTTGTTTATAAAAAATCCTGCAAGTTATGAGCCACAATATGGCGGATGGTGTGCATATGCAATGGGTGCAACTGGAGAAAAGGTAGAAATAGATCCTTCAACTTTTAAAATTATTGATACTAAATTATATCTTTTTTATAATGCTTTTTTCAATAATACTTTAAAAACCTGGAACAAAGACGAAAGTAGTTTAAAGAAAAAAGCAGATGCAAGTTGGAAAAAATTTCTAAATTAATTAAACAATTTAAACCTTTAAACTTTTAAACAATTTTAAATTTTTTCAAATGAAAATTTCAATCTTTACTTGGATTATTAAACTTATAGCAGTTGTAATTCTACTTCAAACACTCTATTTTAAATTCTCTGGCGCAGAAGAATCTATTTATATTTTTACAAAATTAAACATTGAACCTTATGGCAGAATTGGCTCTGGAATTGTAGAATTAATTGCATCAATTTTAATTTTAATTCCAAAAACTACATTAATTGGAGCAATTTTAGGTTTAGGAACTATGTTTGGTGCCATTTTTTCTCATATATTTGCACTCGGAATTGTGGTTCAAAACGATGGTGGCACATTATTTGCTTTAGCAGTTGTAACATTTACATGTTGTTCAATACTAATTTATCAACAAAGAAGTAAAATTCCCAATCTATTGAAATTTAAAATATAATTCTTAAATTGGCAACTTTAAACTAAAAGTTACCAAATAACGTATATTTAAGATATAACAAAAACCAAATGCTAATACCTTCTATAAAAAATACGCTAAACGAGTTGTCAAGTTTACTTACACAACTTTCCATTGAAGATTACACTAATCCTTGTCGTGGCTTAAGTAACGCTACTATTGGAGAACATACGCGTCATATTATTGAAATGTTTCAATGTCTTGAAAATCAATACGAAGTAGGAATTATTAATTATGACGATAGAAAACGCGATTATTTAATTCAAACAGATACCGAATTTGCCAAGCAAACTATTGTTGAGGTTATTCAAACACTTGAAAAACCTAACAAAAATATTACTTTACAGCAAGTTGTAGATGGCGAAGAATTAAATATAGAAAGCAATTACCATCGTGAATTATTATACAATTTAGAACACTGCATTCACCACCAAGCATTAATAAAAGTGGCTGTTTTACAACTAGAACACTTAGAAATTGATGAAAATTTTGGAGTTGCAAGATCTACAATTGAATATAGAAAACAATGTGCACAGTAAGTTTTGTACCTTCTCATTCTAAATTTATTATAACCTCTAATCGCGACGAAAAACTACTTCGACCAAGCGCAATTGAGCCCAAAAATTACTTAATAAATAACAAAAATATTACCTTTCCAAAAGATCCAAAAGCTGGCGGAACTTGGTATGCAATTACCAACGAAGGAACAATTTTAGTCTTATTAAATGGCGCACAAGAAAAGCATCAAGTAAAATTACCTTATCGTCGAAGTCGTGGATTAATTGTTTTAGACGTAATTAGTTCAATTTCAGCAATTAACGAATGGAAAACTATAGATTTAGACAACATTGAACCGTTTACATTAGTGCTTTTTCAAGACTTAAAGCTATATCAATTGCAATGGAATGGAACTGAAAAAGCTACCCTAAATCTAGACATTTCTAAAAATCATATTTGGTCATCTTCAACATTATATCCTAAAGAAATTAGTGAAAACAGAGCCAATTGGTTTCATGATTTCCTAGATAATAAACAGATAATCAGCGAATCCGAATTGTATAATTTTCATCGATATACCGAAAACGACAACCAAGAAAACGGATTAATCATTAACAGAAATAACGAAATGATGACGCTAAGTATCACACAATCAGTTATAGAAAAAAATAAAATCATTTTAAATCACTACGATTTAATTGCCAATAAAGAATTTACAAACACCTTACTTATAATTTAATTTTGGGCGTGCCACCAAAAGTAGAAAAATAATGTTCGTAACCTCACATCATTTTTCTACTTTTGCTGTCTGGCTTTACGTTACAATCTTTCTTGGCTTGAAAAAAATCAAGCCAAGAAAGGATTTTCACTCAATCCTTCACGCGAAAATGAATTTCAATTGAAAGTTATCCTAAAAATAAGAATCTGAAAATATATTCAGATAAAATAAAATTAAAAATAAAGCATAAAAATTTGAAACTCTTTCTACATAAATTATTCCGTTGGGAATATTGGCCATTTCAAATAGTTTATATACCTATTTATTTTATTTGGGCTTATTATTCGCTTCGAACAAAATCGTTATTTTTCTTTAACGCAAGCAATCCAACCATTAAAAATGGCGGATTTATGAACGAATCTAAAAAAGAAATTTACGATATAATTCCACAAAAATATTATCCAAAAACACAATTAGTTCAAGGTCAAATATCGTTTGAAAGCATAATAAAATTAGAAAAGGAATCAACAATTCAATATCCATTTATTGCAAAGCCAGACATTGGTTTACGAGGTTCGGCAGTAAAAAAAATCAATAATCAAGACGAATTATTAGACTATCATTCTAAAGCACATTTTGATTATTTAATACAAGATTTAATACCTTTTGAAAACGAAGTTGGTATTTTTTATGTACGCTTTCCAAATCAAAAACAAGGAAAAATTACAGGAATTGTAGATAAAGAATTTTTAATAGTAGAAGGAAACGGAAAAGATTCTATTGAAAAATTAGTTAAAAATAATCCTCGATTTGCAATGCAATTACAATCATTACAACGTGAATATGGTAAAACACTAAAAGAAATTTTACCAATTGGTGAAAAGCAAAACTTAGTTCCGTTTGGTAACCACGCAAGAGGAGCAAAATTTATAGACGTAAGCCATTGGACAACTCCAAAACTTACAGCTACAATAGATGCAATGTGTCAAGAAATACCTGAGTTTTATTTTGGTCGCCTTGATGTTATGTACAACACTTGGGATGAATTAGAAAATGGAAAAAACTTTGCTTTAGTTGAATTAAATGGTGCTGCAAGTGAGCCAACACATATTTATGATCCAACACATTCATTGTTATTTGCTTGGAAAGAATTGGCTAGACACATTAAATATATGTATCAAATTAGCGTTTTAAATCATAAAAATGGTGCAGAATATCTTTCGTTTAAAGAAGGAGTTAAAGAGTATAAATTGCATTTAGAGCAATCTAGAAAAATTGTTAGTTTTTAGAAAAGCTCATAGCCAATTTGTCATTCTTATAGCTTCTTAAATTACGTATGATGGAATACAATAAAGGTAAAATTTAAAAATAAAATTATAAGCAAACTTGTCATTCTGACGCAGAAAGAATCTCAGCAAAATAGTACACAACGACTAATTTAGAATAAAAAACCAATTATGTTACAACTAAAAAATATTCTTGTCGGATTCTTAGTAAGCTTCATTGGCTCAATTCCGCTAGGATATTTAAACGTAATTGGTTACGAAATTTATTCTAAAAAAGGATTGGAAAACACTATTCAATATTTAATAGGAGTTGTAATTATAGAAGCGCTAGTAATTTATGCAACATTACTTTTTGCAAAGGTTTTAACCGAACAAAAAAAATGGATGAAACGAATAGAAATTTTCACTATTTTATTTCTATTAGTTTTGGCATCTTCGTTCTTTTTTGGTCAAAGTCAAGAAACATCAGATACTGTTTATACTTTATATCATCCAATAATAACTGGAATAATTTTAAGCTCATTAAATTTTATTCAAATTCCGTTTTGGACTGGTTGGAATTTATACTTAATAAACAATAATTATATAAAAATTGAAAAATCTACTAAATTTTATTATTTATTTGGTACACTTTTCGGTACTTTTTTCGGAATGTTGAGTTTAATTTTGACAGTTAATTATTTTGCAAAAAATGCGAGTTTTGTAAATGGAACAACAATTTCAAAGGTTTTTCCTGTTTTGTTTTTTGCTCTAGCTTTATTTCAAATCTTTAAATTTTTCAAGAAATATTATTTTAAATCAAATAAAAATAATTAGTATATTTGATAAAAAGTTATAATATGGCAACGATTCAAGGAATACAATTTGAAAAAGATGCAAACGGAAAACCTATATCTGTTAAAATTAATTTAGAGAAATATGGTACTCAACTTGAGCCATTTTTAAAACAAATAGGAATAGTTAACGAAAAAGATGCATTTGATATAGAATTGGAAAATGCAGTTTCATCTCAAGATTTTTTAAATAATGCAATTGAAAATATAAAAAAATTACCTTGGAAAAAGTAGCAATATTTTATTCTAAGGCAGTTCAACTATATTTTGATGAATTAATTCAAATTCTTTTTAAGCAAGACTATTTTATTTATGAGGAAAATGCAATAGAATATGTTCAAAAATTAGTTTATTATATTGAAGACAGTATCAATTCTATACCTCATAAAAAAAACATCTAAATCGCTTTTAAAATATGGCGATTTTTATTTTTTTTATCAATCTAATGCACGAACAACTTGGTATATTTTTTTTTCTAAAAAAGAATTAGTTTATCTTATAAAACACATTTCTAACAATCATATTTTTGATGCTAATTCCATCAATCAACTATAAAATGAAAAACATAATAATTACAGGAACTTCTCGCGGAATAGGTTATCAATTGGCGTTACAATTTGCAAAAGCTGGTCATAATGTACTTGCAATTTCTAGAAAAACGCCTCAAGAATTAATAGAAAATACAAATATAACTTGTCTTTCGGTAGATTTATCTCAAGAAGATGATTTAGAAAAAGTGACTCATTTTTTATCACAAAGTTGGAAAAAAGTAGATGTAATTATTCATAATGCTGGCGCTTTATTATTAAAACCATTTCAGGAAACATCGCAACAAGATTTTGAAAATATTTATAAAGTTAATGTTTTTGGAGTTGCCAATCTTACAAGAATTTGCTTGCCTTATCTTCAAAAAGGTTCACATGTAGTTTCTGTAAGTTCTATGGGAGGAATTCAAGGCAGTATGAAATTTGCAGGACTTTCTGCCTACAGTTCTAGTAAAGGAGCAGTAATTACATTGTCAGAGTTGCTGGCGGAAGAATATAAAGAGCAAGGAATTGCATTTAATGTTTTGGCATTAGGATCAGTAAATACAGAGATGTTGCAAGAAGCATTTCCAGGTTATGAAGCACCACTTTCTGCAACAGAAATGGCCGATTATATTTTTAATTTTGCATTAACTGGAAATAAATTTTATAACGGAAAAGTTTTGCAGGTTTCTTCTACAACTCCATAGTTTTAATTTTTACACTTTGTCAAGTTGAAGTGCTTATTTATAATTTTTAATTTTTAATTTCTATGAACCAAGATAACGCCATTCAATTATTTGAAAATAAAAAAGTAAGAACCGTTTGGGATGCTGAACAAGAAAAATGGTTTATATCTATTATTGATGTGATTTCTATTCTTACTGAAAGTTTAGACGCAAATGCTTATTGGAGAAAAATAAAACAAAGACTTAAAGCTGAAGGAAATGAAACCGTGACGAATTGTCACGGTTTGAAAATGGAAGCTATTGATGGAAAAATGCGTTTAACAGATGTTGTTGATACAGAACAATTATTCAGGTTAATACAATCAATTCCTTCACCCAAAGCAGAACCTTTTAAACTTTGGTTAGCCAAAATTGCATCTGAACGATTGGATGAAATGCAAGATCCAGAACTTACTATTGATAGAGCTTTAGAACAATATTTAAGTTTAGGATATTCAGAAAATTGGATAAATCAAAGACTAAAAAGCATAGAGATAAGAAAAGAATTAACTAACGAATGGAAATCTCGTGGAGTAAAAGAAGGTCAACAGTTTGCTACTTTAACTGATATAATTTCAAAATCTTGGTCTGGTAAAACAACTAAAGAATATAAAGTTTTAAAAGGATTGAAAAAAGAAAACCTTAGAGACAATATGACTAACACTGAATTGATTTTAAATATGTTAGCAGAAGCTTCTACTAAAGATATTTCTCAAGCAGTAAATCCAAAATCATTTAATGAAAATAAAAAAGTAGCTAAACAAGGAGGAAATGTTGCAAAAGTTGCACTAAAAGAATTGGAAGCTAAAACTGGAAAAAAAGTAGTTTCTGAATTAAATGCAAAAACTTTGTTAGAGATTAAAGAAATTGATAAATAACAATGAGCGAAGTTTTACAAAAATACCTTCCAGAGCACGCTGTAAATTATTGTTTTGAATTAATCAAGGCCAATAATGTGCATTTAAAAATTGTAAACGAAAGACAAACGCGTCATGGAGATTATAGAAAAGGTATTTCTGGCAAACACGAAATTACTGTAAATGCTAATTTAAATAAATATCGATTTCTTATTACTTTGGTTCACGAAATTTCGCATTTAGTGGCTTTTGAAAAATTTGGTCGACTAATAAAACCTCACGGAAACGAATGGAAAATGACCTTTCAACGATTGATGGTTCCTTTTATTCGTCCCGAAATTTTTCCGCACTCAGTTTTACCTTTGGTTGCCACTCATTTTAGAAATCCTACAGCAAGTAGTGATACAGATGCAAAATTGGCATTTGCATTAAAACAATTTGACGAAAGAAAAACTGACATTCATTTTGTTCACGAAGTGCCAAGCGGAAATTTATTTAGAATTAAAAATGGAAGAATTTTTCAAAAAAAAGGACTTAGAGTTAAACGATACGAATGTATTGAAGTAAAAACTGGCAGAACATTTCTGTTTAATGCTAATGCCGAGGTTGAAATAATTCCTGGATAATTATGATAAAAAAGAAACCTTATTTGATATTAGTTTTTATAACTACTTTATTTATTGCTTTATATTTTTTTACAAGTCTGGATTTAAATTTCTTTATAAACATTCACGATACTTATTACGTAGTGACAAGAGAACTAGTGTTTTTATTTTTTATAATTTTATTCGGGCTTACATCAATAGTATATTTTATATTAGATTTTTTAAAGATTAATTTTTCATTAAAAAGTATTTGGTTTCATATTATAGGATTGATTTCAATTACAGCAATTATTTTTTATTTAAATTATTTATCAAGTGAGTTTGATAAAAAAGAAAAAACATTTGAAGATTATTTAAACGCAATTGATTATAATAAATACATTTTTATGTTAGTTTTAATTTTGTTTTCATTTCAATTTTTCTTTATTATAAATATAATTCCCCAATTAATTAGAAAAATAATTAACACTTTAAAAAATTAAATAATTCAATTTATTTTAATAATTTCATTCCAACTTTATTAATAATAAATGTTTTTAAACAATTGTAAATGGCAAAAAATCTTTAAATAAAATGTAAACATTTGATAATTAAAACATACCAAATTATCAAAAAATAATTTTTTAACAGGAAAAAACATTTTGTAAATTTTTTTTTATTAATTTTATGAAAAATTTAATTTGAAAAATTTATGAAAAATTTTATTAAAGTAACGGTACTGTTTTTTTTATTTTTTAGTCAAATAGGTTTTAGTCAATTAAGTAATTTTTCGTTAACAGTAACAAAAACCGATGAAACTTGTACAGGAAATGGGTCATTGACTTTTAATGTTGCAAATACAACTTCGGGATCAACTATTATATATTCTATATATTTATTTCCAAATTTAACTACGCCAATAACAACATTAACTACCAATTCTTTCACTGGATTAAGCTCAGGAAATTACAGAGTTGTTGCGTTACAATCTTTGGGTGGTTTAAGTAATTCGCAACAACAAGATATTCAAATTAATAATTTAATTGTTCCATTAGTTTATAATCTTGTAGGTCAATCTGTAAGTTGCCAAAGTAATGGTTCAATAACTGTAAACGTAACTCAAGGTACACCAGCAACTTATGAAATTATTTCTGGTCCAGTGATTATTGCACCACAAACATCAAATATATTTACAGGTTTAGGCGTTGGCAATTATAATGTGAGAGTTAATGATGCTTGTGGTGATGGAGTAGTTCAAACCTTTACAGTAAATGCAATTTCTACTATTCCTAATTTTTCATTATCTGCTTTGACAACACAATGTAATTTAATAGATTGTAATACAATGGCCGCAAGTTTTTCAATTAATGCTATTGGTACAAACATACTAAATTATCCATTGACAGTTGTTTTTACAATACTACCACCAAATACTGGCGCGCCTATCCTTTTTAATCAAACTATAACTTCTGGTAATGGATTTACAGAAATTGTAAATTTAAATTTACCTTATTTCAATAATCAACAATATTTTTATACAATTAAAGTTACAGATGGTTGTGGTAAAATAAAGAGTGTTTTAAATACTTCTATATTAAAAAGTCTGACTTTAATTTTAACAAAGCAACCACTTAATTCTTGTTTAAAACAAATAAATTTAAGTTTATGTAATTTTGTTGCACCATATACTGTAAATTTTATAAGTACACCATCAGGATTTAATCCTTTAAACTTTAATTCAGGTCATCCTGGTCCGTTTTCTAGTTCAACTTCATATACTTCTACTTCTTCTTTAGCTATTCCAGATGGTAATTATGTAATTAGCGTTACAGATGCTTGTGGAAGAACAGCTCAATCACAAATAAATGTTACAAAAAGCTTACCAGATTATGTTATAACGCCATCTGGAAATCCATGTAATCCTATTTATACAATTAAAATTCCTAATGCTGGACCAGCAGTTAATTCTGTAATTATTACTGCTGCACCAGCAATTTTAAATTATACATTTCCATACAATGTTTCTTCTACAATTATTAATGGTCAATTTG
This sequence comes from Flavobacterium sp., assembly GCF_043760115.1. Taxonomy (GTDB): domain Bacteria; phylum Bacteroidota; class Bacteroidia; order Flavobacteriales; family Flavobacteriaceae; genus Flavobacterium. The sequence goes on from NZ_JAYUPK010000140.1 coordinate 25,773, forward strand.
AAATGGTTTTAACTGCTCCAGGAAATTATACTTTTACTGGTACTAATATTTGTGGAGATGCATTTTCATTTGACGTAGTAATTCCTCCTGTAATAATACCAATTACAACTTCTAGTAGCTCTTCAGGATGTATTATTATAGATGGAACTATAAATATTGGAATCAATACTGTTGGAGTTTTTTTAACAAATGTTACGTTATTACAAGCTCCACCAAATTATGTTGGTACATTACCGCAAAATGTTTCTCAATTTATAATTCAGCCAGCAAATACTAATTTTACAATGCTAAATTTACCAATTGGTAATTATGTTTTTTCTGTAACTGATAGTTGTGGTAATATTACTAATCCTGTTAATGTTACCGTTTTACCTCCAATAAATTTACCTCAAATTAATATTAGTTTATTAAAAGGTTGTGATTCAAATTATTCCTCAATGAGATTATTTAGTTTAAATGGCAATTTTCAAGAAGTTATAATTACAGCTGCACCTTCAAGCTTTAATCAACCACTTCCATATAACGTGTCTTTTAATATTAGTACAGATGGATCATTTTATATGAATTCCTTCCCTCAAGGAAATTATACTTTTCATACAAATACTGTTTGTAATATTGAGAAAGACACTAACATTAGTGTAATAGGTTACGCAGTACTAAGTGATAATGTGACTGTTCAAGCAAATTGTGGTTCATTTAATTTGGATATGCAACACATAGTAAATGAAACATTTTCTCATAATTATTGGCTACAAAAATTAAATCCCATTACCAATCAATGGGGAAATCCATTTACTGGTGCAATTTATACTAGCGGAGCTCCAGCGGCAATAAATTCTTATCTATTACAAAATAATGCTATTAATTATAATATTGCTGTAACTGGTACTTTTAGAATAATTAAACAACATTATGTATATGGAAATGGTAATCCAAATTTTTCTTTATGTTTTGATGTAATTAAAACATTTGATTTTAATGGCGATTTAAAAATAATTTCTGCAAATACTTTTCCATGTAGTAATGGAGTTAATGAAGTTATAGTTACCGCAGAAGGAGTAGCTCCATTAACTTTCAAAATTACAAGTAAAAATGGGGTTTCTTTTGTAATAAATAATGGAACGTCTAATATTTTTTCTGGATTAGCACCAGCAATTTACAACTTTCAAGTTATAGATCTTTGCGGAAATATCGTAAACAGAATATTTGATATTAATTTACTTCCAGAACCAACCATAACACCTATTAATTTATGCGATGGACAAAGTGGCGAATTATCTGTTCAAGCAATTTCATATTTAAATTATCAGTGGTGGAAAGGAACTGATACTGGAACAATTTTAAGTACCACAAATGTTTTAACCTTTAATCCTTTTTCTACAGCAACAACACCAGGAACATATTACGTTAGATTATATTCTACTAATCCACTTTCTTGTGCTAATAAAATAATTTCTTATGTTGTTCCGTTTGTTAGCAACCCAAATGCTGGACAAAATAGAACCATTTCAATATGTGACTCAGCAAATCCAATAGATCTATTTTCTGTACTGTTAGCGCCATTTGACACAGGAGGAATTTGGACAGAAAACACAAGTAGCGGAGCTTTGAATGGTAATGTTTGGTCTCCATTAGGAATAAATTTTGGAACTTATATTTTTAAATATACGGTTGCAGGTTTTTGTGGAGCTACTGATGAGGCAATTATTACATTAAATTTTAATCAAGGTCCAACTATTCCTATTATTACAAGTTTGCCTCAAGTTTGTGATGGTAATGTTATAAATTTAAATATTACAGCTATTCCAAATGCAACTTATCAATGGACTGGACCAAATAGTTTTACTTCTACAAATCAAAATATAACAATTAATAATGCTACAAATGAAAATAGTGGCTTGTATACTGTAAGAGCAGTGTTAAATGGTTGTGAAACAACTTCTAGTTATAATGTAAATGTTAATCAAACTCCAAACTTTACTCTGGAATCAGGATGTTTAAATTCAGTCTACACTATAAAAGTTGTACCAACTAATAATTCTTTTGATCCAAATGATGTTTCTTATAATTGGACTGGACCAAATGGTTATACAAGTTCTTTAAATCCAATAATTTTATCTGGTTTGCCATCTGGAATTTATGAAGTTACTGTTGTAAATACTGATAATTGTTCAAGAAAAGAAAATATAAATGTTCTTAGTACTTTATGTGAAATACCAAATGTTATAACTCCTAATGGTGATCCAAATAACGAAAATTTTGATCTTTCAAGTTTAGATGTTCTTAATCTTCAAATTTTTAGTCGTTGGGGAAGATTGGTTTATGAAAAAGATAACTACATAAATGAATGGAATGGGCAAAATATGAATAATGAAAAACTTCCAGATGGAACCTATTTTTATTTTATAAATTTAGCTTCTGGCAAAGAATTAAAAGGTTGGATATTGGTTGCTTTTAACTCTAATTAGTAGATAAAAGTTAATTTTTATTTATAAATTAATATAAAAATTTATAAATAGGCAGTTTATAAATACATTTGTACATTAAATTAAAAAAGCGGTTGTTGTTTCATCGCATTTAACTATGAATAAAAATTATTACGCAATTATAATGGCTGGTGGCGTTGGTTCACGTTTTTGGCCAGTAAGCACAGAAGATTTTCCAAAGCAATTTCACGATATGTTAGGTTCTGGATCAACATTAATTCAGAAAACATTTTCTAGATTATCTAATTTAGTTCCACCAGAAAACATTTTGGTTTTAACTAATGAACGATATAATGATTTGGTTTTGCAACAACTACCTTTAATTAAGCAAGAGCAAGTTTTATTAGAACCAGCAATGCGAAATACTGCACCATGTATTTTATATGCTTCTTTAAAAATAAAAAAACAAAATCCAAATGCTGTTATGGTTGTTGCGCCAAGCGATCATTGGATAGAAGATGAAAATGCTTTTGCAGAAAATCTTAAAATTTGTTTTGATTATTGTGCTACAGAAGATGCTTTAATGACTTTAGGAATTCAACCAACATTTCCAAATACTGGTTTTGGATATATAGAATATGATAAATTAGATACTAATGCTATTAAAAAAGTAAATCAGTTTAGAGAAAAGCCAAATTATGAAACTGCCAAACAATTTCTTGATAGTGGTAATTTTCTTTGGAATGGTGGAATTTTCATTTGGAGTGTAAAAACAATTACCAATTCTTTTGAGAAATTTCAACCACAAATGAATGCTCTTTTTATTAAAGGTTATGAAAGTTATAATACTAACTTAGAAAAACAATTTATAAAAGACAATTATGCATTGGCAGAAAACATATCTATAGATTATGCAGTTATGGAAAATGCTAAAAATGTATTTGTTTTACCAGCAACTTTTGACTGGAACGATCTTGGAACTTGGGGTTCTTTACACGAAAAATTAGATAAAGATAATAACAATAATACTGTTGTAAATGCAACTGTAATTTTAGAAAATGCATCTAATAATATTATTCGTTCAGAAGCCAAAAAACTTGTAATTATTGATGGTTTAGACGATTATATAATTGTTGATAACGAAAATGTATTATTAATTTATCCAAAAAGTAAAGAACAAGATATTAAAAGAATTACTGGTTTAGCAAAAGATATATAAACTAAAGCTCTTCTTTATTTTGTGCTTTTCTAATCTTTTTAAATAAATTAGAAGAGTATACAAAATCTACAATAGCTTCATTATCAGTTTTAAAAATCTCTTTTTTGCTTCCTTCCCAAGCCAAAACACCTTCTTTTAAAAAAATAATTTTTTCGCCAATTTCCATTACAGAGTTCATATCGTGCGTATTAACTACAGTTGTAATGTTGTATTCTTCTGTAATTTCTTGAATTAAATTGTCAATAACAGTAGCGGTTTTTGGGTCTAAACCTGAGTTAGGTTCATCACAAAATAAATACTTAGGATTGTTTACAATGGCTCTTGCAATAGCAACACGTTTTTGCATTCCACCAGAAATTTCACTTGGTTTTTTATGATTAGCATTAATAAGTTTTACTCTATCAATAACAAAATTTACTCTTTCTTTAATTTCTGCTGCACTTTTATGAGTAAACATTTTTAAAGGAAAACCAATATTTTCTTCAACAGTCATACTATCAAATAATGCACTTCCTTGAAAAACCATTCCAATTTCTGTTCTCAGTTCGCGTTTATCATCATCAGATAATTCAGTGTAAATTCTTCCGTCAAATGCAATGGTACCAACATCTGGTGTAAAAATTCCCAATAAACTTTTTAGCAATACTGTTTTTCCAGAACCACTTTGACCAATAATTAAATTGGTTTTTCCTGTTTCAAATAGGGTAGAAACTCCTTTTAAAACTTTAGAATCTCCAAACGATTTTTCTATGTTTTTAACTTCTATCATTTGCTTAAAAGTAATTGCGTTAAAATATAATTTACTAGAATTATCATTACACTTGTCCATACAAAGGCAACCGTACTAGCTTTTCCAACCTCAAGTGCGCCACCTTTCATATAATAACCGTGAAACGATGGAATTGTAGATAATAATAAAGCAAATAGTATAGTTTTTATAAAAGCATAAGTAATATGAAACGGAATAAAATCAGTTTGTAAACCCTGAATAAATTCGTCTGCCGATGTAAAACCACCATAAACTCCTGCCATCCAACCACCAAGAATTCCTAAAAACATACTAATTCCAATAACAAACGGATACAATAACGAAGCAATAATTTTAGGAAAAACCAAATAGTTTAATGAATTTACACCCATAACTTCTAGCGCATCAATTTGTTCTGTAACTCGCATTGTACCAATACTTGAAGTTATAAAAGAACCCATTTTACCAGCCATAATTATCGAAATAAAAGTAGGAGCAAACTCTAAAATTACCGATTGTCTAGTAGCATAACCAATTAAGTATTTGGGAATTAAAGGATTAGTAAGATTTAAAGCCGTTTGAATAGCCACAACGCCACCAACGAAAAACGATATAAAAGCAACTATTCCTAGTGAATCAATAATTAAATCATCAATTTCTTTAAAAATTAAGCCACGCATAACACTCCATTTTGTGGGTTTGTTAAAAACTTCTTTCAGCATTAAGAAATACCTACCAATTTGCGATAAATAGCGAACTAACATCATAGTTTTAAAATGTCTTCAAAAATAGTGAGAAGTTATGAGTTATGCATACTTTATTTTATTTTTATAAATTCAAATTTCATTTTGTATATTTGTTATTATTATAAATTTATGCCTGAAATATTTAGATTTTTTGGAATTCGTTTTTTCTATTTTAGCAATGATCATTTGCCAATTCATGTTCATATTAAAAATGCTGATGGAACTGCGAAGTTTAATGTTAATCCGGTTGAATTATTAGAAAATAAAGGAATTAAGAAAAAAGATTTATTGTTAGCAGAAAGCATAATTGAAGAAAATAAAGAATTAATTATTAATCATTGGAATGATTTTTATAATTCATAAAAGCATGGAAGCAAAAAAAATTTGGTTTGATAAGGAAAATATTTTTGTAGAAACTACAAATAATAAAATTGGTAAAATGCCTTTAAAGTGGTTTCCAAAATTATTGAACGCAGAGAATTCAGAATTGCTAAATTTTGAATTGTGGTCTGATAATTCTTGGATACATTGGGAAAATTTAGGTGAGGATTTATCTGTAGAAGGATTTTTTAGTTTTAAAAAAGAGTTAAATAACAACTAAAAAATCTTTTCCTTCATTTTCTTTAAACGATAATTTCTAATAAACTTAGCTTGTTCATTGGTAACCAAAAGTGGTTTTTTGTCCAATTTTGCTTTCCAAAAACCTTTCATATAATCTATAAAAAGATATGGTTTTTTCTTTAACATTGCTAGCTTAGCAGCAGCGATTGATGTTATAAAAAAACCGTAACCTAAGGTGTAAAATGCTTCTCCTTGTTTGTAACGAGCCGTTTTATTGTAGTTTGCACCAGTTGGTTTTAAATGTTTTACTTTTAAAGTTGCATCAGTAATTACTTTCCAATTATAGAATTTGCACAATAATTCGTCAACTGTATCCCAACCCATTGCAGGTTTTAATCCGCCAATTTGTTTAAAACATTCTTTTCTATATGCTTTAAATGCGCCACGAATATGATCTTTATCTGTAAGATTTTCTAAAATAAATGTGCCGTTTTTTTCTATGTAGGCAAATCCGCCAGCCATTCCAATTGTAGTATCACTTTGAAAATGATTTATAATAGTTTCAAAATAATTTAATGGAAAAATTAAATCCGCATCTGCTTTTACAATAAAATCATAGTTTTCATCTACCGATTCTAAACCAGTTTGAAATGCCTGAATTACTTTGCTTCCAGGAAGATGAAGTAACGCTGAGGTTTTTTCTATTAAATCTATGTAAGGATATTTAGTAATAAAATCTAAAACAATATTTGAAGTTGAATCGCTAGAATTATCATTTACAACAACAATTTTAGCAGGCAAAACAGTTTGATTAACTAAAGAATCTAAAGTTAATGCTATAAATTTTTCTTCGTTGTGCGCAGGAATTATTATGTAGTAGTTCATAATTTTAAATTGAAAACAAAAATACAATTTAGTTTTTAGATTCTTAAAAATAAAAAAGTAGTTTAAATTGCTCTAAACTACTTTTTCTAACTAACTATTTTTAAAATTTAGTTTTTATCTAAAATAATCATTTGTCTTTCTAAATAATTATCTGGATAAAGTACTTCTAGTATATAATAGTTGTCTGCTAGGTTAATATCTGCAACTTTAAAGCTAAAGGTTTCCTCGTCATCTCTTAACACAAATTCTCCTGCATATTTTTGAACTCCATTTAAATCATACATTTTTACAATATAATTTTCACCATAAATTTCTCTATAATTTATTAGCGGTTTCATATCTTTTTGATCGCATGGAATATGATTTGGAGTTAAATTTATTGTTGTTTCTGTAGTTGTAATTGGATTTGGACTAACAATCATTCTAAAATTTGATGTTATTACCATATCATCTCTACAAGGATTACTTGCTGGCGAACCTACTGTTACATATTTTGTAGAAACTTCTATTTCTCCACATTCGTTAACTAAAGTTATAGATAAAGCATAATTGCCAGAACATCTACCCCAATTTATAGAGGCATTTGGTGTAGTTGAATACCAAGTTGCAACAGGTTGACCTGTTGTAATTGCCATTGCTGATAAAGAGTTATTTATACCATTGCTTATAGAATTAAATCTAGCTAAATATGGATTTGAAACTCCATTGCAATTAAAACCTGTTCCAATATCATCACTATCTAATGCAATAGTCCATTTATAAGATGTTGCAGTTGTACTTACAGGAAAACTAACAGCATGACTAGCAGAATATCCTCTTGGAACCCAAGAATATGTGCCGCTAATAGGAATAAAGCCGTTGTAGCTTGGTACGCCAACATGAACAATTGTTTCATAACGTTGACCATTTTGAAAAGTTGCTATAATTTTTGCATCGTTTGGAACATTACTTGTACCTTTTACAGTAACTGAATAGGCTGTAAAAGAAACAATTTGTAAATTTCCTTCCACTGACCAACCATTTACAGCTACACCAACATCATTATTATACATTAAAGAACTTGGCACTTTACATACTTCATTAAAAGTATACGTTTTATTTTCATTTTCGCATATAGTTTTAGCACCAACTAGCAGACCTTCTTGTATAGGAAAATGTGGTGCTTGTGGTTTACCAGCAAGTTCTTTTAATAGCCAATCTATTCCTTCTTTTGTAAAAGTTGTGTGCTCAGTATTAGTATCTGAACCCCAATAACTATCAAATGGCGTTTGTTTGTTAGACGAACAAGTCAAATTTGTATTTAAAGGATTGCTCCAGTTTTGCCATGGATTTAAATGCCCTAGTGATGAAAATGCTGCAATGAATGAATTACTTGCAACATAGTCAGTTGTTTCACTTCTAAAACCACCTGAACTAGCACCATCTTCAATTGAATTTTTTAAAGTTTCTCCAAATTTAAAAAATCCGCCTGGCACAATGTCTAAACTTCCTCTTATATCATTATTTGTTACATTTAATGAATATCTTGGATGTGGTAAACAAGGATTACAACCGCCAAATAAGTGTAATGAAAATCTAGTAGTTTGTCCGTCACCTTGAAAAACTTGACCTGTGTTACCATAACCAGCCATAAAACTATCATGAAAACGAGCCAAGGTAATAGTAGAACTTTGAAATGGAAATAAACCTCTAATATATACTCTTGAATATAGAAAAGATTGTCCTTCGGTACCATGTTTAACTCCAGTTAATGAACCATTAATCATTGCTATTTTTCTGAATGTTGTTGTAGTTACAGGATAACCATTAGAACCAGAAACTCCATTAGAATTAAGATTATTATAATATGTTGAGAAATAAGGAGAATTGGCTAAATTATGTGTTGGTGATGTTCTTGCATATTCGAAATTGGTAATACTTTGTTGCTGACCAGCAACAGAATTTAAATCAGCATAACTCTTTTGTGCTTCTTCTTTATTTAAAGGATCGGCTGTGAACCATATATTTGCTTGTGCTCCAACAGGAATACTTGCGCCAAGATGAGGACTATCAACACTTACCCATAAACGAGCATTATGTTGCCAAGTAGTATTGCCAGTTTCTGCAAATTTCTTTTCCATGTAAGCAAGTGCGTATCGAGTTATTTGACCTCCCATACTTGGTCCAATTAAAACCAATCCTTGAGTGCTACCAGCCACAACTTGTTGTGGTTTAACATAATTTTTTATAAATGAAACCAATGCTAGTGCATTACGCTCTATATAATCAGCACCACCATCAATATCATTTTTAGCGTTACCTGCCGTATCCACACTACTATAAGTTGGTTGGTTGATAATTATTACATCGTAGCCTAAGGTTCTTAATTGGGACATGAAATTTATTTTCTGTGTTGGAGATATATCATACAACATTGAATCTTCAATAGAAACGTGTTTAATTGGGTTAAAAGCAAAATTATAGAGAGGTGTATTTATTGTTTGTCCATTTATTATTTGAGGAGTATAAGTTACCGAAAGTAAATTTCTATTGGCTAAAACACATACTGGATCATTTTCACAATCGCAATCTTGTACTTTTCTTTTATCTTTTGGGTCAAAACCATCAACAATAATTATTGGTTTTATCATTTTTTTAGCAGTATTATTATCACTATAAAAAACAGTGTATTCAATTTTACCATAAGTTGCAGTCGTTTCTCCATAACTAGGAAAAGGTATCGAAGCAGCAATTTCGGTAGGTGTAGATGGATAAACACCTCTTAATCGGTAAGATTGGGCACACAAATCAGCGGTATTACTTGCACCGCCAGAAAACGATGTTGAAACTGCTGGTGGTAAAGTAACATTAACTGTTGCAAATGTAGTTATAGTTGTATTGTCGGTAAATGTGGTTAAAAAAGTAATGGTTTTAAATCCCGATGATGTGTAATTAATGGATGCTGTAGGAACAACTATCGAACTGTTATTAATAATTGTAATAGCATTATTAGATTGATCATTGAATGTAGCAACTAAAGATTTAATGTTAGTTGTTGCATTATTAAAAATTAGTGAAGTTTTAAAATTAAAATTTATTGAATTGCCAATAACAATATCTTTTAATGGTGCAATTATTAGTGCCTTTTTACCAATAAAAGTAGATTTACCTGCAACTATTGCAAATTGAGTACCATTATAGGTTACTCCTGTAAGATTAGCATTATCTTCATTAAAATTAAGTCGATGAAATAAAGTATTAATTATACCAATATCTACACTATTTATAGCAGTAGTATTTACAATTAAAGCATTAAGTGCTGTGGTACTAATAAATCGAGTTTGGTCTGATGCTTTGTAAAGTTCACTTAATGCTTGTCTAAAATGGTTATTATCGGAAACATTTTTATCAATTGTATTGAAGTTGGTAATATTTGAATAATCGACTACTTTGTCAAGCAGTACACCAGATGTAATTTGAGCATTATTTAAGTTAGAAAGCATTATTGACCAATTTGGAATTTCCACTGTAGCATCTGTAGTACTATTGTTTTGAGCAAATAATAATGTACTATAGATAAATATTAGTAAGGTAAAGATTTTTTTCATATTTTAAATTTTAAAAATTATTTTTAATGGTTTAATAAATAATGATATTGAATATATTTAAGGAAAGATTGTATTGTGTAAACCTGGACCAATATCAAATCTTCCATCTGTGATAATTATAAAATTATTTGGATTATCATAACGAACAAATTTTCCTTTAAAATTTCCAGATGTTATAAAATTAATTGTATCATTTCTAGTAACATTTATTTCTCCTTGATCTTCAATAGAACCATAATATGCATAATTATTTATAGCACTATCCCAAATTTTAAAGTATATATTTGAGAATGAAACACTATCTATACCATTTTGAAAATTACTCTGTTTCAATACGTATTGTTGCACACCTAATGTTTTTAAATTTTGTATATGAATAAACATTTGAAATCCAACGGCACTTTTACCATCTTTTACTTCTAATTCATCCCAATCTGTACTGCCAGGTGAAGCCCAAAATACCATTCCTTTTCCAGAAGGTCCTACATTAAAACCAGTTGGGTCTCTTGGAACATAAACTTTGCCATTAATGGTTACGCCAAAAGTATTTGCGCCAGTTTGGGTTTCTGGTGGTAGAAGCGAGATGGAATTACCAGAGCTGTCTTTAGAGCAAGATGTTAAAATTAAAAGCAATAATAATATTGAGGTTTTCATAATAAATAATTTTATTGTTAAATGTAATCTAATAAATTTATAATAATGTTAAAACATTATTATTTAAACCTATTTTGATTTATGAAGGCATAATCTTATACATTGTGAGTAATACTCCAGAGTTAATTTGAGCATTAGGTAAATTTGCTAGCACAACATGCAAATTTGGGACTTTCTCAATAGCACTAATAGAACTTGTGTTTTGTGCAAATAATGCTGTGCCAGATAAACATGCTAAAAGAGTAACGAATTTTTTTCATACTTTTGTTTTGAATTTAAGGGTTAATATTTATTTATTGATCTAATATTGGGGTTACTATTGACGTAGTAACCCTTTTTTATGGAAAAGGTGTGTTTAAAATAGTGTCCCAATCTATATCAAATCTACCATCTGTAATTGTAATAATATCGTCACTTGTGCCGTATCTTAAAAATTTACCACTAAAATTTCCAGATACAATTCTATTGATTGAATCAAAGCGTGTTATATTAAGCACTCCTTGGTCTTGAACCGAACCATAATAAGTAAATTCTTGTAAATCATCTCTATAAATTCTAAAAAAAATATTAGTATTAGGATAACTATCTAACCGTTCTTGAAAATTACTTAGATTTAATATATATTTTCCTTGTCCTAATGTTTGAATATCTTGCATATGAATATTAATCTTAAAACCATTAATAGATTTGACTTCTAATTCTAAATACGAAACTTCATCAGGTGAACCCCAAAGAACTACACCTTTATTTACTAATGAATATAGGTCAAATGTTTCAGGATCTTTGGGTAAATAAACTTTACCATTTACAGTAACTCCAAAT
>NZ_JAYUPK010000141.1:0-92215 GCF_043760115.1 Flavobacterium sp.
TTTAAAAAAGATATAAATGGAAACTTAATTCTATATATATTTGACGACGGAATAGGTTTTAATGTAGAAGAAAAAAGTAAAGGTATTGGTTTAACCAATATTTTCTCAAGAATTGATGAAAGTAAAGGTACAATTAAAATTAATTCTGAAAGAAAAAAAGGTACTTCTATACTAATTGTAATTCCACTAGAAAGTAAAACAATAAAATCTTAAATGAAAATGTCCCAACACATTAATGTATTAATTGTAGATGATCATCCTTTTATAATTCAAGGTTATAAAAATGTAATAAATCTTTTTCCTAATAAAAAAATAACTTTTAGTTTTACAGAAGCTGTTGATTGTCAAACAGGTTTTAATGCTATAATGAATTCTGATATAGCGTTTGACGTAGCATTTTTAGACATTAGTATGCCAACTTATGAAGCTATGAATATTATGTCTGGCGAAGATTTGGCACTTTTATTGAAAAAAGAAATGCCCAACTGTAAAATTGTTATTTTAACAATGCATGCAGAAAGTTTAAAAGTAGAATCGGTAATTGCGCAAATAAATCCGTTAGGTTTAATTATTAAAAACGATTTAACTTTTGAAGAAATGATTCTTGCAATTGGTACAGTTCTTAAAGATGAAAAATATTACAGTCAAGCTGTTATAACCTATTTAAACCAGCAACAACAAGAAAAAATTTATGTAGATGTTATAGACAGACAAATTTTACATTACATAAATAAAGGAATAGACTCTGAAGATATTCCGTTATACATTACAATTTCTTCTAGTAATGTAAGATTAAGAAAAGAAAAAATGAAAGATCAACTTGGTATGAAAGGCAGCAAAGATTCAGAATTTATTGTTGCAGCCAAAGCCAAAGGAATGTTACTATAAAAAATGAAAGCGATACTAAATTTAAAGTATCGCTTTTTTTATGTTTTTATTCTTCAAGTGCATTCCAACCACGAGCTTTTAGCGGAATTTTAGTGTTTGCTCTAGTAATTAAATGAATTCCTTCGCTTTCTTGAGTAACATGACCAATAATTGTAAAATTTGGATTTCCTTTTATTTTGTCAAAATCTTCCATGGCAATGGTAAATAATAATTCATAATCTTCGCCACCATTTATGGCTACAGTTGTAGAATCTATATTGAATTCTTCACACACATTTATAAACTGTGGATCAACCGGAATTTTATCTTCATATAAATTACAACCTACTTTACTTTGTTTACAAATATGAATAATTTCTGACGACAATCCATCAGAAATATCAATCATTGATGTTGGTTTTATTTCTAGTTTTTGAAGCATATCTTTTACATCATGTCGCGCTTCTGGACGCAATTGTCTTTCTATTAAGTAAGTATAAGCATCTAAATCTGGTTGATTATTTGGATTTACTTGAAACACTTGTTTTTCGCGTTCTAAAACTTGCAATCCCATATAAGCCGAACCTAAATCGCCAGAAACTACTAGTAAATCGGTTTCTTTTGCTCCATTTCTATACACAATTTCGTCTTCATTTGCTTCGCCAATTGCGGTAATAGAAATAATTAATCCTTTTTGAGACGAAGTAGTATCGCCACCAACAACATCTACATTATAAAATTTAGAAGCAAGCGTAATTCCGTCAAACAATTCTTCCAAAGCTTCTAACGGAAATCTATTAGAAACCGCAACCGAAACTGTAATTTGAGTTGCTCTTGCATTCATAGCACAAATGTCGGAAACATTTACAACAACAGCTTTGTAACCCAAATGGCGTAAAGGCATGTAAGACAAATCGAAATGTACACCTTCAATTAATAAATCGGTAGAAACAATTACTTTTTTAGTTCCAAAATCTAAAACTGCGGCATCATCGCCAATACTTTTAATAGTTGAGGTATTTTTTACGTCAAAATTTTTGGTTAAATGTTCTATAAGTCCAAATTCACCCAATTGAGAAAGTGAAGTTCTTTGTGGATTTTTATCTTCTATCATTTTGCAAAGGTACGAAGGTTTTTTGTTTGCCACAAAGTTGCAAAGTCACTAAGTTTTTTTGTTTGCCATGAATATACTTTTACTAACGAAACCTTAATGAATTTTAATATCTTCTATGTTTACAAAAAAGAAAGCTATATCTTTATTTTTAAATATAAATTAAAATGAAATCTCAAAATATAATAACCTTAACCATAAATCCATCGTTAGATAAATCAACTCATTTTTCTGAATTAATTGCCGAGCAGAAAATGCGATGCGAAAAACCAAGATACGATGCTGGTGGTGGCGGAATAAATGTGTCAAAAGCGATTTTTAAATTAGGAGGAAATTCTACCTGCATTTTTACTTCTGGTGGATCAACTGGCGAAATGTTAGAAGAATTAATTGCAAAAGAAAAGTTAGAAAGCATTTTTATAAAAACTAAAAATTGGACTAGAGAAAATTTTATAGCATTTGAAAATAAAACAAAATCGCAATTTAGATTTGGCTTTCCAGGAAATGAATTATTTGATGATGAAAAAGAGAAAATTATAAAAATTATTACAGAATTAAAATCAGAATATTTAGTAATAAGCGGCAGTTTAAACCAAGGTTTGCCATCTAATTTTTACAGTAAAATTGCAGAAATAGCAAAACAAAAAGGAATAAAAGTAGTTGTTGATACATCTGGCGAAGCACTTCAAAAAGTTATAGAAACTGGTGTTTATTTAATCAAACCAAATGTTGGTGAACTAGCAAAATTTATTGGAGTAGAACGATTGGAATTACCAGAAGTAGAAAAAGCTGCAAAAAAACTAATCGAAAATAAAAGTGCAGAAGTTATAGTAGTTTCACTTGGAGCTGACGGCGCTATTTTAGTTAGTAAAGAGGAAACACATTTTGTAAAAGCACCAAAAGTTGAAAGAAAAAGTACAGTTGGCGCAGGCGACAGCATGGTTGGCGGAATGGTTTGGGCATTATCTCAAAATAAAACTTTAAAGGAAGTAATTCAAATTGGAGTTTGTTGCGGAACAGCTGCGACTATGAATGAAGGTACACAGCTTTTTAAAGTTGAGGATGTGATGCGATTACTAAAAGAAATCTAACAAAAAACCCAACAAGTTTCTATATCGGGTTTTACATTATACAGTATACAATTTTACAATATACAATCTCTTAATCATTCAACTTCAATACAGCCATAAATGCCTCTTGCGGAATTTCAACATTTCCTACTAATCGCATTCTTTTTTTACCTTTTTTCTGTTTTTCAAGAAGTTTACGTTTTCTAGAAATATCACCACCATAACATTTTGCCGTTACGTCTTTTCTTAAAGCTTTTATAGTTTCACGAGCAATAATTTTTGCCCCAATTGCTGCTTGTATTGGAATGTCAAATTGCTGTCTTGGAATTAATTCACGCAATTTCTCACACATTTTTTTCCCAATATTATAGGCATTACTTTCATGAATTAATGCAGAAAGCGCATCAACAGATTGTGCATTCAATAACACATCAAGTTTAACCAATTTAGATTGTCTCATGCCAATTGGCGTATAATCAAAAGA
Organism: Flavobacterium sp.; assembly: GCF_043760115.1. Classification (GTDB taxonomy): domain Bacteria; phylum Bacteroidota; class Bacteroidia; order Flavobacteriales; family Flavobacteriaceae; genus Flavobacterium. The sequence goes on from NZ_JAYUPK010000141.1 coordinate 3,533, forward strand.
GGCATAACCTTTAGAAACTGTTTTTAATCTATCATAAAAATCGAATACAATTTCTGCCAATGGCATATCAAAATTTAATTCTACTCGTTCCGTAGTTAAATACGTTTGATTGGTAATTACACCACGTTTTTCTATACACAAACTCATTACATTTCCAACATAATCAGATTTTGTAATGATAGTTGCTTTTATAAATGGTTCTTCAACTCGGTCTAATTTAGATGGATCAGGCAAATCTGATGGATTATTTATTACAAACGAATCATCTGGATCTTTTTTAGTGTAAGCCAAATACGAAACGTTTGGTACTGTGGTAATTACAGTCATATCATATTCGCGTTCCAAACGTTCTTGGATAATCTCCAAGTGCAACATTCCAAGAAATCCGCAACGAAAACCAAAACCTAAAGCTGCTGAGCTTTCTGGTGTAAATACCAAAGATGCATCGTTTAACTGCAATTTTTCCATCGAAGCACGTAAATCTTCGTAATCATCAGTATCAACAGGATAAATTCCTGCAAAAACCATTGGTTTTACATCTTCAAAACCTATAATCATATTGGTTGTTGGCGTTTTTGCATCTGTTAAAGTATCACCAACTTTTACTTCTTTAGCTTCTTTTATTCCAGATATTAAATAACCAACATCACCAGTAGAAATAACACTTTTCGGAACCTGATTTAACTTTAAAGTTCCCACTTCGTCAGCAAAATACTCATTTCCAGTTGCCATGAATTTAATTTTCTGACCTTTTTTAATTTCTCCATTTTTTACACGAAAAATAACTTCAATGCCACGAAACGGATTGTAATGTGAATCAAAAATTAATGCCTGTAATGGTTCGTCTTTATTTCCTTTTGGAGCAGGAATTTTTTCTATAATTGCAGCTAAAATATTTTCTACACCAAATCCAGTTTTACCACTTGCATGAATAATATCTTCTAACTTGCAACCTAATAAATCTATAATATCATCACTAACTTCTTCAGGATTAGCACTTGGTAAATCTACTTTATTTAAAACCGGAATTATTTCCAAGTCGTTTTCAAGAGCCAAATATAAATTAGAAATAGTTTGCGCTTGAATACTTTGTGCCGCATCAACAATCAAAAGTGCACCTTCGCAAGCCGCAATAGAACGTGAAACTTCGTAACTAAAATCTACGTGACCTGGCGTATCAATTAAGTTTAAAACATATTCCTCTCCTTTATAAGTATATTCCATTTGAATGGCGTGACTTTTTATGGTAATGCCACGTTCACGTTCCAAATCCATATTGTCAAGCAATTGCGCCTTTTCTTCACGAGCAGTAACAGTTTGAGTTGCACCAAGAAGTCTATCTGCAAGTGTACTTTTTCCGTGGTCAATGTGGGCAATAATGCAAAAATTTCTAATATTTTTCATTCTATTTTATATCTTTATCTTTTTCTCAAACGGCTTTTATACTTAGCTTGTCGAAGTTTGGGCGTTACCACAATTCCACTATCGTTCCATTGTTGGTTGGGCTTTCGCACTCGCTTTTATTGTTCCACTATCGTTTCACAATAAAGAGCTCAAACAATTGCTTAAATTTTAATTCACTGAACTCCTGTAAAAATAAAAGTTATGTGAAGTAATCCCTAACGCAAATCCTAGTAAATAAGAATTTATCTGCAAATATAAACCAAAACTTTTGATTGTACCTTGTTCATTAACTATTGTTCAAGTGGATTTTTAAAGTCAATTTCAAAATCTTTAGTATATTTGTTTTAATAAAAAAAATTAAAATGCCTTTTGTAACTAAATTTTCCGATTTAGATTTGTCTAAAACCTATACTTACTCAGATTATTTGATGTTTAAGTTTAGTGAACGTGTAGAACTTATAAAAGGATTTATACTAAAAATGAGTCCAGCGCCAAGTAGATTTCATCAAGAAGTATCTCAAAATTTGAGTGGTTGTTTTTATGAAAATTTTAAAAGAAAATCTTGCAGAGTTTTTGTTGCACCTTTTGATGTTAGGTTACCAATTCAATCAACAAAAAAAGACACAACAGTTGTACAGCCAGATTTATGTATTATTTGTGACGAAAATAAATTAGACGACAAAGGTTGCAACGGTTCGCCAGATTTAATAGTAGAAATAATTTCACCAAATAATTCTAAACACGACATACACACAAAATTTAATTTATATCAAGAAGCAGGTGTTTTAGAATATTGGATTGTTGATCCTACAGATAAATTAATATTAATTTACACTTTAATAAACGAAGAATATATTGGTCTTCCGCCACTTGCGGTAGGAAATTTTATAAAAAGCCCATTATTTCCTGAATTAAACATTGCTCTAGATGATGTTTTTTATAGAGTTTAAATACTTTATATAAACTAATTTCAATAGTTTAAAATTCTATCTTTGCAAAAAAAATAAAACAATGCCCAAAATAGGCAACATCATATTACCAGATTTTCCTTTACTACTTGCGCCAATGGAAGATGTAAGCGATCCACCATTTCGTAGATTATGTAAACTACACGGTGCAGATTTAATGTACTCAGAATTTATTTCTTCTGAAGGATTAATTCGTGATGCTGTAAAAAGCAAAATGAAACTTGATATTTTTGATTATGAACGACCAGTTGGAATTCAAATTTTTGGTGGCGATGAAGAAGCAATGGAATTATCTTCAAGAATAGTTGATGCAGTTCAACCAGATTTGGTAGATATAAATTTTGGTTGTCCTGTTAAAAAAGTGGTTTGTAAAGGCGCAGGCGCAGGCGTTTTAAAAGATGTAGATTTAATGATACGCTTAACTAAAGCTGTAATTAAAGGTACAAATCTTCCTGTAACTGTAAAAACTAGGTTGGGTTGGGATGATAATTCTATAAATATTGATGAAGTTGCCGAACGATTGCAAGATATTGGTGTTCAAGCATTAACCGTTCATGCAAGAACTCGAGCTCAAATGTATAAAGGTCATTCAGATTGGAGTCATGTGCAGCGCGTAAAAAATAATCCTAGAATTACAATGCCAATTTTTGGAAACGGCGACATCGATTCTCCAGAAAAAGCATTAGAATATAAAAATAAATTTGGTCTTGACGGAATGATGATTGGAAGAGCAGCAATAGGTTATCCTTGGATTTTTAATGAAATTAAACATTATTTTGCTACAGGAATTCATTTACCTGCGCCAACCATGATTGACAGAATTGAAGCTGCAAGAAATCATTTAACTTGGTCAATGGATTGGAAAGGAGAACGTGTTGGAATTGTAGAAATGCGTCGGCATTACACCAATTATTTTAAAAACATTCCTTCTTTTAAAGAATACAAACAAAAATTGGTTACAACCGATGATGCTCAAACATTATTCCATATTTTAAATGAAATTGAAGAAGTTTTTGGCAATTATCAGTTTGCTTAAATTAGTAATTTTTTAGTAACTCTACTACTTGCAATTAAGCTTGCTAAAAACCCTAAAGTAACTATTGTTAAAAATACAATTATCACATTTTGAATTTCAAAAACTACAGGATAAGGTAATGATGGAGTTATCATTATAAATTGAAATTGTTGTTGAATTGCCACAATAATTCCTCCTAAAATTAATCCAATAATTCCGCCAAGAACACTTAATAAAGTGCCTTGTAATAAAAATATTTTTCTTAAATCTTTAACATCTGAACCTAAATTTAAAAGTGTTTTAAGATTTGCTTTTTTATCTAAAATCATCATAATTAATGCACCAACTAAGTTAAAAAGTGCAATTATAATAACTAGTGTAAAAATTAAATAGATAGCAACATTTTCTGTATTTAGCATTTTGTGTAACGTTTCATTTAATTGTGCTCTGTTTTTAACAATAACCTTTTTATTAGTATTTAAAATCTTTTCAACAGCTAAAATTATATTATTTTCATCTATGTTAGGATTGATTTTAATTTCAATTCCAGAAACTTCTGTTGTTTTATAGTTTAATAACTCTTGAACAAGTTGTAAATCTGCAAATACATACTTCGTATCCAATTCTTCGCTTATGGCATAAATTCCAACAGGAATTAAAACATCACTATTAAAAGCTTCTTCTGGATTTAAAGAAATGTTTCCTTTTCCAGGTTTTGGCACATAAACTTCAAACGGTGAACTAAAATCGAAAAGTCCTAATGATAATTTATTAGAAACTCCATAACCAATAACTACTTGGTAAGTTTGTGGCTTTAACCATTGACCATTAAATAATTTTTGAGTTGCCTTGTTGGTTTTAGAGAAATTCTTATCTACACCTTTTAAATAAGTAACTAGTTGTTTATTATCAAAAGAAAAAAGTACGCGTTCTTCAATAATTTTACTAAAATCAATTATTCCATCAATATTTTTAAGTTTTTTTTCTTGCTGTGCAGATATGTTAAATGATTTTCCACTACTTGGAGTTACTTTTAAATCTGGATCAAAATCATTAGAGAAAGATAAACTAAATTCACGCAAACCTCCAAAAACTGAAAGTACTACAAACAATGCCATTGCACCAACAATTATTCCGGCCGAAGCAATCTTGGTTATTATATTTATAGCATTATTTTTACTTTTACTAAAAATATATCGTTTGGCTATGTAAAACGGAAAATTCACTTACGATTTTTTTCTTTTTTCAAGTAATTCTCTGTTTTCAATTGGATTTTCTTTCAGCGAAAGTGCATTATCAATTTTTTCAATGTAATCTAGAGAATCGTCAATGTAAAAAGAAAGATTAGGAACTTTTCTTAATTGCAATTTAACACGTTGCGATAAATCGTGCTTGATCAAAGGCATATTAGATTTTACCGCAGTCAATATTTCTTGTGCTCTATTTTGTGGAAAAACACTTAAATAAACTCTTGCAACACCCAAATCTGTAGTAACAATAACTTTAGAAACAGAAATTATTAAATTCGTCAATCCGTTTTTTCTAATCTCACCTTGAAGAATATCTACCAAATCGTTCTGTAAAACACTTCCTATTTTTTTCTGTCTGTTCGTTTCCATTTTGCAAAAATACAATTTTTTTACAGCCACAAAGTCTCAAATTAATAAAGATTACTATTTTAAATATTTTTTTAGTATTTAATTTCAAATCCTTATAGATTTTGTAATTTTACGAAACCTTAGAGACTAAAAGTCTTTGTGGCAGAAGAATGAGAAAAATAGAACACATAGGTATAGCAGTAAAGAATTTAGAAGAATCAAATATTTTATTCGAAAAATTATTTGGAAATCCACCATACAAGCAAGAAGAGGTTGTAAGTGAAGGAGTAAAAACCTCTTTTTTTATGAATGGACCAAATAAAATAGAATTATTAGAAGCCACAACACCAGAAAGTCCAATTGCTAAGTTTTTAGATAAAAAAGGCGAAGGAATTCACCATATAGCATTTGATGTAAAAGACATTTTAACAGAGGTAGAACGTCTTAAGAATGAAGGGTTTATAGTTTTAAATGAAATTCCAAAAAAAGGAGCAGACAATAAATTAGTAGTTTTTTTGCATCCCAAATCTACTAATGGAGTTTTAATTGAACTTTGTCAAGAAATAATTTAAATTAGATTCATTATTAGATTTTTATAATTTTAATAAAAATCCGACAATGAAATACTTGCAAAGAACTAAATATTGTATTAATATTGCAGTCTCAAAAAAGGTCCTATAGCTCATTCGGTTAGAGCAACTGACTCATAATCAGTAGGTGCTTGGTTCGATTCCAAGTGGGACCACTTTAAAAGACTTCATTAGAAGTCTTTTTTTATTAAAAATAAACTGTAAATAATGTTTTTATGTTATTATATTAATATAATGTAGTTTAAGTTAGCAAATTGTCAATTATTTACTACGTTTTAAATTTTATGACATAAAACATTTTGATAAATAGATTTTTTTTTTACTTTTACGCCGTATGAAAGTTGTCCCAAATAAAATACTAGTAATTATCTTTGGATTATTAGCGAGCAATTTAACATTTGCAGCGCCAAATCCACCTGAACCAGTTCCACCACCACCACCAGGTAATCCTATAGATGGGAATATATTAGTGCTAGTAGTAGTGTTGTTGGTTTACACATTTTACAAACTTAGAAATATAAAAAAAGCTTCAATTTAAATTGAAGCTTTTTTTATGAATTATTTTTTGGAAAATAATTTGGAAACATATTTTCCTACAACATCAAATTCTAAATTTATTTTTGTATCGATTCTAAAATTTTTAAAGTTAGTATGCTCATAAGTATATGGAATAATAGCAACGCTAAACTCATTATCTTTAGAATTAACTACAGTTAAACTAACACCATTTACAGTTATTGATCCTTTTTCAATAGTAATATTATTTAAATTTTCATCATACTGAAAAGTATAATACCAACTTCCATTAGCTTCTGTAATTTCTTTACAAATTCCAATTTGATCAACATGACCTTGAACTATATGACCATCAAGTCTATCGCCAAGTTTCATTGCGCGTTCTAGATTTATTAAATCATTTAATTGCCAAGTGCCTAAATTGGTTTTATCAATTGTTTCTTTAATTGCTGTAACCGTGTAAGAATCGTCACTAATATTAACAACTGTTAAACAAACACCGTTATGTGCAACACTTTGATCTATTTTAAGTTCATTTGTAATTTTAGAATTTACTGTTATATGAACATTATCATTTTCTTTTTGAATATCTTTAATTATTCCTACTGTTTCAATTATTCCTGTAAACATTTCTCGTTTTATTTTACTAAATTTGCACTTCAAAATTAGCAATAAATACCTATAACTACCAATGAAAAAAGCAGAAAATATAATCGTAGGAATTTCAATAGGAGATTTAAACGGTATTGGAAGCGAAGTAATCCTTAAAACATTCGAAGATTCTAGAATGTTAGAACTTTGTACGCCAGTAATTTTTGCAAACGTAAAGATTGTTTCATTTATTAAGAAAAATCTAAACTCAGAAATAGCACTTCATGGTATTGATAAAATAGAGCAATTAGTAAAAGGAAAAATTAATGTTTTAAATGTGTGGCGTGAAGGTGTTGATATTAATTTTGGACAAAACGACGAAACTATTGGTCAATATGCAATTAAATCTTTTATTGCTGCCACAAATGCTTTAAAAGAAGGAACAATTGATGTTTTGGTAACTGCGCCAATTAATAAATACAACATTCAATCAGAGGAATTTAAATTTCCTGGTCATACTGATTATTTAGATAAAGAATTGGAAGGAAATGCGTTAATGTTAATGGTTCAAGATAATTTGAGAGTCGGACTTTTAACAGATCATATTCCAGTTAACGAAGTAGCATCTCACATAACAGAAAATTTGATAATTCAAAAAATTGAAACTATAAATAAATGTTTAAAGCAAGATTTTGGAATTACAAAACCTAAAATTGTACTATTAGGATTAAATCCACATTCTGGCGATAATGGAGTTATTGGAAAAGAAGATGAAGAAATTATTAAACCAACAATAAAAAAATTATTTGAAAAAGGAACATTAGTTTTTGGACCTTATTCTGCCGATGGTTTTTTTGGAAGCAATCAATATGATAAATTTGATGCTGTAATTGCTTGCTATCACGATCAAGGATTAATTCCGTTTAAAACCTTGTCATTTGGAAAAGGAGTTAACTATACTGCTGGATTAAATAAAATTAGAACTTCGCCAGATCATGGAACTGCTTATGAAATTGCTGGAAAAGGATTAGCAGAACACACTTCATTTGTAGAAGCTGTTTACCTTGCCATAGACATCTATCACTCAAGAAATGAGTATTCAGAATTGGTAAAAAACCCACTAAAAACTAAAGAAAAACAGTTGTAAACAAAAAAATGTTTATAACCCTTTTTAAATAACAATAATTTTATATCTTTGCACACCCAAACCTGAACCTTCGATTTTGGATAAAATGAAAATGATGAAAGTAACAAATGAATTTTTAATTCCATTTATTGGATTAAAATTAGGAAAACATCAATTTGATTTTCAAATAAATAAAGCGTTCTTTGATAACTTTGACTATCACGAATATGAAAATTGTGATATAAAAGTAACTGTAATTTTAGATAAAAAAAGCACCATATTAGAGCTTTCTTTTAAACATAAAGGTACTGTTTATGTGCCTTGTGATTTAACTAATGAGATGTTTAATTTACCAATTAAAGGTAAAATAAATTTAGTAGTTCAGTTTGGAGAAAATTTTAATAATGACAACGAAGAACTATTGATTTTACCTCATGGCGAATTTCAAATAGACGTTTCACAGTATATTTATGAAATGATAGTGCTTTCTGTTCCTTTAAAAAGAATTCATCCAGGCATAAAAGATGGAACTTTAAAAACAGAAACTTTAGATAAACTAACAGAATTATCAGTAAAAAAAGCTAAAAAAGAAGTACAACAAGAAGAAAATATTGACCCACGTTGGGACAAATTAAAACAACTATTAACGGATAAATAATATAGTAAAATGGCACATCCTAAGAGAAAAATCTCCAAAACAAGAAGAGATAAAAGAAGAACACACTACAAAGCAACTGTAGCAACAATTGCAACTTGTCCTATTACAGGAGAAGCACATTTATACCACAGAGCTTACTGGCATGAAGGTAAAATGTACTATAGAGGACAAGTAGTTATTGATAAATCAGTAGCTGAAATTTAATATAAAAAACAATTATCATAGAAACTCTCACTAAATAGGTGAGAGTTTTTTGTTTTATTATTTATTTAATTAAGATTATAACTAAATTATTTTTTGTAATTTCCACCTCTTTTAAATTTGTAATTTTTAAGAGATATAAAACAGTAATATGAATAAAGTTACAGCAGCAATTACAGCAGTTGGAGGTTATGTACCAGATTTTGTACTTTCTAATAAAGTATTAGAAACAATGGTAGACACCAATGATGAATGGATTTTAACAAGAACAGGTATTTCTGAAAGACGATTGTTAAAAGAATCAGGAAAAGGAACATCTTACTTGGCTATCCAAGCAGCAAAAGATTTACTTTCTAGAAAAAACATAAATCCTTCAGAAATAGATTTAATAATAATGGCAACTACAACGCCAGATATGCCTGTAGCATCAACAGGAGTTTTTGTAGCCACACAAATTGGCGCAATAAATGCTTTTGCATTTGATTTACAAGCAGCTTGTTCAGGATTTTTATACGGAATGTCAGTTGCATCTGCCTATATTGAATCAGGAAAATACAAAAAAGTTTTATTAATTGGAGCCGATAAAATGTCATCAATTATCGATTACACCGACAGAGCAACTTGTATCATTTTTGGAGATGGTGCAGGAGCAGTTTTATTTGAACCAAATTTAGAAGGACTTGGAGTTCAAGATGAAATTTTAAAATCTGACGGAATAGGAAGAGAATATCTTAAAATAGATGCTGGCGGTTCAATTCTTCCAGCTTCAAAAGAAACAGTTGCAAATGGACAACATTATGTTTTTCAAGATGGAAAAACAGTTTTTAAATATGCAGTTTCTGGAATGGCAGATGTTAGCGAAAAAATTATGCAACGCAATAATCTCACTAATAATGATGTTAACTGGTTAATTGCACATCAAGCCAACAAACGAATTATTGACGCAACAGCATCAAGAATGGAACTTGAAGATGAAAAAGTTTTAATAAATATTCAAAAATACGGAAATACTACATCAGCAACATTACCTTTGTTGTTGAGCGATTTTGAAAGTAAATTTAAAAAAGGAGATAATTTAATATTTGCTGCCTTTGGTGGCGGATTTACTTGGGGTTCAATTTATCTTAAATGGGCTTATTAAAAAATAAACTAACTAAAAAACAATAATTATGGATTTAAAAGAAATTCAAAACCTAATTAAATTTGTAGCAAACTCTGGCGTTGCAGAAGTAAAATTAGAAATGGACGATGTTAAAATTACCATTAGAACAACTTTAGAAAATGCTGCACCAGAAGTAACCTATGTTCAGCAAGCACCAATTCAACAAGCATTACCAGCACAAAATCAAACAGCAATTCCTGCTACCATAACACCAGTTGCAACAGCAGTTGTTGACGAAAATTCTAAATATGTAACTATAAAATCTCCAATGATTGGAACTTTTTATAGAAAACCAGCACCAGACAAACCAGTTTTTGCTGAGGTTGGAAGTACAATACAAAAAGGAGATGTTCTATGCGTAATTGAAGCAATGAAATTATTTAATGAAATAGAAGCCGAAATTACTGGAAAAATTGTAAAAATTCTTGTAGACGACATGTCGCCTGTAGAATTTGACCAACCATTGTTTTTAGTAGATCCATCATAATTTTTTTGAAATTCCAATAATCAAAATACAAATTCCAATATTGGATTTTGGGATTTGGGATTTGTAATTTTAAAATTTTAAAAAGATGTTTAAAAAAATATTAATTGCCAACAGAGGTGAAATTGCTTTAAGAGTAATAAGAACCTGTAAAGAAATGGGAATAAAAACAGTTGCAGTTTACTCTACAGCTGATGCTGAAAGTTTGCATGTAAAGTTTGCAGACGAAGCAGTTTGTATTGGTCCACCACCAAGTAATTTATCCTATTTAAAAATGTCAAGTATTATTGCTGCTGCAGAAATTACAAATGCAGATGCAATTCATCCAGGTTACGGATTTCTTTCAGAAAATGCTAAGTTTTCTAAAATTTGTCAAGAACACGGAATAAAATTTATTGGTGCTTCACCAGAAATGATTGATAAAATGGGCGATAAAGCATCAGCCAAAGCCACTATGAAAGCAGCAGGCGTTCCATGCGTTCCAGGTTCAGAAGGATTATTAGAATCTTATGAACAAGCTTTAGAATTGTCTAAAGAAATGGGTTTTCCAGTAATGCTAAAAGCAACAGCTGGTGGCGGTGGAAAAGGAATGCGTGCCGTTTGGAAAGAAGATGAGTTGCTAAAAGCTTGGGAAAGTGCGCGTCAAGAATCGGCTGCTGCATTTGGAAATGACGGAATGTATCTAGAAAAATTAATTGAAGAACCACGTCATATAGAAATTCAAGTTGTTGGAGATTCTTATGGAAAAGCATGTCATTTATCAGAAAGAGATTGCTCAGTACAACGTCGTCATCAAAAATTGACAGAGGAAACTCCATCACCTTTTATGACTGATGAATTAAGAAATAAAATGGGTGAAGCTGCTGTAAAAGCTGCCGAATTTATTAAATATGAAGGTGCAGGAACAGTAGAATTTCTAGTTGACAAACATAGAAATTTCTATTTTATGGAAATGAATACTAGAATTCAAGTAGAACATCCAATTACAGAACAAGTAATAGATTACGACTTAATCCGTGAACAAATTATGGTTGCTGCAGGAATTCCAATTTCTGGAAAAAATTATTTTCCAAATCTTCATGCTATAGAATGTAGAATAAATGCCGAAGATCCATACAACGATTTTCGTCCATCACCTGGAAAAATAACTGTATTGCATTCTCCTGGAGGACACGGAGTTCGTCTAGACACACACGTTTACGCCGGTTATACAATTCCGCCAAATTATGATTCTATGATTGCCAAGTTAATAACAACGGCTCAAACTAGAGGAGAAGCAATTAACAAAATGAAACGTGCCTTAGATGAGTTTTACATTGAAGGAATAAAAACTACAATACCGTTTCACAGACAATTAATGGACGAACCAGAATATGTTGCAGGAAATTATACCACTGCATTTATGGATACTTTTAAAATGAAAGAAATAGATTAAATATCAGTAAACCATTCGTTAATACGGATGGTTTTTTTTTAATCTGAACTTGTTTCAGATTCTCAACTTGTTTCAGATTCTCAACTTAGTACTAATACCAATTTTAAAATATTGTTCTTCCTAAGCTTGTCGAAGGATTTTATTTGAAACGTATAGCTGTGCTATGATTTCAATATAAGTTCATAATTTCCATTAAAATTCTAAATAATTTACATATTTTTATTCCACAAAAAAACCGTTCATCACTGAACGGTTTTTTTTAAATCTAAAATAAATTTTAAATTATGCTTCAAAAGGAATAATAGAAACGTACGATTTATTTTCCGCTTTTTTCTGAAATTTCACAACGCCATCAACTCTTGCATGTAAAGTATGATCTTTACCCATGTAAACGTTTTCGCCTGGATTGTGTTTTGAACCTCTTTGTCTTATGATTATGTTACCAGCAATTGCAGCTTGACCACCATATATCTTAACGCCTAAACGTTTAGAATGTGATTCTCTACCATTCTTCGAACTACCGACACCTTTCTTGTGAGCCATGATGTTATAGGTTTTATAGGTTATTAATTAATTAAACAGCTTTACCACCGTTTAATTCATCTTGTAATTTTTTTAATTCGTCCATTTTACCATCGGCAGCAAGCTGTGCTTGTTGTGCCCATGTTGTAGGATCTAAGTGTTGTACTTTATTAGTAGATGCATCAAGAATTTCTTTAACAGCTTCAGCGCTTGTAGCAGCTAATTTTGCAAAAGTATCAATTCCTCCAGCAACTAATGCCTCAGCAGCTTTTGGACCAATTCCTTCAATAATCACTAAATCATCACCTGTTTTAGAAGCTTTAGCCGCTTTTGGTGCTTTTTCTTCAACTACTTCTACTAGTTTTTCTGCTTTTGGTGCTTTTTCAACTTTTACAGTTGCTTCTGCTTTTGGAGCTTCTTCTTTTTTAGGAGTTGATTTTTTTCCACCTGTAGCACTAATTCCTTCAATAAGGATTTGTGTTAAATACTGACGGTGACCGTTTCTCTTTTTGTAACCTTTTCTTCTTTTCTTTTTGAAAATAATTACTTTATCACCTTTTAAGTGTTGTAACACTTTTGCTTCTACTGAAGCACCTTCTATAGCTGGGGCGCCTAAAGTGATTGATCCATTGTCATCTAAAAGAAGAACTTTGTCAAAAGAAACTTTTGAACCTTCTTCATTTGTCAAACGGTGAACATAAACCTTTAAGTCTTTGCTTACTTTAAATTGTTGCCCTGCTATCTCTACGATTGCGTACATAACAAATTGTTTATTAAATTTAAGTTTGCAAATATATAACTTTTTTCTACACGCACAACGCTTACTCAAAAAAACTTTTTACTTAAATATCAAGTAATTATAATAATAGATTGACATCAATTATTCTTACATTTATTAAATAAAAAAACTTATTTTTGTGTAACAATATTAGTATTTAGTTTACTAATTATACTATCAACTAAAATTTATAGTTTTTTATGAAAAATTCACTAATTGCTTTAAGTACATTGCTTATGCTAGGAGGAACTGCTTCTGCCCAAAAGGTAGCTTTTGAAGAATATGATTTAGACAACGGAATGCATGTTATTTTGCACAATGACAATTCGGCTCCAGTTGTAATTACATCTGTAATGTATCATGTTGGTGCTAAAGACGAAAATCCTACCAGAACTGGATTCGCTCACTTTTTTGAACACCTTTTATTTGAAGGAACTCAAAATATTAAACGTGGCGAATGGTTTAAAATTGTAACTTCTAATGGTGGTACGAATAATGCCAATACTACAGAAGATAGAACGTATTATTACGAAGTTTTCCCTTCTAATAATTTAGAATTAGGTTTGTGGATGGAATCTGAAAGATTATTACATCCAGTAATTAATCAAATAGGTGTTGATACACAAAACGAAGTCGTTAAAGAAGAAAAAAGATTACGTTATGATAATTCTCCTTATGGTCAATTAATTCCTGAGGTTAAGAAAAATATGTTTAAAAATCATCCTTATCGTTGGACAACTATTGGTTCTATGGATCATTTAGATGCAGCAACATTGGAAGAATTTCAAGCATTTAATAAAAAGTTTTATGTGCCTAATAATGCAGTTTTAGTAGTTGCAGGAGATATTAGTAATGTTACACAAACTAAAGAATGGATTCAAAAATATTTTGGTTCAATACCTAAAGGCGCAGCAGTTACAAGACAAACATTTGTAGAAGAACCAATTACGCAGACTATTAAAGCGCGTTATGAGGATTCAAACATTCAAAAAGAAATGGTTGTTGCTGCTTACAGAACTCCTTCAATGAAAACTCGTGATGCTAGAGTTCTTGATATGATTTCTTCCATTTTATCTGACGGAAAAAGTTCTCGTTTGTATAAAAAAATAGTTGACGATAAAAAGATGGCATTACAAATTGGTGCTTTTAGTTACAATCAAGAAGATTATGGAACTTATATTCTTTACGGATTGCCTCAAGGTGAATTTACATCAGAAAATATTTTAGCAGAAGTAGATGCAGAAATTGTAAATCTTCAAACGAATTTAATATCTGAAAATGAACTTCAAAAATTAAAAAATAAATACGATAATACTTTTGTAGACAGTAATTCTAGCGTTGAAGGAATTGCAGATAATTTAGCTACTTATTATATGTTGTATAAAGATGTAAATTTAATTAATACCGAAGTTGAAATGTACCGATCTATTACTCGTGAGGAAATTAGAGATATTGCTAAAAAATATCTAAACCCAAATCAACGTTTAATTTTAGATTATGTTCCTGCTAAAGATAAAGCTGATACTAAATAATTTACAACTATGAAAACAGCGATTCCAACTATTCAAAAAAATAAAACTTATAAAATGAGTAAAAAAATAGCACTATTAGTAACAAGTTTGTTCCTTACAGTAATTATGCAAGCACAAGACAGACCACAGCCAAAACCTGGCGCAGCACCAAAAGTTAACATTAACAAGCCACAAACTTTTACACTTCCCAACGGATTAAAGGTTATGATTGTAGAAAATCATAAATTACCAAGAGTTTCATTTAATCTTACATTAGATAATGCTCCTTATGCAGAAGGCGATAAAAAAGGTGTTGATGATTTAACAAGTTCATTAATTGGAAACGGTTCTATGAAAGTTTCTAAAGATGCTTTTAACGAAGAGATAGATTTTCTTGGAGCCAATATTAATTTTTATTCTTCTGGTGCATCTGCATCTGGATTGTCTAAATATTCAAAAAGAATTTTAGAATTAATGGCAGATGGAGCTTTAAATCCTAATTTTACTCAAGCAGAATTAGATAAAGAAAAAGAAAAACTAATTGAGAATTTAAAAACTCAAGAAAAAAGTGTAACAGCAGTTGCAGGAAGAGTTGAGAACGTATTGGCTTATGGAAAAAATCATCCATCTGGCGAATATTTAACTGAAACTACAATTAGTAATGTTTCATTATCTGATGTAAAAGCTAATTATACTTCGTATTTTGTTCCAGAACATGCTTATCTAGTTATTATTGGAGATATAAAATTTAAGGAAACTAAAAAAGCAGTTGAAAAACTTTTTGGCTCTTGGGCTAAAGCTACTGCGCCAAGATTAACCTATTCTAATCCATCTAATGTTCAGTACAGTCAAATAAATTTTGTTGATATGCCTAATGCAGTTCAATCTGAAATTTCGTTGATAAATACAGTACAACTAAAAATGGCCGATGCCGATTTCTTTCCAGTAATTATTGCCAATCAAGTTCTTGGTGGCGATTTTAATAGTTACTTAAATATGAATTTAAGAGAAGCTCACGGTTGGACATACGGTGCAAGATCTAACGTAGGTTATGATAAAAATATGGCAAGTACTTTTAAAGCCAATTCTCAAGTTAGAAATATGGTTACCGATAGCGCTGTAGTAGAATTTTTGAAAGAAGTTAAAAAAATTCGTACAGAAAAAGTTGCCGATGATGTGTTGAATAATGTAAAGGCAGGATATGTTGGACGATTTGTAATGCAAGTAGAAAAACCAGCAACAATTGCACGTTATGCTTTAAACACAGAAGTTCAAGGATTGCCATCAGATTTTTATGAAAACTACATTAAAAATATAAATGCAGTTTCTGCAGAAGATGTTTTACGTGTTTCAAATAAATATTTCTTAGAAGATAATTTAAGAATTGTAGTTGTGGGTAAAGGTTCAGATGTAATTGCAGGATTAGAAAAATTAAAAATTCCAATGTTTTATTTTGATAAATTTGGAAATGCTACAGACAAACCAGCAATGAAAAAACCAGTTCCAGCTGGAGTTACCGTAAAATCTGTTTTAGATAATTACATAACTGCAATTGGTGGAGAAAAAGCTGCAAAAGCTGTAAAAACTGTGGCCTCTATTGGATCTACAAAAATTCCTCAAATTCCTTCTCCATTAAGTTTTGTGTCTAAAGTTGATGTAAAAGGTAAAATGATGGTTGAAGTTTCTATGCCAGGAATGAGCTTAATGAAACAAGTCGTTAACGAAAATGGTGGTTACCAAACAAGTCAAGGTCAGAAAAAAGCACTTGAAGGAGAAGAATTAGCAAGAATGAAACAAGAATCGGTTCCTTTTGTAGAATTAACTTTGGCATCTAAACCTGGAGTAACAGTTGCAGCAATTGAACCAATAAACGGAAACGATGCTTATGCTGTTGTAGATGGCGATAAAACATCGTACTATGATGTAAAATCGGGTTTAAAAACTGCCGAAGCTCAAGTACAAGATCAAGATGGAAAAAAAGCAACAATGATGACTTACTATAATGATTACAGAGATGTAAAAGGTGTAAAATTTCCTTTTAATTTAGTAATGAATGTAGGTATAGAATTAGATGTAAAATTTTCTGAAGTAAAAACTAACGAAGGTGTTACTGATGCTGATTTTCAATAATTAAGTTTCAATAAAAAAGTTAAACCATTAAAATGTTGAGGTAATTAAGAATAGAAAAACTTAATGAAACTTAATGTCTTAATGGTTTTTTATTTTCAAATAATAAGCCGTTTCATAATAATTGAAACGGCTTTTTTAATTTTTAGAAGATATAAACAGAACACTAATTCCGAAGTTTCGAAATTGAAAACTGAACAATAAACACTGAACACTGAAAACTACTTCCTATTCGCCAAATAAACCCCAACTAAAATAATAAAAGCACCAACAAATTGAATTGTAGTAAGGTTTTCATTATCAAGTAATCCCCAAAAAAAGGCAACTACTGGAATTAAATAAGTTACAGATGTAGCAAAAACTGGAGATGATAATTGAATTAATCTAAAGAAAATAATATTTGCTATTCCAGTTCCAACAACTCCTAGAATTACAATGTAGAAAACTGCATTTTGAGTTTGCTGAAATTTAACAATCTCAAAAAAATCTGAAAAATATAAAACCGCCAAAGAAGGAAGTAATAACACTGCAAAATTTCCTGTAGAAATGGTTAAAGGTGATAAATTTGATAAATATTTTTTTATCAAATTTACATTTGTTGCATAACAAATAGAAGCTATTACAACTAAAATAGCATAATAATAATTCTGTTCTGGATGGTTTGCTGCGCCATTTAAAATCAACATCGCGCTTCCAATTAACCCAATTAGTACGCCTAAAATTTGTTGCCTTTTAAACGTTAATCCAAATGCTAACGTGCCTAAAATTAACGTGTTTAAAGGTGTTAACGAATTTAAAATAGCGCTTACCGAACTAGAAATTTGGGTTTGTGCAATAGAAAACAAATAAACTGGAATAAATGTGCCAAATAAAGAGGTTAAAGCAACAAACTTCCATTGACCTTGCGGAATTTTTGGTAACGTTTTAAAACCAATCAGTAATAAAAATAATGCTGCAAATAGTATTCTTAACGATCCCAATTGAAACGGATTTAATCCTAACAATCCTTTTTTAATCAATATAAACGAACTTCCCCAAATTGTTGCTAGAACGATTAACAGTATCCATTTTAGTTGTTTTGTTAACATATAGTGTAATGTAAATTTGTGATAATTTTATAATTGTCTTCTAAAAAATAAAGTAATTTTGTCAAAGATAGTGGTGACTATTTTATTAAAATAATATAATTATGATTTTTCCTAAAGCTATACTTTCCTTTGCATTTGCGTCTGTACTTTTAGTTGGATGCAAAGATAAAACAACTGTTGCTTCAAATGATGTAGAAAAAACAACTTCTAAAAAAGAAATTGTTGCGGCTTTAAAACCAGAAACGGCAAGTTTTAAAATTGACGGAATGGTTTGCGAAATTGGTTGTGCCAAAACCATAGAAGAAAAATTAGTTAAAATGGAAGGCATTCAAGAAGTTAAAGTAAACTTTGAAACCAAGCAAGCAACTGTAAATTTCGATTTAGATAAACTTACTTCTACAGATATTGTAAAAGCTGTTGAAACAACCGGAGACGGAAAAACTTATAAAGTTTCTGAAATTAAAACTTTAAATAAAGCTTAAACTTCTAATTTTTAAACATAAAAAAAACCGTTCCAATAATATATTAGAACGGTTTTTCAATTTGAATTAATAATTATTTTGGCATTACAACTGAATCAATTGCATGAATTATTCCATTTGAAGCAGCAACATCAGCTATTGCAACTGTAGAAGTTTTTCCGTTTGCATCAGTTAAAATAACTTTTCCTTCATTTAAACTCAAGTCAATTTTTCCTCCTTGAACTGTAGTAACTGTATATTTACCTTTACCTTTAGTAATTGCATCTGTAACTGTAGCAGCATCAAATTTTCCTGCAACAACGTGATACGTTAATAAACCTTTTAGTTTTTCAACATTTTCTGGTTTCAACAATCCATCAACTGTTCCTGCTGGTAATTTTTCAAAAGCTGCATTTGTTGGTGCAAATACTGTAAATGGTCCATCGCCACTCAATGTTTCAACTAAACCTGCTGCTTTAACTGCCGCAACTAATGTTGAAAAATCTGGATTTCCTGCTGCAACATCTACAATTGTAGTTGTTTTTACTTCAACTGTTGTTGTGTCCATTGCAACTTCTGTAGAATCTGTTGCTGTTACATCTGTTGGTGTGTCTGTTTTCTTCTCTCCGCAAGAAGCCATTGTAATTACTACTAATGCAAAGGCACTAATTTTTTTCACTAAATTCATAATACTGTTTTTTTAAGTTATACGTATAATGTAAAATTAGTAAAAAGATTATTTTGTTTAACGATATGGTTAATTAATTAAACAAAATTTAACAATAGTATAAGTATATGAATGTAAGAATATTTAAATCAATAAGATTTATAGTATATTTTATTTCCACTTTAAAGTCTCCATAATGTGTTGCATATCATTTTTAATATAATCTGCAGCAGGCATTATTGAATCGTAATTGGGTTTTGCATAAAAATAAACAGAACCAGTTACAAAATGTTTTATGCTATCAGTAACATAAAATTGTGCATTGGTTGCTGCGTTTCCGTTAACATTATAAAACATTCCGTACACTTTTTTATCTGGATTTAAATAAGGTTGCTCCAAGATATCGTCTGCTTTTATAACATGTTCATAAGTAAGTTTTTGAGCATCACGAAGCAGTTTATCAACATCACCATTTACATTTTTATAAGTTAAATAAATAGTTGCTTTCATTTTAGGATAGGTTATAGAAAATCCACAATTGTTATCTTCTTTAATTATTCCATCAGAGTTTATTTCAAATGTTATTGGACAATGGTTTTCGAATGCCGCATATTCTGCCACAGGATAATCCAATCGCAATTGACTTGATGGTTTTGGCAAAACATCGTCTTTACAACTTATAAAAAGTAGTGCAATTGCAAAAGTTGTTATTCCTAAAATGTGTTTAATTTTACGTTGCATCAATAGTTACTTTTATTTGTTTAATTCGTTTTTTATCTACCAATTCTATTTTAAAAAGACAATTTTCAAACTGAATTTTTTGTCCTTTTTTAGGAAAATTTCCAAGTATTTCTAATATAAATCCGGCTAATGTTTCTGCTTCGCCTTTTCTTATTTCAAATGAGTATTCATCTACATCAATAATTCTATAAAAATCTTTTAGATTTATTTTTCCTTCAAACAAGAAATTATTTTCATCAATTTTAGAATAATTAATATTTTCATCGTCAAATTCGTCACTAATATCACCAACAATTTCTTCAATAATATCTTCTAATGATACCAATCCAGATGTACCACCATATTCATCAACAACAATTGCTAAGTGACTTTTCATTCCTTGAAAATCTTTCAATAAATTATCAAGTTTTTTATTTTCTGGAACAAAAAACGGTTCTCTAAGCAATTCTTTCCAATCAAATTCTTTTTTGTTAATGTGTGGAATTAAATCTTTAATAAACAAAACGCCTTTTATGTTGTCTATATTGTCTTGATAAACTGGAATTCTAGAATATCCTTTTTCAACTATTTTTGGATAAATTTCGGCAAATGTTTCGTCAATATCCAATCCAAAAATATCTATTCTTGGACTCATAACTTGCTTTGTATCAGTATTTCCAAAGCTTACAATTCCTTCTAGAATTTTTTGTTCTTCGCTAGAAGTATCATCTGTAGAAGTTAATTCTAGTGCTTGCGAAAGTTGATCTACAGAAAAATTAGTTTTTTGTTTGCCCAATTTATTTTGTAAAAAAAGTGTCAAACTTCGCATTGGTAAACTTATTGGCGAAAGTAATTTGTCTAGTATTGATAAAGGATAAGCAATAAAACTTGCAAATTTTGTATTATTTCTACTAGCGTAAATTTTGGGTAAAACTTCGCCAAACAACAAAATTAAAAAAGTTACTAAAATTACTTCTACAGCAAATTTTAAAACTGAAGACGTAATGGTAGAAAAAACTTCGTCAAGAGAAAACGAAAATAAAATTACAATTGCAATGTGTAAAAAATTATTTGCAACTAAAATTGTAGCCAATAATTTCTTTGGTTTTGACAATAACTTATTTATAATTTTGGCTTTCGCAGATGATGAACTTGCTAATTCATTAAGATTTTGAGGCGATAAAGAAAAAAGCGCCACTTCTGATGCTGCAACCATTGCACAACAAAAAAGTAATAAAACAATACCAATTATCCCAAAAAGTAAATTGGTGTCTAGTGAAGAAAATAATGTTAAACTGGGTTCTGGATCCAAGCTGCTAAATTTGGTTAAACAATATTAAAAAGGCAAATCATTTACTGCATTCTGCTCGTTTGGAGCATCAAAATTGTTGTTTTTTGGCTCAGAAATTGGCATAGATTTGTTTCCTTCGGTATCTTTTTTCACTGTTAAAAAAGTAAATTCGGTAACTTGAATTTCTGTTGTATATTTTGTAGAACCGTCTTCAGCTTGCCATTGACGCGATTTTATTCTTCCTTCAACATAAATTTTATCGCCTTTAGATAAATATTTTTCGCAAATTTCGGCAGCTTTATTTCTTACAACTAGATTATGCCATTCTGTAGAAGTAATTTTTTCGTTGGTTTGCTTGTTAATATAAACTTCATTTGTAGCCAACGGAAAACGCCCAATGCAGTTGCCACCTTCAAAATAGTGCATTTTTACATCGTCACCAAGATGACCTATAAGCATAACTTTATTTAATGTTCCTGCCATAATTGTAGCGGTTTGTTTAATTCAAAATTACAAATAAATTCAAATAATTAATTTAAAATACCTTTTTTAGTTTCTTCCCAAGAATAAGATTTGCTTTCGCCATTAAAATGTTTTTCTCTTCTTTCATCAATAATCTTATAATCATCTTCGGTTAAATCACTACAATCTTCTTCAAGAATACTCTTGATTTTTTTTAAAATAGATTCTTTTTTTGTACTCAAAAGCATTTCTATTAATTCTAGTTTTGTAAGTTGTAAATCCATAATTATAAATTGTTAACTATTTCAAAGGTAATTATTTTTTTTAATACTTTTATTTAAAGGTAATTATATCGAATACTTTTCTATAAAATTATGAATTACTATAGGAAATGGGAACGTTTTTAAGGTTTCTAAATCAATTCCTTTTTCTAATTTATTTTTAATTTCAACCTTATAAAAATTAATATGCAATTTTTGATGTGATAATTTATGAATTATTTGATTGTCATTATATTGAGTAATTTCCATTATTTTTTTATCCGAAAATTTTTCATTTATTTCATCAGTAATGGTTTCAAAATCTACTTTGTCTTCAGTTTCAATTACTGGAAATTCATATAAATTTTGCCATATACCTTTTTCTACTCTTTTATTTATAACAGTATGATTATCAACATCTATAAAAATTAAATAATTAAAATAACGATTAGTAACCTTTGTCTTTTTTAATTTAACAGGAAGTTCGCTAACCTTTTTTAATTGCAAAGCAGCGCAACTCGAATTAAAAATACAATTACTACAATTTGGGTTTTTTGGTACACATTGCAATGCTCCAAATTCCATAATTGCTTGGTTAAACAATGCAGGATTGTCTTTCGGGATTAACTCATTTGCCAAAGCAGTAAATTCTTTTTTGGCTGTAGATGATGCAATATCTGTTTCAACATTAAAATATCTTGATAAAACTCTAAAAACATTTCCATCAACAACAGGTACAACTTCATTAAATGCAAATGAAGCAATTGCAGCTGCAGTATATTGACCAATTCCTTTTAATTTTAGTAAATCTTTGTAATTATTTGGGAAATTTCCGTTTAATTCTAATGCAATAAATTGAGCCGTTTTGTGCATATTTCTTGCTCTAGAATAATATCCTAAACCTTGCCAAAGTTTTAAAACCTGTTCTTCATCGGCTTTCGCCAAATCAAAAACAGTAGGAAAGTTTTCCATAAATGATAAAAAATAAGGCATTCCTTGCGCAACTCTTGTTTGTTGAAGCATAATTTCAGACAACCAAATAGGATACGGATTGGTGGTATTTCGCCAAGGCAAATCGCGTTTATTTTGTAAATACCAATGCAATAATGAGTTAGAAAATTCCATAAAAAATATTGGATGACAAAAGTAATTGTTTATCTGATTAAATTTTAATCAATTATCCTTGAAATATTGTTTTTTTAATTCCTATATTTGCACTCTCAAAAAAATACACATAATTTAATAAATACGAAAGAAAATGACGAAAGCAGATATCGTAGCTAAAATTTCAGAAAGATTAGGACTAGAAAAAGGAGATGTTCAATCTACAGTTGAAACATTTATGGAAGAAGTAAAAAACTCTCTAGAAACTGGAGATAACGTTTACTTAAGAGGTTTTGGAAGTTTTATAGTTAAAACTAGAGCTGAAAAAACAGGTAGAAATATTTCTAAAAATACTACAATAAAAATTCCAGCACACAACATTCCAGCATTTAAACCTGCAAAAGTATTTGTTGAAGGAGTAAAAACTAAAACTGAAATAGCAGTTTAAAAATTTATTTATTAATCACACTAAACACACCAAGTTATGCCAAGTGGTAAAAAAAGAAAAAGACATAAGGTAGCTACGCACAAACGTAAAAAACGTGCAAGAGCTAACCGTCATAAAAAGAAAAAGTAGTTTTAAACTACTTTTTTCTTTTTTAAACGTTCATTGAAATTGAAAATTAGTAATCTGTTGTCAGTAAAGTATTAGGTATCTGTATACTAAAAACTGTAAACTGAACACTATTTTTCTTTGGGTAAAACCTGTAAAAAATTATTGTTTAATCCATCCTTGCTTAAAAAAGTTTATGGTTTATGGTTTATTATTTATGGTTAAAATCTATAAACAACAAACTAAAAACTACAAACCTTAAAGTTGGGATAAAAATTTACAACGTGAATAAAGAACTGATTATCAGATCTAGCGACAATGCTGTAGATTTTGCCTTATTAAAAGATGGAAAACTAATTGAATTACATAAAGAAGAAGAAAAAATTAGCAGTTTTCTTGTTGGTGATATTTTTATTGCCAAAATAAGAAAACCTGTTTCTGGCTTAAATGCTGCTTTTGTAAATGTTGGCTCAGATAAAGACGCCTTTTTACATTATCACGATTTAGGTCCCAATTTATCTTCCTATTTAAAATTCATTAAACTTGTAAGCGCAGGTAAAATAAAAGATTTCTCCCTAAAAAACTTTCAGTTTGAAAAAGAAATAGATAAAGATGGTGCCATTGCCGATGTGCTAAGTGCCAACCAATCTGTTTTAGTGCAAGTGGTTAAGGAACCAATTTCTACCAAAGGACCAAGAATAAGCGGTGAGCTATCTTTTGCTGGTAGATTTTTAGTTCTTGTACCGTTTTCTGATAGGGTTTCTGTTTCTCAAAAAATAGAAGAAAAATCAGAAAAAGACCGATTAAAAAAATTGGTACAAGCAATCAAACCAAAAGGTTTTGGTGTTATTGTGAGAACAGTAGCCGAAGGCAAAAACACAGCCGAACTAGAAAAAGACTTGCAAAACCTCAATGATAGATGGCTAGCAATGTGCAAAAAATTAGTAACTGCTCATCATCCGTCTAAAGTATTGGGCGAACTTAGTAAAGTTTCGTCAATATTAAGAGATGTATTTAATGATACCTTTACTGGTATTCAAGTAGATGAAGAAGAGTTATACAATGAAACCAAGGACTATTTAGCCGAAATAGCTCCTGAAAAACAAAAAATAGTTAAGTTTTATCAGTCAAAAGACACACCAATTTTTGAAAAATACAACATCGAAAGACAAATAAAAACATCGTTTGGAAAAACGGTATCAATGAGCAAAGGTGCTTATTTGATAATAGAACACACTGAAGCTCTTCACGTTATAGACGTAAATAGTGGAAACCGTTCTAACAAAGCTAATAATCAGGAAGATACTGCTCTAGAAGTTAATATGATTGCTGCAACAGAAATTGCGCGCCAATTAAGACTTCGAGATATGGGTGGAATTATTGTAGTCGATTTTATCGATATGCAAAATCCAGATAATCGCCAAGTGTTGTTTAATCATCTTCGAGAAGAAATGAGTGATGATAAAGCCAAGCATAAAATTTTACCGCCAAGTAAATTTGGACTAGTTCAAATAACACGTCAGCGAGTAAGACCAGAAGTAAATATTGAAACAAGAGAAGAAAATCCTAATAATTTGCCTGGTGATATAGATGCACCAATTCAAATTATAGATAAAATTACTTTTTCTCTAGAAAAGTTATTAAAAGACCATAAAAAAGTTGTGTTAAATGTGCATCCTTTTGTGGCAGCATATTTAAAAACTGGTATTCCATCAATACGTTCAAAATGGTTTTTTGAACATAAAAAATGGGTGAAAATTATACCTCGTGACGCTTACACGTATCTAGATTATCGCTTTTTTGACTCTCAAGGAAACGAAATCAAAGAATAATTTCTAAAAATTTAGAAAATTTCAAACCGCCTTTCAATAGATTGGCGGTTTTTTTGTGATTAAAAACTTCCATAATAGTAGTATTTTTTTGTTTTTATAATGCAGTTTTCAATTATATTTGTTTTATAAAATTATTCCATTGAAAAAGACATTATTACTCGCGTTATTACTTGTATCATCATTATCATTTGCTCAAAAAGAAAAAACTTTATTTTGGGAAATATCCGGTAACGGATTAACTAAAAAATCCTATTTGTACGGAACAATGCACGTAAATGATAAAATTTCCTATCATTTAAGTGATGCCTTTTTTAAAAATTTATTAGCTTCAGATATTGTTAGTAACGAAAGCGATCCTGAAACTTGGGATGAAGTTATAGCTTTAATGCAACAAAGCAGTTTGTATTCTCCTTATAATTTTTACTCAACTTTTTATTTAAATCCAATAAAAAAAAATGCTATAAAAACAGTGTTTATAAACAGTAATTATTTTGCAAATATGCTTTCTGGCGTAGAAGGAGAAAAATCTGATTATCAAGAAAATACAGTTTTAGATATGTTTATTTATCAAACAGGTAGAAAATATAAAAAACGAATTATTGGTTTAGAAAGCGCTACAGAATCAATGCTTTCTGTAATGAAAATTAAACAAGATGATGCAAGACCAGATGATAAAAACAGAGAGTTATTATTAAAAATTGTAAAATCGGGTAACTTTAATGAAGCAACTAAAGAGTATTATAGAGAGAAAGATGTGTTAATGCTAGATTCTATTTATAAATTAATGTTTTCTAAAAAAGCGCACGATGCTTTAATTGTAAATAGAAACATTATTATGACTAAAAGTATCGATTCTCTTGCTAAAACTGGAAGTTTATTTTCGGCTGTTGGCGCAGCGCATCTTGCTGGAAAACAAGGAATTATTCAGCTTTTAAGAGACAAAGGTTACACGGTTTCTCCAATTATTGATGTAATGTCTAAAAATGGTGAGGCGCAAAAAAAGGCAATTGAAGATTTTTATCCTAATCCTGGATTTATAGCTACATCATCTAAAGACAATATGATTAAAATGCCATTAACTAATAAAATTATAAAAAATGGCGAAGATATTGGTTCTCCAGATTTTACAAATGGTGGCGCAATTTCAATTAAAAGGATTCCGTTAAATTCATTTATGAATAAAAAAGACGAACTTTTTAATCCTAAAACTATTGACAGTTTATTTTTTGAAAATATACCTGGAACAATTTTAGAAAAAAATTATTTCGAACAAGATAATTATGTTGGTTACGATATTAAAAATGCAACTAAAAACGGAAATAATCAGCATTGGCGATTTTACATTACTCCTTTAGAACTAATCACGGTTTCTATGATTGGATCTGGAAATTACACAAGACAATTTGAAAAAGAAGTATTTGACAATATAAAAATTAAATCGTTTTCTACCAATTGGGAACGAATTACACCGTTAAAAGGTGGATTTTCTGTAGATGTTCCTGAGTTTAATATGGTTTATGGAAACACAGATGAAACGGTAAAAAATGTAGAAATTCAAGCGTATAATTCATCAGAAAAAGGATATTATTTTGTTACAGAAAACACTTTAAATTCTACAAATTTTTTAGAAGATAGCGAGTTTGAACAAAAACAAATTCATTATGAATTTTATCTTCAACACGATGCTGATTCTACCAACACAAAGTTTGATAAAATTAAGCAAATATATACATCGCAATCTAAAATTGGGAATAAAAATGTAAAATTAAAATCGGTAATTAAAGGAACAAAATATTATTTATTAGGAACAATTAATGCTACTGAGGAAAATTCAACTAAGTTTTTTGAATCGTTTAAAGAAGAAAAATTTAATTATAAAACTTCATATACTACATACACAGACACGGTTTCTAAATTTAAAATTGACGTTCCTAAAAAACAAAATGAAGCGTTATTTTTAGACATTCCAGATTTTAACTACAAATCTAAAAATGCATTTATATCTAAAGCAGAATCTAAATCTTTCAATTCTGCATCTGGTAAAAGCGTAGATTTAGAATTTTATAAATACCACAAATACGATCATATTGACAACTTAGATTCGGTAAAAGTTTATTTTAAAAAGTTGTTTTTAAATGAAAATGTATATGAAAATAATGAAGACGAAATTGATTATTCTAATGAGTATGATGATTATGATGATGATTATGACAAAACCATTTATACTTCATTATTAAATTTTAATTTTAATTCTAAAAAAGGATTTTCTAAATCTATATGGAATGATTTAGTCAAAGATAAAGAAGAAAAATATGAAATAATAAGCGAATCTACAACATTTGACAAAGATACTAATACGCACTTTTTCAATGCTTTAGTTTCTAAACCAAATGCAACTCAAGCCATAAAAAGTAAAATTATATTTACCGAAGATTCTTATGCTCAGTTATCTACTCTAGTTGAAAGAGAGTATAAAAATGATGATGAGTTTATAGAAAAAACTTTTAATTCTTATAATACATTACAAAAAAGTACAACATCGGTATTTGACGATAAAATAAAATTATTTATTGAAGATGCTAATAGTGAGAAAGATACAATTAGATACTCAGCAATGAGTTCTATATATCAATTAAAAATTGGCAAAAAAGATTTTGAAACAATTACTAATTTTATTGATACTTTTAAATTTAAAGATTCTGAAATTGATTCAGCAGAATCGTTACTAATAAAAATTGGCAAGATTGAAGACAGTAGAGTAATTCCATATTTAGAAAAAACGTTTAAAAAAGAAGGCGTAAAAACCGGAATTCAATTTGGAGTTTTAAATGCTTTAACCAATCAAAAATCTAAATTGGCTTACAAGAAAATAATGGAATTGTTAGAATATGATTTACCCATTTCTACTAATGAATTCGATATTTCTAGTATGTTTCAATTGTTTGAAAAAGATTTAGAAAACAGCAAAGAATTATTTCCTAAAATTTACCAATATTACAGTATAAAAGAATATAATGATCCTATTATAAAATTTTGCAACAAATTGTTAGAGAGTAATTTGGTTAGTCCAAAAAAATTAAATTCTTTCAAAAAAATTATTACTACTAATGCTAAACTTGAATATAAAAGGATATTGAGTTGGAAAGAAAAAAATCCTAATGAGGAAGATCTAAATAATGACGATTTAGTAAAAAAAGCTGTAGATGCTATAGAAAATGCTGTAGAAGAAGCTACAAAAGCAGTTGAAGCTGCAGCAGAAGAAGATTCAGAAGAAATGAGTGATGAAGTAGCTGTAGAAGAAGTTGCAGATGTAATAAAATCAAGTACAGATGATTTTGAAAGTTCAGAAGCACCAGTTAAAGATTTAATAAATTACATTAATTTGATGTATTCTTTTCAAAAAGATGACGCATTTTTAACGTTAACAGAAAAAATAAAAAAACTTAAAATTTCACAATTGGATATCGAATTACTTCGATTGGATTTATTAAACAACAGACTTTCTTCATCAGAAATTGAAACGGCTTTAAACAATCCAAAAACAAGATACATTACAATTCAATTACTTTTAAACAAAAATAAAACGGCACTTTACAGTTCAATTTCCGACGAACAAATTGCAGAATCTGCCGTTTTTAATTTTGAATCGTTAAAAGAGAAAGACAAAATTTCATTGTTGTATAAGCAAAATGTGAAAATTAATGATAAAGAAACTATTTATTATTTCTTTGAAATTATTAGAAAAGTTGACAAAGACGAAGTAGAGAAAAAAGAGCTTTATCCTATTGCGTTTGTTGTAGAAAACGGAAAAATAAATCCTATAGCATATAAAGCTTTAACTACCAAAGACATTAATGATGACGATGTTAATTTGACTAAAATTTATCAAAGCATAATTACCGAATCGTTAAACGAAAAACATTTTAGAGCAACTTTTGAGAAAGTAAAAGAACTAGAAGAAAATTATCTTTATGACGATTATTAATATGATTTAACCCATGTTAGATTCTAAAAAAAATACAATTTATATAATTCTGGCAGGAATTTTTATCACCAATGCAATTGTAGCAGAACTAATAGGTGGAAAACTAATTTTTGTTGGACCATATGTTATGAGTATTGGAATTTTACCTTGGCCAATTGTTTTTATAACTACCGATTTAATAAACGAATATTTTGGAGAAAAAGGAGTAAAAAAACTTTCCTTAATCACAGCTTGCCTCATTGCTTATTGTTTTATTCTGTTATACATTGCTTTAAAAATTCCAGCAGTTGTTGGTACAGGTTTGGTTTCTGATGAGCAATTTAATGGTGTTTTTGGTCAAAGTATGTGGATAATTGTTGGAAGCATAACTGCATTTTTAGTTTCGCAACTTATTGATGTAACCCTATTTCATTTCTTAAAAAGTAAAACTGGAAATAAAATGTTATGGTTGCGAAGCACAGGTTCTACAGTAATATCTCAATTATTTGATAGTTTTATAGTACTTGGAATTGCCTTTTGGTTAACAGGAAAAATGTCTACAGAAGTTTATATTGCCTCAGCATTTACTGGATATTTTGTAAAACTTATAATTGCAATTTTAATGACGCCAATTATTTATTTGGCTCACAGTATTATTGACAGGTATATAAAAAACGAATAATTAAAAAAAGTTAAGTAAATTTACATTATGATATCAAATGCACAAAAAGAAATAATTATCAACATTTTAAAACCTTACAATCCTTCACGTATTGGTTTGTTCGGCTCTGTGGTTAGAAATGAAGAAACAATTTCTAGTGATATAGATATTCTATTTTTAATTAAAAAACCAATAGGTTTATTTACTTTGTCGGATATTCAATTTGAATTAGAAGAAAAATTAGAAAAAAAAGTAGATTTAATTTCTGAAAATGGCTTGAATAAATTTTTAAAAGAAAAAATTTTAAAAGAAGTAAAATATATTTATGAATCCAGATAATACTAAAATATATCTTTTACATATCTTAGAATCTATAGAAAAGTTAGAAGAAATAACTTTAACTACATCTAAAGATCAATTTCTTGGTAGCTGGATTATACAAGACGCAATATTAAAAAATTTTATTGTAATTGGAGAAGCAGTTTCAAATATTGATGAAGAAATAAAGCAGAAATATTTAAATATCAATTGGAGAGGAGCTAAATCAATGAGAAATTTTATTGTGCATGAATATTTTTCTGTTGATTTAAATTTTGTTTGGGAAACTAGCTTTGAAACCATTCCAAATTTTAAAAAAGATATTTATTTTATTAAAAAAGATTTCGAATAATTTATGGAAAATAAAACTCGTTGTGCCTGGTGCGAAAAAGATGATTTATATAGAAAATATCATGATGAAGAATGGGGAAAACCAATTTATGATG
Source organism: Flavobacterium sp. (assembly GCF_043760115.1). GTDB lineage: Bacteria > Bacteroidota > Bacteroidia > Flavobacteriales > Flavobacteriaceae > Flavobacterium. The sequence goes on from NZ_JAYUPK010000141.1 coordinate 34,046, forward strand.
ATGCGAGTTTATTCGAATTTTTAATACTAGAAACCTTTCAAGCTGGATTAAGTTGGTATACAATTTTAAGCAAAAGAGAAAATTTTAGAAAAGCATTCCACAATTTTGATTACAATAATATTGCAAATTATAAAGAAGATAAAGTTCAAGAATTACTGTTAGATGCCGGAATTATTAGAAATCAATTAAAAATAAGAGCTACAATTTCTAATGCAATTGCTTTTATAAAAGTGCAAGAAGAATTTGGAAGTTTCTCTACTTACATTTGGAAATTCACCAACGGAAAGCCAATTGAAAACAATAGAAAATCATTAAAAGATGTGCCAGCAACATCGCCACTTTCAGACGAAATTAGTAAAGATTTAAAAAAACGTGGTTTTAAATTTGTAGGTTCAACAGTTGTATATGCTCACATGCAAGCTACAGGAATGGTTAATGATCACGTTCAAGATTGTTGGACGCAAAAATAATTTATTTCAAAATCTCCATAAATTCATTTCTAGAAATTTCAAATGCACCCAATTTTTCTAAATGGTCGTTATGAATTTGACAATCTAATAGTTTGTAATCATTCTCTTTTAAATGATTTATCAAACTTACAAATGCCACTTTACTAGCGTTTGGAACTATAGAAAACATACTTTCTCCGCAGAAAACAGTTCCCAAATCTATTCCGTACAATCCGCCAACAAGTTCGTTATTTTGCCAAACTTCTATTGATTTTGCTATTCCAGATTCGTGAAGTTTGGTATAAGAATTTACAATATCGTCTGTAATCCAAGTGCCATCTTGACCTTTACGTTTTATATTTTGACAATGCAAAATCACAGCTTTAAAATTAGTATTCATAGTTACAGAAAAAGTATTTCTGTTTAAAATGTTACGCATACTTTTAGAAACTTTATAACTTTTAGGAAAAACCACCATTCGTTTTGGCGGTGACCACCAAAGTATTGGTTCTTCACTATCAAACCATGGAAAAATTCCGTTTCTGTAAGCCAACAATAATCTTGCAGACGATAAATCGCCACCAACAGCCAAAATTCCTTCTGGTGATGCCAATTCTACTGGCGGAAAAAATAAATCTTTGGATAATATATACATGTTAATTACAATTTCAATTTCAAAAATCAATTTCAATTTCAATTTCAATTTCAAAAATCAATCTCAATTTCAATCTCAATTTCAAAAGTCAATTTCAATTTCAAAAATCAATTTCAATAAAAATTAAAATCTCAAAAATCTAAACACTTTGTCATCCTGAGCGCTTCCGATAGCTATCGGAAGAAGGAACACAATCAATTTCAATTTCAAAAATCAATTTCAATTTCAAAAGTCAATCTCAATTTCAATTTTTACTAAAAATTAATATAAAACTTAAATGTCTTACTTTTCATTTTCTGTGCTAAAGTAGGAAATATAGAAGTATAATAATAATATAAAATTCAATAAAAAAGTTAGAAACTCAAGTAAAACTCAAACTTCTAACTTCCAGCTTCACACTTCATACTTTTTTTTAAAAAGGCAAATCGTCGTGTTCTTCTTCTTTAAAATCAGTTGCTGGAGCAAATGCTTCTGCTGCAGGCATTGGCGGAACTGCTTGTCCTGCCGGAGCTTCTGTTGCCATTCTTTCAACTTTCCAACCTTGAATATCGTTAAAATATTTAGTCTCATTTTGTGGACTAACCCATTCTCTTCCTCTTAAATTGATAGCCACTTTAACAGCTTCACCAACCTTAAAATTATTTAAAATATCGCATTTATCTTGTACAAAATTAATACTTATAAATTGTGGATATTGCTCTTCTGTAGCCACAACCAATTCTCTTTTTTTAAATGAAGCACTCACTTGTTGCTCTGCATTTATAACTTTAATTTTTCCTGAAACTTCCATAATTATTCTGTTTTATTGTTTTGCTAAAAGTACTTTCCAAGCAGTTAGTACTTCATTTTTGTCTATATATTCTTTGGCAAGTTGGTGTTTTTTTACTTCATCGTCAGCACTAAGAACACCTTTTACTTCAAAATTTTGTTTTACAAATATAGTAATTTCTTCTTCTGTAGGCAATGCTTCAACGTTACCTAATTTTCCTAAATCATTTCCGTTAAAAACGATGCTCTTTTTTACAAATTCTGGAATCGCATCAACGCCAATTCCAAGAGTAGAAAGCGGTTTTTCAACCTCAAACAATCCTGCATTAGAACGAGAATACCAATTGCCACCAAGTCTAGAAACCAAATCTATTTTTACAGGATCAATTGTTCCGTTTTCGTCAAGAACAGCTTCGTGAATATGTATTTTTACAACTTCACAAATTATCATATTTCCAGCGCCACCTTCAGTTCCAAGCGCAATTATGTCATTTACCTTGCATTCCAGTTGCACCGGACTTTCTGCCACACGAAATGGTTTTACAAAATGTGACGGAATTGGTGTTAATCCAGCTTTTAAAAATTCGCTAACACCATCGCCATATTCTGTACTCGATAACGACATTTGTTGTACAATATCATAATTTACCACATTAATAACCACTTCACGAGTAGCTTCGCAGTTAATTAAAGTATGTTTTATAGAATTATCTCGCACACGACGCGCAGGCGAAAAAACCAAAATTGGAGGATTAGAACTAAAAATATTAAAAAAACTAAACGGCGACAAATTGGGTTTGCCATTCTTGTCCATAGTACTAGCAAAAGCAATTGGTCTTGGCGCAATGGCACTTTGTAAATATGCTTGTAATTTGGCTGGAGTTAACTCTTTTGGATCAATTGTAATCATAAAAATACATTTCTACAAAGGTAGCAAATCAATTGTAATGTAAATTTCAAACACTCTAATTATAATAGTTTAAGACAAAATTATAATAATTAATCATAATTTTTTTCAAATACTATAATTGTACTAGTTTAAAACAAAATCTATCGCACTTTTTGTCTTTCTGACAAAGGAAGAATCACTGTGAACTTTATTTTATTTGCTTTGCGTGAATTGTTCGCGGAGATTCTTCCTTCGTCAGAATGGAAAGCGTTAGCGATAAAATTGTACTAATTAATCATAATTATTTTTCAAATACTACAATCGTAATAGTCTAAAACAAAAGCCATCGCACTTTTTGTCATTCTGACGAAGGAAGAATCTCTGTGAACTTTTTTAATTTGCTTTGAAGCGAATGGTTTGCGAGTTGCTATTTATCCTATTCCTGCCATACATTCCAATCTTTTTTTAATTACCTTGGGTTTAACCCAAGGCAATTAAAAAAAGGATTTCCATTGCTGTCAGGGCTAAATTATTTATGTCTTTTGTGAAATTAGATTTAGAATTCAAATTTATTGTAAACATAATTTTCAAACCATAACGGAATAGAATCTGAGTAAAATTTAAAAGCTTTTCCTTTATAAATTTCAGCTATCAATTCATATTTATCACCAGAATTATCAAAAATATATGCTCTATGAACAATTTTAATTGCGTCAGACAAATTTTCTAAAGTTTTAAAATATCTTTTTTTAATTTTATCTTCATCAACATCGTGACCATCTTTTAAAACTCTATTTTTAACTCGCTCAATATTTTTTTCAAAATCATCTGTACAAATAAAATACAAATAGGTTTTGTACCCAAGCTTATTTGCATTATCAATTTCACTTAACTTAAATCTGTCACTCATAACAGTTTCATAGGTAAAATTTCTTTTTTCTATAAGTAACGAATGTCTAATAAAAGAAGCAACAAATGCAGCTTCATAACTATTTGTTGATTTGGAAGGATTAAGAATAAAATTATCTTTAATAATTAAATCTATTTTAAAACCTTCGCTTTTAGATTTAGTTAGTAAAGAAATACTAGACGTTAATTTTTTAAAAACATCTAAATGTGTCTGCTCTAATTTTAAATTAAACTCTGTTAAATCTACAAATCCAACATTTTTTAATTTTTTTTCTATTACATCAGCATTTACAAAAAGACTAGAAACATATTCTTTACCAATTACATCATACAAAGAACTTTTACCAGAACCATTTGGACCTGCGTAAATTCTAACTCTATTTTGACTTGACATAAAGAATTGTTCCTTTTTTAATATGCAGTTGTTTTCTACTTAAAATAGATTTTACAAAAACTACTTCTCCATTACTTTGTTCTTTAAAAACTTTATTGCCTTTGGTGTAAGTAAAAGTCAAACCCAAAACTCTATTTTCACGAATTGCTTTTTGTGCGGCTTTTTTACCTGCAGCAATTAAACTCAAAGTTTCTTTATCACCTCTAAAAATAATTTTTTGACTTTGATTTTCCATATTTTAAAACTTGAATTACAACAAATATAAAACAATTAGTAAAACATTTTACTAATTGTTTATTAAAATATTTTAGGTAAAATTAAAATTTTAATTAAAAAACACTAACCAATTTTTACAAATTATAAAACACAAAGAATGTCTTTAAAAATATATAAACGCAATAGTTGTGTGTAAGTAATCAAAATGAGTTAGAACTAACTTTTTCAGTTAAGTATAAGTTCAATTAAAACTAAAATGTCAGTTTGAGCTTGTCGAAAACACACAAACTAGGTTAAAATCATATCAATTTAAAAAACATTTTACAACCTAAATTTATTCACAATTAAAACTAAAATATCAATTTGAGCTTATCGAAAACACACAAATTAGGTTAAATCATATCAATTTAAAAAAAATTTACAACCTAAATTTATTCACAATTACAACTAAAATGTCAGTTTGAGCTTGTCGAAAACACACAAACTAGGTTTTGTAAATTTAAAATCATTTTGAAAATTATAAATATTTATAATTTCTAATAATTTCATCAAAACATATCTATCTCATATTTAGTATTTTAAAATAAATAATTTGAGTTTAAATAAATAATTTTAAAATAACTGCCACAATTACGGAAAACCGTAAAATAGATTAATTAAGACCAAGTATTTTTGAAACAAAATTAAATATTAACATTAAAATTAAATTATGGCATTATTAGACCACAACGGAGAAAGTGAATTTCCAATGACGAAAGACAAAGTTTTCGAGGCAATGAAAAAAACAATTCCATCAATTAAGGGATTGAGTATTGAAAACGCAGACAAATTACAAGGAAGATTTGTAGTAAAAGCAGGAGTTAGTTTGTATAGTTGGGGCGAAACCATTCCAATACAATTAACTGAAATTTCAGAATTCAGAACTAAAGTTCAAATTACTTCTTCACCCAAAACAGGTATTATGTTTGGCGGAGCATTTGATATGGGAAAAAACAGAAAAAATATTGAAAATATTCTTTCAAGCACTTCAAGAATTTTAACGTCTGAAAGTGAAACGAATTCTTCCGAAATAAAACAAACAAATAATTTTCAACCGACAAATAATTTTCAAACAACTCAAAATTCAAATTATATGGAAAACAATAACTCAAATTCAAATGCTTGGTACGAAAAAACTTGGTTGGTCGTAATTTTATGTATAATCTTTTTCCCAGTTGGACTTTACGCACTTTGGAAAAATTCATCAATTTCAAAAGGTTGGAAAATTGGAGTTACAGCAATTATTGCATTAATTGTAATTGCTAACTTAGGCGATAAAGATAAAACTACAAACGATACAACTTCAACAACAAAAGTTGCTCAAGATGAAAAGCAAAATTTGGTAGAAACAGAATTACCAAAAGAAGAAGTTACAAAATGGCAATTTCAAGAAGATGTTGATAAAATGACTTCTAAAACTGTTAAATACGCGTCAATTGATGCAAATGAAGAATTAGAATTTAATTTTCCATATAATGGCGGTTCAGTAGCAACTTTAAATATTAGAAAAAAAGATGGTGGAAATGATATTTATTTGCAAGTTAGTAAAGGTCAATTCAACGGAACTTTTGATGGCGGACAAATAAGAATAAAATTTGATGATGAACAACCAAAAAAATTCTCATTCGTTGCACCTTCTGACGGAAGTGCAGATATGATATTTATTAATTCTGAAAAAGCAATAATTTCAAAGCTTAAAAACACTAAAAAAATAATCATAGAAACTGAATTTTTTAATGAAGGAAATCGTCAAATCGAATTCGATGTTGCGGGTTTTAAATGGGAATAAATAAAAAAAGTGTCACATAACTCGATTTTAAGAAATTGGGGTTTTAGGGCTTAATTTAAAGTTAGTTTTGTATTTTTGATTTCGGTATTTAATCGATACATTTGACTAACCTAATCCCCAACTGACGCCAAGTCACGAGAGATTAGTGGCAAGCAATCGTCGCGAGAAATATCCGAGTAAAAAGAAACATAATTTAAAAATAATAATAAATGAAAAAATTCTACATTATGAATGGACAAAATCAACAAGGTCCATTAGACATTGAACAATTAAAACAAATTAATATAAAAAAAGATACTCCAATTTGGTATGAAGGAATAGAAAATTGGACAACTGCTGAAAAAGTAGAAGATTTAAAATCTATACTTCCAAGTAATACTGTTCCGCCTAAATATGAAATCCCAAGTCAAACAAATATTTCTAACCAGCCACCAATTTTTAAAAACCAAGAAGAACCAATTAAAAAAATTGTAGATAGTCAACAATCAAATACAAATGAAATTAAATCGGTTCCGAAAAGTAATATCAAAAGGAATTTGATTATAATTGGAGTTCTTTTATTTGGAGCATTACTATTATTTATGGCTAGTAGTAACTCTAATGATGATTATTCAACATCTGAAAATCCTGAAGCTTCTGCCGCTGAATCAGCAGATGCAAATTATGAAGTTATTTCAGCAGCATATGAAAAAGAAAATGCAAATTCTGCATTAACTCAAAAAAATATGAATTACAGAAATAATTTTCAAAAATACTTAACACTTTCAAGAAATCAGTTTGAATATAGTGAGCTTGGTGGTATTTACAATCTTGAAATAACATTTACAAATAATACGGATTATGTTATTAATAATGCAAATGTGCAAGTTGGTTACATACAAGAAAATGGTGAATATTTTAAAACTGAAGAATTACAATTTGCAAATATTCAACCAAATACTCAAGAAACTCTCCGAGCTCCAGATAGTGAAAGAGGTTTAAATGTTGACTACCAATTTTCTGAAGTATATTCAAAAAAGCTGCATTTCTATTATCCAAGCAATAGTGGAAATGAAGCTGATCCTTACTTTTACAAATAAAAACCAATACTAAATCTAAATAAAAATGAAAAAAATTATCACATTACTTTTAATTTGCAGTTTTACAATTTCAAATGTTTACTCAAACCCAGTAAAAGTTGAACATCCAAAGGAAAGTTCAATAATAATAATTAATGGCAAACTTTATAAACAAAAAAATGGGGTTTTATTTCCACTAGTTGGAATTGTACTAAAATGGATTGCGCCGATAATAATTGGTGAAATTAAGGAAAGAGCAATAAACTTTGTTAAAGATTTATTCACAGAAAAGGATATAAAAGTTCTTGACGAAAGCGAAGGAGAAAGAGATGATGTAGAAGTAATTACAATAAACGGTCAAGATACAGATCAAGATGGCAATTATGAGTTTTCATCTGGAAGTGAAGACCATAATAATGATGGAGAAGAAGATAATGAAACAGAATTTACAGAATATGAAAGTTATGAAAATGGACTTGAACAATTAGTAAATAATCAATTGGAATATATTGACCAATATTATCAAGGCGATGTCGATGGTGACGGAACAGAAGAATAAATATTTTATCAACTCTGCGAGGTTTGTCGATCTCGGTATTTTTCTGCGAAAGTTTACCTAAACATAAAATGAAAAGTAAAATATTTATTGCTATACATTCCAAATAAATTATTTTTTGTCCAGTTTTTTATATAAATAACTGGACATTTTTTAGTATAATATTTTCGATTATGCAACTGTAAAAAAACAATTTAAAGCAATGAAAAAGTTAGTAACCATATTTTTATTATTCGGTATGTTCTCTTGTACCGATAGAAATGAAAGAGATTTAATAGAATATAAGATGATAGTAAAAAATGAAACTAATCAATCTTTTATTTTAAAAATAACTAGTGGTTCAAATGAAATATTTAATCAAAATATTTTACCAAATAACGCTACAATAATTTGCTCAAAAGCATTTGATAGTCCTGTAAATAGTTATTCTTGTGGTTTGGCTATTGCAGAGTTACGATTTCCAAATAACAAAGGATATCGATGTAACAATATAGAAAATAGTGATACTACTTTATGTCTAAGTAATGGTAGAAACTTTTTAGGACAAATTGGTTATATTGGCATAGGTAACAATAGTTTTGAATTTAAAATAACTCATGATGATTATAATAATGCGTTCATTTTACCTTAATCAATAAGATGTAAATTATTTTACTAAAGCAGTTTTATTTAGTTTAAAACTGCTTTATAAAAAAAAACTGGCTCTGAGAGGTTTGTCGAACTCGGTATTGCGCTGCGATAATTTCTGACCTCACAGCAATTAAAATAATAAAGAAGTTTACAATTTCAAAATTAATTCAACAGCAAAATAAAAATTATTATATTTGTTTAAAATAAAAAAGATGAATCTAGAAACTCGCAAATTAACTTTTATACAAGAATTTGTTAGACTGCAAAATGAAGATATTGTTATTGATCTTGAAAAATTACTTCACAAACAAAAAGCTGAATTAATTAGTAAAGAGTTAAAACCAATTAGCATTGAAGAGTTTAAAAATGACATCGACAAATCTTTTGATGATTTTAAAAACGGAAATATAATTTCAGGTAAAAATCTGTAAACGCAAATTCAAAGATTATAATACAATAACAAAATAAGCGAAATTACGATATTGAATAGAATTTGCAACACTTGTTAAATTAATTATTATCTTTGCAAAACTAGAATATGAAAGCACAAACACTACATATAGAAAACGCTACTAAAGAATTACTTCAATTCTTTATGAAACTTCGTGCAGAAAAAGAAGAACATAAAGCAAAGCTAATTACTAATAAAGACTTTTATTTTCCTAAAACTAAATAATTATTTTGAGTTTAGAATTAGAAATTCCTTTTGAAACTGAAGAAGGATATCAATACCTTGTGAGTTTTAGAGAATTTCCAATCAATCAATTAAATTATGGTATTCCACTAGTTGATGTGTCAATTACATTAATGTCATCTGCTCCTGAAATTAATTCATTAAAAACTTTAAATAATTTTATTAAAATTGTTTTACTTTATTTAGAACAAAACAATGTAATAATTTACTATTATTGTGACACTGCACCAATAAAAATAAGAACAACTCGAACCAAAAAATATACTAATCAAGAATATAGGTTTTACTTATTTTTGATGATGTTCAATAAGCAAAAATCAGATGATTTTTATTTACAAGACATTATTATTAACGATACAATTAATGGAAATCATTACACTTCGTTAATTTCTAAAACAATAAACGCAGAAAAAGTACAAAAGATAAAAGTTGAAATAGAAAAATATAATAAATAATTAGCTCTCTAATTTTTTCATTACTTTTAAAAAAAATTTGTAAATGCAATTTTCCGATAAAAGAACCCAAACACGTTGGATAATAATTATAGCATCATTCTTTATAGTTTCACTTATATTGTGGAATACTTATACTTTTTTTCAAATTTTTAAAAGCGAAGAACGCCTAAAAATGCAAGTATTAGCATCGGCACAAAAATCATTTTTAAAAGCCGATTTAGAAAATGATAATGTTGATTTAAACCTAGAAATTTTACAAAGCAATACTACAATTCCGTTAATTATAACTGAGAATAATGCTATAATTAACGATAGAAATATTGATGATAACATTGCAAAAGATTCTGTAAAACTTAATGCTTTTTGGCAACAATTAAAAAAAGAAAATGAACCCATAAAAATAGAATACGACAAAGGTAAATTTCAATACATCTATTACGGAAATTCGTCTTTAATAAACAAATTAAAATACTATCCAATTGCGCTTTTACTTATAATTGTGCTTTTTGCAATTGTTGTTTACAACTTTTACAGAAGTACAAAAATGGCAACCCAAAACAAGCTTTGGGCAGGAATGGCCAAGGAAACTGCGCATCAAATAGGTACGCCACTTTCGTCATTAATTGGTTGGTTAGAAATTATGAAAGCCGATAATGTAGACGAAACCACCATTACAGAAATAGAAAAAGACATTAATAGATTACAAACCATTACCGATAGATTTTCTAAAATAGGATCGGAACCAGTTCTAGAATCTAAAGATATTATTGAAGAAACAAGAGCATCGTTTGATTATTTAAAATCGAGATTTTCTAAACAAGTTATTTTTACTTTTAAAGCACCAAAAAAATCGGTTTTTATTGACATAAATCCAGCACTTCACAGTTGGACAATAGAAAATTTAATGAAAAATTCTATTGATGCTATGAAAGGAAAAGGAAATTTGAAAATTGTAATTGATGCCGAAGGAAATTTTGTAAAAATAAATGTTATTGATTCTGGAAAAGGAATTCCAAAAAATCAATTTCGCCAAGTTTTTGAACCTGGTTTTACAACTAAAAAACGTGGTTGGGGTTTAGGTTTGTCCTTAACAAAGCGTATTGTAGAAGAATACCATAAAGGAAAAGTGAAAGTTTTAAACTCTGAAATTGGTAAAGGAACTACAATTCAAATGAGTTTTAAAAAAGACCTAAAATTGAAATAATTTATTTTCTAAATAGTATTTTTCTGTCGCTTTTATTTTTAGAAATGTATAGATTTACAAATTTTAATTGTTCTTCTGCATCTTGCAACGATTGATTTATAGATTTTTTTAATCCGTTAACCAATTGTAAATTAGCATTATCAATATTTTTTAAAGCATAAATTGCCTCTTTACATTTAACTAGTTTATCTCTTGGCGTTTCAATCATTTCTTTAATTGTAGCGTCTTGAAATGTAGGTTTAAATTGTACATTTCTATAATTTATAAAATTATTGTACAAGTTGATGGCTTCATTAAAATCGGCAGCAATTTTATTAAAATTTTCTGCATTTTTATTGTTGTTTAAATTTTCAATTTCAGCTTTTTTATTTGCCAATCTATCAAAAACTAATGCGTTTTTAACTCCACCTAATTCTATTCTTTCTGCACTTGTTTTTAATTTTTCTGCATAAGAAAGATTTTCATAGCGTTCAATTTCATTGTAATAATCAAATGCTGGTTTGGATTTATCTGTTTTAATTTTGCCAGATAAAAATTGCTCATTATTTATAGGAAAACCCAAAAACTGCCATAAATAGTCAAAAGGCATGTGCGAAACAATTATTTTAACCGGATCAGCTTTGTAATAAATAGTATTAATTTTTTTTATAAATTGCTTATTCTGATTAACATATCCAGAAGCCCAAGTAGGATCAAATACAAACCAATCATCGTCAAGTTTAACGCCACACCAAGCATGAGCAACATAATCTGCTTTGCCATTTTGCTTAGTGTAACCTTCAATCACCACTGATTTTACTCCAACTTTATTGGTAATTTCATTAAAAATCTCGGCATAATTAATACAAATTCCTTTTTTAGATTTTAAGGTTTTATTGATTTTTTCTTCTTTGGTTTCATTAAAATTTATGGCAAACATATTTTCTATATCGTAAGTAATTGTTGCTGCTGTCCAATAAAAAGCGGCTCGTACTTTGTCGTTATCGGTTTTAAAATTATCGCTTATATATTTTGCAATTTGAGTAGTAGATTTAGAAGATTCTACTGGAATTTTATCCATTACGCTATCAATTGTAGTATATGGATTGGAAATTTGACCAAAAAATAAATTTGAAAATAAAAAGAATACAAAAACCGATTTCATTTGCGTTTTTTAAAGTTGCATAGAAACATAAGCAATAATTATTCCGTAAAGTAATTTAAAAATTCAATCGAATTGCCAATGCTAAATCTTCAAGATCATTTGGCGACATGCTTACTTTATTTACAAAACGCATTTCGTCCATAGTATTTAAAGGAATTAAATGAACATGCGCATGCGGAACTTCAAGACCAATAACTGCCATTCCAATTCGCTTGCAAGAAACCGCTTTTTCTAGAATTGAAGCTACTTTTTTAGAAAACAACATCAGTTCTGAAAAAGTAGCATCATCCAAATCAAAAATTTTATCAACTGCTACTTTTGGTATACACAAAGTATGTCCTTTTGCATTCGGATTTACATCTAAAAATGCTAAAAATTTATCAGTTTCGGCAATTTTATAACATGGAATTTCGCCGTTAATAATTTTTGTGAATAGTGTTGACATATTTTTTTATTTAATCGCGTGAAATTTCTAGAATTTCAAATTTCAACGCACCATTTGGAACTGTAATTTCTGCAAATTCTCCAACAGATTTCCCTAACAATCCTTTTCCTATAGGAGAAGTTACTGATATTTTTCCTGTTTTTAAATCGGCTTCACTTTCTGCAACCAAAGTATATTTTAGTTCCATTCCGTTGGCTTGATTTTTTATTTTTACATTAGATAAAACCAGTACTTTAGTAACGTCTAAATGACTTTCGTCAATTAATCTAGCGTTAGAATGCACTTCTTCTAGCTTTGCAATTCGCATTTCTAGCATTCCTTGTGCTTCTTTGGCTGCGTCATATTCTGCATTTTCAGATAAATCTCCTTTATCTCTTGCTTCTGCAATATCTGCCGATGCTTTTGGTCGCATCACACTTTTTAAATGATCAAGTTCTTCTTTTAATTTTTTTAGTCCTTCTGCCGTGTAATAAGATACATTACTCATAATTTCATTTCGTTTATTTGCTACAATTTACATTTTAAATAATGAAGTGGTTTAAACTTTTTTCAATTGGTTGCAAAATTATCTTTTTGCCTAATATTTCATATTTTTTTTAATTCCGTAGCGATGCTTTGCAATAAAAAAAGTACAAAATCTGAAACAAAAACCTTAATTTTTCACTTCAATCAAAAAAGTTTAAACGACTTCAATGTTAAATTGAAGTTATTGTTTTGTTTTTTTATATTTTTTTAATCAATTAGTCGTTATCATAAAATAGAAAAAATCCCAACAGCATGGGATTTCTTTTTTCAAAGATATAATATTGTTTTTTAAATACTTATTTTTGCTTATTAATTATACACAAAGTTAACAAATTAAATTTTTAATATCTAAACTTTATCAACTATTTTTAAAATGAAAAAATATCTTTTGCTTTTTATAATTTCAGCTTTATTTATCAATTGTAATAAAGATAGAGTTTCTAACGAAAATCCGTTTTTGCCAAATTATAATTTTTCTATGGAAGTAAATACCAATTTGCCAACCTACAATCAAGTTACATTTGCCAGTAATTCAATTAAAATTTATCCGCCAAATGGTCCATCAAGAGGTGTAATTGTTTTTAATACAGGAAGTAGTTTTTTGGCATTTGATGGTGGTTGCCCAAATCAAGATTTAACAAGTTGTTCTACTTTAGAAGTTAGCGGAATTAACGCAGTATGTACTTGTGATAGTGCTAGTTATAATTTATTTACCGGACTTGCTGCAGGAAAACAATATCCTTTAAAACAGTATCGAACAGAAGTTATTGGAACTGTTATACGAGTTTATAATTAATTATTAAAGCCAAATTAAATCAATAATTTGGCTATTTATATTTTATATTTCTTTAAAAATTTAATGAAATTCCAACCAAAAAATTTGTTCCAGCTTGCGGATAATAATACGGATAAATAGCATACATATATCCATTAGAAACATATTTTTTATCTAAAATATTATTTACTAATCCAGTTATTACTATAGATTTAAAAACAGATTTAGGTTTGATTTCGTAAGAAATATTCAAGTCATTTACAAAATAATCATTCAATTTTGCTTCTTTAAGTTCAATGTTATTAAGATACTGTTTGCTAACAAATTTTGATAATAAAGAAACTTGAAAATTTTCTAAAGGTTTAAAAACTAAACTATTTCCTGCAACAACACTTGGCGAATAAGCAATTTGTTTGTTGCCAAAATTAGTTCCAGCAACATTTAAATCTTCATTTTTATTTTCGCTAATTGTGATGTTTGGTCGAATTATAAATTTTTTAGAAATTGCAATTGTTGCATCAACTTCAAGTCCTAATCGATAACTTTTTTCACTATTTGATCTAATAGGATTTCCAACATCATCAAGATTTCCGGTAAGAATTAATTGATTTTTGTACTTCATATAGTAAATGTTAGAATTTAATTTTACTTTTTCAGATGCAAATCTCCAACCCAATTCATAATCGTTTAATTTTTCTGATTTTGTATTTCCACTTTCATAATCGGTTCTGTTTGGTTCACGATTGGCTTTGGCATAAGAAAAATAAAAGGTGTTTTTTTTATTAAAATCATAATTCAAACCAGCTTTTGGGTTGAAAAAATTAAAGGTATTATTCACCAAATTCGCTTGAACTCCATTGGCTTTGTAATTTACAGTTCGGTATTGTAAATCGGCATAAAAACTCAATTTTTCTGTTAAATTATAAATTGCTTTTGCATAAATTGTTCCATCAGATTTATTTCCATAATCATCATAATAGTTGTCGCCAAGTTCACCATTTCCAAAATTTCGTGCCCAAATTACTTTACCAAAATGCTTTCCTTTGTACTCATTATAACTTCCACCAAAAATAAAATCTACTTTTTTTGATTTATAATTTCCAGAGTAAGTAAGTCCATAAAAATTATTATCCAACCACTTTTGACGAATTAAATCTGTTGTTAAAACAACTTGAGTCAAATCGGTTTTTAAACCATAATCTGCTGCATTTGCATCTTCTTTATAATTTTCATAATTTCCTTTTCCTTTAGTGTAATGAAAAGCTAAATTGGAATTCCAGTTAGAATTAATTTTTTCATTCCAATGCAATTGATAATGATTTTGTTGGTAATTATCGGTTTCATTATCGTAAAATCTGGTATTCCCAAATTCGTCTGTAAAAATTCCTGCCGAATTAAAAGTTCTATCATTTTGTAACGTTTCGCCATCAATTCCGTTCCAAGATTGATACGTTTTTTCGGTTCCACCAAATGCTAAAGCTTTGATTAAAGTGGTTTTTGCAACATAAGTTCCTTGTAAAAAATAAGATTTTAAATCAGAAAATCCTCTTTCAATATATCCATCAGATTTTATTTGAGATAATCTTCCGGCAATTTCAAAACCTTGTTCTGAATTTTTTTCAGAATTCATTAATCCTGTACCAAATTTTACGGTGCTTTTTCTAGTATTAAAACTTCCACCAGAATTTGAAATTTCTCCAGAACTTTGTTTAGAATACGAATCGGTTAGCATATTTAAGCTTGCGCCAAAAGCTCCAGAACCATTTGTAGATGTTCCAACACCACGTTGTAATTGAATACTTTCCAATGAAGATGCAAAATCTGGCATGTTTACCCAAAACGTACCATGACTTTCAGAATCATTGTATGGAATTCCGTTGATAGTAACGTTTACACGAGTTGCATCGCTTCCACGAACACGAATTCCAGTATATCCAACGCCATTTCCAGCATCGGAAGTTGTAACAACCGATGGTAAAAAATTCATTAAAATTGGAATATCTTGTCCAAGATTTCTAGGTTTAATATTTTCTTTAGACAAGTTACTAAAACTTACAGGTGTTTTAGAAGTAACTCGAATTGCCGAAATTAAAACTTCATCGAGTTGATTCTGTTTTAAAGTGTCGTTGGTAGTTTCTTGAGAAAAAGATAAAAAAGAAAAAAGAAAAAATAGAATAAAAAAATGACTTTGCGCCTTTGCGCCTTTGTGGCAACTGTTTTTAAATAAAAATTCCATTCGTAAATAAAAGTTACGAATAAAAAGAGGTAATTATTCTTTTGGATTAAAAAATTAATTAGTTGTTTCCTATGACATTATTATAGCATAAAATCTATAAATAATTGTGTCATTTTTCCCTTAGCAGCATTACCTGCTCAGGTTCATTGGGTATAATCTCAGCTTTTATCTTTTTTAGATAATTGCACCCCTTTTTGAGACGAGGCAAAGATAGGTAAATCAATTTCAATTTCAATGGCAATTTCAAAAATCAATAAAATTATTTGTAAAATTCCCTCGACTGCGCTCGGGATGACAAATTAAAATTAAACTTATCTGAATATGCAAACTACAACTCAGGTTTTTTTCTATTTTGTTTAATTTCTGCTGTTGTAGCTTTTTCTTTTAATCGTTTTTCGATTACAGATTTTGGAATTTTTGTGGCTTTTCTAGGTTTTGGAATTAGTAAAGATTTTTCTATAATTTCTAGAAAACGTTTGGTTACAATAGATTTATTTTTAAGTTGGCTTCTGTCTTCATCACAATTTAAAATTAAAATTCCTTCTAATGTTAATTTTGATTTTAGCTTTTTTTGTGAGCGTTCTTTTTCTTCATCAGAAAGTGAAAATGAATTTAATAAATCAAAAGTCAAAACTACTTTAGACGAAACTTTATTTACGTTTTGTCCACCAGCACCAGAACTTCTTACTGCTTTATAGTTTAACTCTGTTATGATTTTTTCTTTATCCATTTATGCTGAATTTATTTCAGTATCCGCTAATTTAACTTTTATGATTTTATTAGAAAAAACTTTTTTAAAAAAAATAACTTTTACACTTTTTTTTTGATATTGTAACTGTCATTGCATTTTTAATCTGGCGATTGATGTGCTGGTTTTAATAAATCGTTTACTGTTTTTACAGGATTGAATGTTATTAGTGGAACTTCTACAAAAATTGTTAGCCATTTTGCCATTGCACCATTCCACAAACCTGGTAATTCATAAGCTTTTAATGGTTTTCCGTTTTTATTTTTGTCAACTATAAATCCTGTATTTTTATTTACAAATTTAGTTAAATCAAATTTTTGACCTTGATAATTTTTAATTCCGCAAACTAAATCTACAGGATTAAAATGTGTCGCCGATTCTAGAATTTTTATTTGATTAGAATCTGAAGTATCAATTTGAGAAGTTTCAACTATTTGAAGAAAAATAGTTCCTTTTTTAGTTAAAACCCAAAATGGTCCACCACCAGGTTCGCCTTCGTTTTTTACCATTCCACAAACGCGAATTGGTCTGTTTAAAATGGTAAATAAATAATCAATCTTACTATCTTTGGTATATTTAGAAAAATCTTCAATTACAGAAACGCATAAATTAGATGATAAAAAAGCTACTATTTCTGAAATTAATTCATTGGAAACAGACTTGCTTTCTAGAATTCTTAAATAATTAAAAATTATTTCTTGTGTTTTTACTAAAATTCCGCCCAATGCTTTTTTATACAATGCAATGGTTTCGATATGATTTTGAATTACATTATCAATATTTTTAATAAAAATAATATCGGCATTTAACTGATTTAAATTTTCAATTAATGCGCCATGACCACCAGGACGAAATACTAAATTATTATTTTGATCGCGAAACGGATTGTTTACTAAATCTACCGCAACAACATCTGAAGCTTTATCTTGATAGGAATATTTTACGTGAATTGAACTATTGTTTTCTTGTTCAAATTTAGGTTTTATGGTTTCAATAATTGCTTCAAAATTGTGTTGATGTTCTTGAGAAACCGTAAAATGTAAATGCGATTTATTATTGGAAGTAGCGTAAAAAACACATTCGTTTAAATGCTCCTCAATGGCAGTTGCAATGTGATTTTTATATTTATGAAATGGCAAAACTCCTTTTGGTTTATTTGCAAAATCGAAATATTTGCTTGACAAAAGTGTTTTTATAAATCCGTAATCTTTGGTGTCAATATTCCAATTATCATAATCTGGAAGCGAATTTTTAGTGATTTTTAAAACTTCTTTATAAAAAGGAAACTTTTCTTTAGCAACTAAAAAAACTGGTAAATTTTTATCTTTTTTTCTGTTGATATAAGCGTTTATAGATTCTTCACCAAGTTTATAATCATTTAAAAATTCTGATAAAAATTTAAACATTCTACTTGCGGCACCAGATGCAGGAACAAATTTTTTGAGTTTTAAGTTTTTGCTTTTCTGTTCAAAATAATTAGAATAATATTTTGCTTCATCTTCAGATATAGCAACTATTCCATCGTTAATTATAGCTGGTCTTTCTAGATTTATCTTTGGAATTCCGTTTTTTAAAATTAGAAATTGATTTTCTAGTGTTTCAAGATTTATATTTCGATTATAAATTTCAACAAAATCTATAGAATTTAATCCTAATTCTTTGGCTTTAGTTAAATCGTGAACAATTTTTTTTGCGGTTTCAAAACGTTCTTTTATACTTCCAGTAAGTTTTATGTAAGGTTTTTTATTTTCAATTAAAGCATTTTCAAATGTTGCAATTGTCTTTTCCCTATCTTCTGGCTTGTCACGTAAATCGTCTTTTTCCCAAGGAACATCAATGTCTGTTAAGAAAAATAAATCGTATTTATGTTTGCGAGCTGCTTTGTCTAAAGTTGGATCACATTTATTGTAATAAATTTCAGAAAATACTTTAGTTACCATTAAATTGGTATCACAAAAAAGATAGTTGTTGGCAGAATCAAGTGCTTCGTTTTCTAATTTTGTTTGACCAATTGCTATTGGAAGTAAATCTTCATAACGACAAATTTGCTTTTCGTTATCCCACAAATCTTGTAAATATTCGCGTGCAAATTCTGGAATCCAAATTGTATTGAATTCGTCTGCGAGTTGATGTGCCAATGTAGTTTTTCCAGTAGATTCTGGACCATACAAGGCAATCTTGATTACTTCTGATTGTAACTGTTTAAGATTTTCTTCCATTCTAAATAAGCTAAAACAGCTAAAATTGTAAATATTAGATACTGCAAAGATAACATTCCTAAACCTCTATATGCAAATAATGGAACAGCAATTATGTCTCCAATTATCCACAAAGTCCAATTTTCTATTTTTTTCAATGCCATATACCACATTGCTGTAAAAAATATGCCTGAGGTAAAAATATCAATATAATTGGGAATTTCAAGTTTATAATTAAAAAAAACATAAACTAAATAAGTTACTACCATTGTTAAAAAAAACAAACCAACTCCAATTAATTTTTCTTTAGAGGTTGTTTTTGAAATTTTTAAATTGGGTTCATTTTTGTAATTTGTCCATTTGAACCAACCATAAATACTCATTACTGAATAATAAAAATTCATGGTCATATCTCCAAAATACTGAGCTTGATATAATAAATAAACCGTGATTACTGTAGAAATTAATCCTGTTGGATAAACCCAAATATTTTCTTTTTTGGCACAAAAAACGCTTACTATTCCGAATACGAAAGCTGTAAATTCTAGAAGAATTTGTGTTGTTGAGGCGTTTTTATATTGTGAAATTAAAAATTCTAACATTGATTCTTTTTATTTTTATACCTAACAGGTTAAAAAAAACCTGTTAGGATATTTATTTAAGATTAAACTAAGCACTTCGACTGCGCTCAGTGTGACAAAATTACATTTTAAAAAAAAAATAGTATTATTATTTTATACCTAACAGGTTAAAAAATATCTGTTAGGAAATTGAATTAAGATTTTAAAATTTTGATTCATTATTTTTATACCTAACAGATTAAAAAAACCTGTTATGATATTTATTTAAGATTTGAAAAAATTAATATCATTTTCAAATGCGGTTCCAATTACTACTAAATCTGCTCCAGAATTATAGCAATCTTGAATTTGTTGTTGCGAAGTAATTCCACCGCCAACTAGTAATGGAACATTAATATTTTGCGAAACTAATGTAATCATTTCATTTGGAACTGATAATTTAGCTCCGCTTCCAGCTTCTAGATAAATTAATTTGTTGCCTATAAATTCTCCTGCTTGTGCGGTTTGTAACGCATATTCGTGATTATTTCTGTCTAATGGTTTGGTTTTGCTAACTCTTTCTACCGCAGTTTCGTTACCACTTTCTATTAAAATATATCCTGTAGAAATTATTTCAAGATTGGTTTTATTAAGTATTGGAACAGCATTTACCTGATGTTCTATTAAATAATCTGGATTTCTGCCTGAAAGTAAGGTTAAGAATAAAATTCCGTCGGCTTTGTTGGAAATTTGTGATGGATTTCCTGGAAATAATACAAAAGGTAAATTTATTTTAGATTTTAAATTGGTAATTAATTCGTCTAAATGATTTCCGTTGAAGGAACTTCCGCCAATAAAAATATGTGTTGCTGGCGATTGATTAATTTTTTCAGTTAATATCGAAATGCTTTCTAGATGTAATTTATCTGGATCTAAAAGTATGGCTAACAGTTTTTTGTTTGCTTTTTTTGAGTTTAGTATTTCTTGGTAGATGTTTTTCATTTTTTTTGCCACGAAGATGCTATGGCGGAAAGTTTTTATTGATTATAGAACTCAGATTTAAGAAAATAAAGAAATCATAATTTTAAAGTTTTTTATTTTTTTTGCCACTGATTTTACGGATTAAACAGATTTTCACTGATTGTATTATTTTGTAAGCATTTAGATTGTTAGAATTTAATTTCTCTAAAATTTTAATAAGCGTAAACTAACGTATAATTTTCGAATTCTTGAAAATGTATTTTAAAATTTTCTAGTTTGGAATTTAAGTTTAAGATTGCAGTTGTTTTATTGTCTTCAATTTCAAATGGTTGTACTTGAATGTGGTCTTTAAAACTTATTCCTTTTTCATTTTTGATTTTGAAAATAGCTTCTTTTGCACCCCAAATTACGGTTAATTTTTTAATGTAATTTTGTTTTACTTTTTTATCAATATGTTCAATGGAAAATTTATTGGCAATTTTGATGATTTTTTCTCTTTGTAATTCTATATCTATTCCTACTTTT
Organism: Flavobacterium sp.; assembly: GCF_043760115.1. Taxonomy (GTDB): domain Bacteria; phylum Bacteroidota; class Bacteroidia; order Flavobacteriales; family Flavobacteriaceae; genus Flavobacterium. The sequence goes on from NZ_JAYUPK010000141.1 coordinate 54,888, forward strand.
TTATTACTTATTATTATTGCTGAGAATTGGTGTGAGTGAGTTATAGAAATTTCTGAAAACTCTGTTGGTTTTTTAATGGATTTTAAATGTGGTTTTCCGAATTCATCGTAAAATAAATCGGCATCGGTGTGGTTTATTTCTTGCAATAATTTACGAACTGAAAGAAAAGCACGTTGATGCATTTCGGATTTCATTTCGTTTAACCTTATTATATTACTTGGTTCTAAAACTACTTGCGAGTTTAACTCTTGAAAACTTTCGGTGATTTTCCAGATTAATATTTTGGTATTTTTAGAATGTTGTATTGTTTTATATAATGGCATTTGGTAGTGCGGTTTTAACTAGCCCAGACAGTAGTGGAAAGCTTTTTGAAGGAAATTACTATTTTTTCTTGGCGAAAAAAAGCGACCAAAGAAGCTCTTTTTTGGGCTTAGAAAAAAAGTAATTTACAAAAAAACTTGGAACGTATGGCTGGAAATAGCTTCAGATTGCCACGCAAACTCGCAATGACATCTTCATTTTATTGTTTTTCAAGTGCTTAAGGATGTAAACATTTCATAATTTTGAAAATAAATTATTAAAAACAAATCCTATGTTGTAAATTTGCAAAAATTATTTAATAAACACAAATTTTTACATACATGAGTACACAAACTTTACCGTTTATAGGTTTTAAAGTGAAAGATATTTCGCTTGCAGCTTGGGGAAGAAAAGAAATTGAATTGGCAGAAGCTGAAATGCCAGGATTAATGGCGCTTAGAGCTGAGTATAAAAACGAACAACCTCTTGCTGGAGCAAGAATTGCTGGATGTTTACACATGACAATTCAAACAGCGGTTTTAATTGAAACGTTAATTGCTCTTGGTGCAGAAGTTACTTGGAGTTCTTGTAACATTTTTTCTACTCAAGATCAAGCTGCTGCTGCAATTGCTGCTGCTGGAATTCAGGTTTATGCTTGGAAAGGATTGAACGAAGAAGATTTTGATTGGTGTATTGAGCAGACTTTATTTTTTGGCGAAGATAAAAAACCATTGAATATGATTCTTGATGATGGTGGAGATTTAACTAATATGGTTATTGACAGATTTCCAGAACTTGTTGCTGGAATTAAAGGTTTGAGTGAAGAAACTACAACTGGAGTTCACAGATTATATGAAAGAGTGAAAGCTGGAACGTTACCAATGCCTGCAATAAATGTTAATGACAGTGTTACAAAATCGAAATTTGATAATAAATATGGTTGTAAAGAAAGTGCTGTTGACGCAGTAAGAAGAGCAACAGATATTATGTTAGCTGGAAAAAGAGTAGTTGTATGTGGTTATGGTGATGTTGGAAAAGGTACTGCTGCTTCGTTTAAAGGTGCTGGATCTATTGTAACTGTTACAGAAATTGATCCAATTTGTGCTTTGCAAGCTGCAATGGACGGATTTGAAGTTAAAAAATTATCGACTGTAATTGCTACAGCAGACATTGTAATTACTACTACAGGAAATAAAGATATTGTATTGGAAAGAGATTTTCGTGCTATGAAAGACAAAACTATTGTTTGTAATATTGGACATTTTGACAATGAAATTGACATGGGTTGGTTAAATAAAAACTATGGTAATACTAAAGTTGAAATTAAACCACAGGTTGATAAATATACAATTGATGGTGTTGATATTCTTGTTTTAGCAGAAGGAAGATTGGTAAACTTAGGTTGTGCAACTGGACATCCAAGTTTTGTAATGAGTAATTCATTTACAAACCAAACTTTAGCTCAAATTGAGTTATGGAAAAATAGTGCTGCTTACGGAAACGACGTTTATATGTTACCAAAACATTTAGATGAAAAAGTAGCAATGTTACACTTAGAAAAATTAGGTGTTGAGCTAGAAACTTTAAGAACAGATCAAGCTGATTATATTGGTGTGAAAGTTGAAGGTCCATTTAAACCAGAATATTACAGATACTAAATGATTGTAGATTGCTGATTAGCGATTTATGATTTTAGATTTAAACCTCAATTTCTTTTTGGAAATTGAGGTTTTTTATTTTTAAATTTCTTTTAGATTGATAAAAATTAATTTATGATTTTAAACCAATTATTATATAATTATTTGTGTGAATTGTGTAATTTAAATTGATAGAAATGGTTGATATTTACTGTTCTATTTATTTCAAATTTAAAAATTAATAAAATGTCAAATAAAAACAAAAAACAATTCGGTGTTTGGATGGATTCTCAAAATGCAACTATAGTTGGAAGAGATGAGGAAGGAGAAACATTTATAGTTTTAGGTCATGTTAAAAATAATGGTGCCGAAAAAAACTCAAGTGAGAATGCTCAGAATAATCAAGAGATTTCTTTAACTCATAAATTTTTTAAAGAAATTGCGAGCATAATGCCAAACGTTGATGAAATTCATATAACAGGTACAGGTCAAATACAAGAACAATTTAGAAACTTTTTGGCAGAAACTGCACAATACAAAAATGCAATTTCAACAGATGACACTTCTAATAAAATGAGTGATGAGAATTTGATAACTTTTATTTCAAATCATTTTAATTAAAAAATTTCAAATCATTTTTAAAGCTTGTATTTATTTGCAAGCTTTTTTTATTTAAAAAAAATAGGTTTGAGTAAAATATATACACAATGAGAATTATTTTATACATATTTAAAAAATAAAATAAAATTTATTAATATTTAAAACGCTAATTATCAAGCGATTGTTTAAAATTGTAACATTTATTTTTTTTGGTACAATTATTACAAAGGTTAATGTGTAAAACAAATTTATAAACACATTAATTACAATATTATGAAAAAGTTAATTTTATCAGCAGCATTAGTTTTAGGAAGTTTAACAGCATTTGCACAAGAAACGCCATCTAAAACTGCTAAACCAACAACAGAAGCTACAAAAGCAGTAACAGAAACTGCTAAACCAGTAACAGAAACTAAAAAACAAAGTTATACTGAAGTTACTTTAGACGAAGTTCCAGAAGCAGTAAAAGCTGCTTTAACAAAAGTTTATCCTACAGCAACGTTGGACAAAGCTTATGTTAATGAAGCAAAAGAATACAAACTTGATGTTACTTTAAATGAGAAAAAAGGTAACCTGTTTGCAGATGAAAAAGGAAATTGGATTAAAAAATAATTAGGGTTAAAATTTTTTAGTCTTCAAAAAGAGTTTGCAATTGCAATCTCTTTTTTTTGCATAATATTAAGACAATCTAAATTTATAAGTTTTATTTTAGCTGATAAAGTTAAAATTTAATGACAAGAATTCTTATAGTTGAAGATGATGTTTCTTTTTGTGATATGCTTGCAAAGTTTCTTGCTAGAAAATCATACGAAATAACAACTGCCTATTCTGCTGAAGAAAGTTTGTCTAAAATTGAAACAGCTACTTTTGATTTAATTATTACCGATTTACGACTTCCAAAGTATGACGGAATTGAATTAATGCAACAATTTAAAAAGAAATTTCCAGCAGTTCCAGTTATTTTAATGACTGGATATTCGGATGTAAATACTGCTGTAAAAGCCATGAAAAATGGTGCTTCAGATTATATTTCTAAACCATTTAATCCAGAAGAAGTACTTCTTGTTATAGAAAACGCTTTGCATAATTCTAAAAATATTAATTCTGTTGTTTCACAAAAATCTAATAATGAAAAAGTGGAAAAATCAGAATTTTTAATTGGAATTTCTTCTGTTTCTAAAAAATTATCGGAGTACATTCAACTTGTAAGTCCAACAGACATTTCGGTTTTAATAATTGGAGAAAGTGGCACAGGAAAAGAAGTTATTGCTAAAAATATTCATAGTAATAGCGATAGAAAAAACGAAGTTTTTATAGCTGTAGATTGTGGTACAATTCCGAAAGATTTGGCTGCAAGTGAATTTTTTGGACACGTAAAAGGTTCGTTTACTGGAGCAATTTCAGATAAAATTGGTTATTTTGAAGCGGCAAATGGAGGAACTATTTTTCTAGATGAAATTGGGAATTTATCCTATGACAATCAAATTCAGTTGTTGCGCGCTTTGCAAGAACGAAAAATTAAACCTGTTGGAAGTACCAAAGAAATAAATGTTGATGTTAGAGTTTTATCTGCAACCAATGAAGACTTAAAAGATGCAGTAAAAAATGGTAATTTTAGAGAAGATCTATACCACAGAATTAACGAATTTTCTATAGAATCGCCAGCTTTAAGAAATAGAGGCGAAGACATTTTATTGTTTGCCGATTTCTTTTTAGAGAAAGCCAACAAGCAATTAAACCGAAATGTAATTGGATTTTCGTCTGAAGTTATTCAATTATTTCAAAGTTATTCTTGGCCTGGAAATTTACGTGAAATGCAAAATTGCATTAAACGAGCAACACTTTTAACCAAAGGAGATTTTATAGAAAAAGCAGTTTTGCCAAACGATTTATTTGAAATTAAAAGTGCAAAAAATGAAGATAATTTTTCTGTTTCTGATAACGAAAAGAATTTGATTATTAATGCTTTGTCTAAAACTGGAAACAACAAATCGGAAACGGCAAAGTTACTAAATATCAATAGAAAAACACTTTATAACAAACTGAAATTGTATAATATTGATTAAGAAATCTCTTTACTCAATTCATTAAAAGCTGCTTTTATTTTCTTATTTATAATTTAAAAAAATTAAAATGTATTGAGTTTGTCGAAGTCTGAAACAAACACTTCGACAAGCTCAGTGAGACAGTAAAGATAGAATTGAATGTAAATATTGATTAAAATTATCATTTTTATAGAATTTCTCTTTTCAGATTATTAAAAACTATTTTTATTTTCTTCTTTATAGTTTCAAATTTAGATTTTAAATCATTATCAACACTAACATTTCTTTCTAGATCTTCTAGTAAATTTGCTATTTCGTTACTTTGTATTTGCTTAAACATTGGATACATTTTATGTGCAATTTCTTTTATCTCTAGTGTATTATTTTCAAGAATTGCAGTTTCTAAATTTTCTAAATTTTGATTAGTGGTTTTTATAAAAGAAAGCAAAACTTCATTTATTGCAAAGCTGTCTTTTGGAAAAAAAGAGTTTAGTAAACTTAAAGAATAAGATGTATTTGAATTATTTCCTTCTAAATTATTCTCTTCAAAATCAGCTTTAAAAGTTTCATTATTTAAATTTGAATTTACAATTTGTATCAAGTAATTGGGCGAATAAGGTTTTTTTAAAATTGCCGTAAATCCATAATTCAAATATTCTTTTTCAGACAAATCAGTTCTTCCTGTAAGTGCAATTATTGGCTGATTTTGTGATAGAAGTTTGTTTTCTTGAAGTGATTTTAAAAGTTCAAATCCATCTAATAATGGCATTTGAATATCAGTAATTAGTATATCAAAAGTATTATTTTTTGCAAATTCAAACGCATCTTTTCCAGATGTAAAACTATGAGTTGTAAAGTTGTTTTGCTTTAAAATTTCGGATGTTAATTGTAATAAATTAGAATCGTCATCTACAACAATTGCTATGTAATTTTTATGATTTTTAGTTGAGGTTTTTGCTTCATTTTTATTGGAATTATCAAATTCTAACGGAATAGAAATTTCAAAAACACTTCCTTTATTAACTTCGCTTTTTACACTTATTTTTCCGCTAAGAATTTCGGTTAATTTCTTTGAAATTGTAAGACCTAAACCACTTCCGCCATAGCTTTTTTCAATATTTTCATTGGCTTGGGTGAATTCTTCAAATATTAATTCTCGTTTAGATTCTTCAATTCCTATTCCTGTATCTTCAATTTTTATTGCAATAATTTTAGATTGTAAGTTGGTATTTGCACTAATTTTTATAGTTCCATTTTCTGTAAATTTATATGCATTTCCAATGATATTGGTTAGAATTTGCTTTAAGCGAAAAGCATCAGAAATTATGTTTTTATTTAAAGTTTCGTCAATTTCTATTAGTAAATTAATTTCTTTTTTTTGATATACTGATTGTCCATTTTTAGCAATTTCATCAATTAAATTTGGCAAATTAAATGCTGTTTTTTCTAAAGTAATTTTGCCTGCTTCTATTTGAGTTAAGTCTAATAAATCTTGAACTAATTGCGAGATATAATCAGAGGAGTTTTTTATGTTTTTGTTGAAGTAAATTTGTTTGGTATTGAGTTCAGAATTGGATAATAATTCGCTGTAACCAAGAATTGTGCTTAGTGGAGTTTTAATGTCGTGGCTTACTGTGGCAATTAGTTGCTCACGATTTTGAAGTAAATTTTTAGTTTTTAAATTTGCAATTTCAAGTTGTTTTCTATACGATTGCGATTTAGAAAAATCACTTAGAATTAATATGGAGAAAAAAACAGTGACAAGCAATCCAATAATTGCTGTAATTGTTACAACTTTGTTAGTTTTTTTAAGCGAATTTTCTTTTTCAGAATTGTTTTGTGATGTTTTAATACTGATTTCATTTTCTACAATACGAATAATTTTTCGAAGTTGTTCGGATATTAATATTTCGTTTTCGAGCAATTTTTTCTCTTCACTATTTAAAATTTCGTTTCGTTTTGTCGTTTCATTTTTAACCTCTTTTAAAACTTCTTTAGACTTGGAAAGTATTGAATCTAGTGCTTTTTCGTCTAATGAATTTGTTTTGTCATTGGGAATATTTTGATTTAAATAATCTACATATTTTACCAAAACACCACGTTGATAAGAAGTTAACAATGATGGATCTTTTACAAAATCTTTTAAAACCAATTTTTGCAAAGAAACTTCCATTTTAGTAATGTCTTTAATGGCTGTTTTAACGCTAACTTGGTCTAAAACTTTATTTTTTATGCTTTTTAATTGCTTAATGTTTTCATTTTTTTTATTGAATAAATAATTTATACTATCCAATAAAACCTTTTGATAATCAGTAGTTAATAAATTTTTTAATGTATCAATTTCTAGTTTTAAAGCGTTGGTTTTTTGTAAATATTCTTGATATTCTTGTTCAGAATTAGATAAAATAGTCAGTCTTGCCTGACTTTCTGTTTCGTACATTTTAGAAAAAAAAGTGCTTATTTTTAAGACTTTGTTCTTTTCTAGTTCAATTTTGTCTTCGGTAGAAGTAAAGACATCGTTTTCTGAATAAATTATAAAACCAGCTGCAACCACCAAAGCAATTAGCAATAAATAGCCAATAATTACTTTAAATGGAATATAACTTTGTTTACCTTTCATATTTCAAAGGTAAAAATTGTGTATTGGTTTAGGGTTTAATATTTGTTAAAAGTAAAGTCTTTATATTTTAGAATTTTCATTTTAAACGAGTATTAATTTTTTAAAAATTTGAAAACTATATAATTTAAAAAAAATGATACGATATGATACTATCAAATAGTGATACGATAAATTACAACGTTTCTTTCAACCATTTATAAAACTCTGTTTGCCAAACCATAGCATTTTGTGGTTTTAAAACCCAATGGTTTTCTTCTGGAAAGTATAGAAATTTACTTTTTATTCCGCGTAATTGTGCAGCTTGAAATGCTTCTTGTCCTTGTCCAATTGGAACTCTAAAATCTTTTCCACCTTGTATAATTAATATTGGTGTATTCCATTTATCTACAAAATTTATTGGGTTGAAAGTGGTGTACGATTTTTGAGCAATTTTATTTTCTTTTTCCCAATATGCTCCACCAAAATCCCAGTTGTTAAAGAAAACTTCTTCGGTTGTGCCAAACATACTTTGTGTATTAAAAACACCATCGTGTGCAATAAAACTCTTGAAACGATTGTTGTGAATTCCTGCTAAATAAAACACAGAATAACCACCATAACTTGCTCCAACAGCACCAAGACGAGTTTTGTCTACATAACTTTCTTTGGCAACATCATCAATTGCAGAAAGGTAATCATCCATAACTTGTCCACCCCAATCTTTAGAAATTTGTTCGTTCCATTCTTGTCCATGACCATACATTCCACGACGATTTGGTGCTACAACAACATAACCTTGTGATGCCATTAATGAAAAATTCCAACGAAAAGAATAACTTTGAGTTAATGGCGATTGTGGTCCACCTTGACAATATAAAAGTGTTGGATATTTTTTAGTTTTATCAAAATTTGGTGGAAGAATTACCCAAACCAACATTTTTTTTCCATCGGTTGTGGTTACATATCTTCTTTCGTATTTTGGTAATGCTAATTTACTGTAAGCTTCGTTATTTACTTTTGTAAGTTGCAAGCAAGTTTTTTTCTTTAAGCTATAAGAATATACTTCTAATGCATGGTTCATATCGGTTCTGTTTAAAATCGCAATATCGCCAGAAATATCTATAATGTCGTGCATATCAAAATCTCCACTAGTAAGTTGTTTTACACTTATTGCTATTTTAGTTAAACCAGGAAAATTTACTTCAAATAATTGTGTTGTACCATCAACTGGCGCAATAAAATATACTTTTTTACCATCTTTACTCCATTGAAAACTATTTACAGAACCATCCCAACTTGCAGTTAAATTAATATCCATTCCTTTAAAACGAACAATTATATCATTTTTATCTGCTTCATAACCATCACGTTTCATTTGTAACCAAGATAAATTTCCTGTTGGAGAAAAAACAGGATTCATATCGTAACCCAAATTGTTTTCGGTTAAATTTTTGGTGGTTTTGGTTTCTAGATTGTATTCGTATAAATCGGTATTGGTTGAAATAGCATATTCAGTTCCAAATTTCTTTTTGCAAACATAAATAATACTTTTACTGTTGGGCGACCAAATGTAATCTTCGTCTCCTCCAAATGGTTTTTGTGGTGCATCATAAGGTTCTTCTTTCATAATGTCAATTGGCGCAGCAAGACGAACGTTTGGCGCAGGAATTCCTCCATAAAAAACGTGGTTTACAGTTCCATCGTTCCAAGTGTCCCAATGACGATAATCTAAAGCTGTGTAGATTTGAACATCAGATTTTGTTAATTCTGGATAAAAATCTTTACCTAAAACTTTATTAACTTTTACTTCTTGTGTAGATAAAACGTATTGTCCATCTGGCGAAATGTTTTTGTCTAAAAGTAATTCGCTGGTTTCTTTTACTTCGGTTGCGTTACCACCAAGTATTGGAATGGTATAATATTTAGATGTAGATTTATTTTCTTCCATTACTGGAGTTGCAACTTTGTAAACTATATTTTTCTTGTCTTTAGAAATTCCTAAAACAGTTATTCTTCCTAATTTCCAAAGTGTTTCTGGTGTTAAAACATTTTGTGCCTGTGTTGTTATGCTCATTGTAGTAACGATTATAAAAAGTAATTTTTTCATTTATCTTGAATTTAGTTCAGAATCTTTACATTCTGAATATTTTTTTGATTGGATAAAAGTAGCGAAATTATTTGAACTGATTTTTGAAATTTTAATTATAGAATTTATTTTGAAAAAAGATTTTAGAAAAAACGAAAAATCGCTTAGCCCAGATGGGAATGGAAATCCTGCTGTTGCGGTTTTCGCGAAGCGAAAATCGCAACAGCAGATTGGAATGGACAGCAGGAAAAAGGTAGATAGAAAATGCCCAAGCCAATTGCTACAAATAATAAGGACAAATTCTAACAAAAAAAGCCACACTTTTCAGTATGGCTTTTAAAAAAATGCTTAAAATTTATTGTTTTACAAATCGTTTAGAAGTAGCACCATTTTGGTTAGAAACTTCAATTAAATAAGTTCCAGATGATAAACTTCCAACGTTTACAGATTTATTTTCAATTTTACCTTTTCCTAATTCTTGTCCCATTAAATTGTATATTCTATAGTTTGAATCTACTTCAAGGTTAGAAATATTTAATACGTCTCCATTTACTGGATTTGGATATAAATTGAAAGAAATTGCATTATTAGAACTTTCGTTCATTTTAGCAACAGAAGTAATATTTACTGTGTAATCTTCTACTTGTCCATAAGAAAAAGCTTCGCAAGATGTTGGAGTTCCGTTATATTTCATAGAAACTCTCATTCTTGTTGAACCTAGTAAAGCTGTGCTCGGAATAGTAATTGTTCCTGTTGCAGTTGTTGCAGTTGATGTTGCTTTTGTAAAAACTGTTTCTCCAGCATCTGTAAACACACCGTTTTGGTTGTAATCTATAAATACTGCATAACCTTCGCTATATACTGTACTTGTCCAAGCTGGAGTTATTGTAATAGTATAAGCTGTTGCTCTAGCCACATTAGTAGAAATTGTTGTAAAATTTGTATAACCAGTTCCGCCAGTTGAAGGATTATTAATAGTTCCAAATTGTACTCTTCCTATTTTTTCATCGACAACACTATTTCCTTGAGAAGCACAATACGTTAGTGTTACAACCGCAGCAGTTGTTACACTTACTATATTACTTGCTACTGAAATGTTTCCCGCAGCATCTTTAGCTTGAACATAAAATGTGTAAGCTGTTGAAGCTGTTAACCCAGTTACTGCATAAGTGGTAGCAGTTGTAGTTGAACCTAATAATGTTGATCCTCTATAAACATCATATCCTGTTACAGCAACATTATCTGTAGCGCCAGTCCAAGATAAATTTGTTGTTGTAGAAGTTGTTCCAGAAGCTGATAATGCAGCAGCAGTTGGAGCAGTTGTATCTGCAACTGGAGCAAGAGTTGAAACACTTACTGCGTTACTTACAACAGAAACATTTCCTGCAGCATCTTTAGCTTTTACCGTAAATGAATAGGTTGTTGAAGCTGTTAATCCAGAAACTGAATAAATCGTTGAAGCTGTTGAACCAAGTAAAACACCATCTTTAAAAACATCGTAACCTGTTACTGCAACATTATCTGTAGCTCCAGACCAAGATAAACTTGTAGCTGTTTGCGTAGTTCCAGAAGCAACTAAAGTTGGAGCAATTGGAGCAATTGTGTCAGTAGTTGATCCAGCAGTAATTGTAAAATTAGTATTAGAAATATCATAAAAAATATGATTTGTTCCTCTAACCATTATTCTGTTTGTAGTTCCAGGTGTATTTGGAATTGTTACTGCTTGTGTTCCATCATTCGGAGTTGCAGCTAATAATGTTGTCCAAGAAGTTCCTGCATTAGTAGAAATTAAAATATCAACATTAGCACAATTTACCCCATTTGCAGTTGTACCTGCAACAGCCCAAGTTATGGTTTGTGAACTTCCACCAACATAAGAAATAGCAGTATTTGGTACACTTACAGAAAATGGTCCAGCAGTTGCATTTACTGTAACAATCATATCATCTGAATTGTTGGCAGAACCGCCAGCTCTATTATCACGAACTGTTAATCTAAAATTTAATATTCTTGCAACAGATGACAATGCTTCTACAGTAATTTCTGTTCCTGCAGTTGTAGTTGCTCCAGTTAAAACAGATTGTAATCTAGGAAAACTTCTAGAAGGTGAACTAGATGAATTGTATGATCTAAAATTTACACCTGTTGTTTTTGTAGCACTTGGCGCAGCAGTTGTTGTTTGAGAATTAAATTGTTCCCAATTATAAGTCAATGCATCACCATTTGCATCAGTTGCAACACCTGTTAATAAATAAGGTGTGCTTTTTGGAACTGTATAATCTAAACCAGCATTAACAACAGGAATAGAATTTCCTGTTGCGGTATTGGTTTGACAAGTTTTTGTTTTAATATTATTAGTCACTTGCTGAATACTAAAAGAATGAAAATAAGCATCAGAATGTGGTTGAACATCTAAAGTTGTAATTCCTGCATAACCCATAATTGTAGATCCAGAACCTGGTTCCATATGTGCTCCAGTTCCTTCATTTCCAGTTGTAAAAGTGTGGTTTGCACCAAATTGATGACCTAATTCATGTGCTACATAATCAATATCAAAATTATCCCCAGATGGAATTCCATCTCCAGGTGAAGTATAACCACTACCTTTTTGTCCATTAACACAAACACAACCAATACAACCAGCATTTCCACCGCCACCAGAAGCGCCAAATAAATGTCCAACATCATAATTAGCTTCTCCAATTACAGCGGTTAAAGTATTTTGTAATTCGGCATTCCAAGCTCCGCCAGAACCAGCAGCTGCAGCAGAATATGGATCAGTTGAAGCAGAAGTATAAATTACCAAATCAGTATTAGCAATTAATACCATTCTAACTCCAAAATCTTTTTCAAAAACTCCATTTACACGTGTCATTGAATTGTTAATTGCAGCTAATGCTAATGCTTTTGTTCCTCCAAAGTAAGCAGTGTATTCTCCAGTAACCGACATTGCTAAACGAAAAGTTCTTAAAGTACTATCGTCGGCATTTGGTCTTAATAAAACTGGATTTAATGCTTCGGTTGCATCTTCAACAACTGAACACTCAAAATGTGAAAGTGATTGAATTTTGTCTGATTTTTTATATACAGAATAAGTAGTTAAATTTTGAGAAAATGGCTCAATAAAAACCGCCGATTTATCTGCACTAATTGTCATAGATTTAAATCCAAGTGGAGAAATACTGAAATAAACAGTTGCCGTTGGATTGTCAATTCCAATTCCAATATACGATTTAATTTCTGGATATTGAGCCGCCAAAGCTGGATCCATAATAGAATTTTCATAAACACTAAAACGTTCTATTTGTCCGTTTTCATTTGGTAATGAAACTCTTACAGAAGAATTTTTTTCTAAAGAATTTCGTTTAGGAGAATTTGACAAGGAAGATTTTAAAGCTTCTAAATCTAGTTCTAAAAGATTTTTTGTTGGAAGTTGCATTCTGCTTTCAAGAACAGTTACGTTACTTTTAGTAGATGATTTCCAAAAAGAATCTTTTTGTTGCGCAAAAGAAAAACTCGTTATTACTAATAACGCAACAGAAAGTAATTTGTACTTCATAATTTTGGTTTAAATAGTTAAAATAGAATTCCAAAATTATTAAGTTTATTGGCAATATTTCATAAAATTCAAAAAGATATTAACAAATCGATGAAATGCATTGTTATCTAATGAAAGAAGTTTAGATATTAATTAAATTTCTTACAGTATTATTATTCTTAGATTTATTTGATAAATTAATTTAGAAAAAACCTTAATTTTATAAAAATTTATTATACTATGAATCTGAGTTATTGGGAAATTAAAAATTGGTTTTCAAATGTAGATTACACAATCGTAGGTAGCGGAATTGTTGGCTTACATTGTGCATTAGAACTTCGTGAACGTTTTCCAAAAAGTAAAATATTAATTTTAGAAAAAGGAATGCTACCGCAAGGTGCAAGTACAAAAAATGCTGGCTTTGCTTGTTTTGGAAGTTTATCAGAAATTATAGATGATTTAAATTCACACAGCGAAGAAGAAGTAATTCAATTAATTCAAAAACGTTGGAATGGTTTGCAATTGTTAAGAAAAAATCTTGGTGATGAAGCAATAGATTTTAAACCTTATGGTGGATATGAATTGTTTTTAAAACAGGATGATGTAACTTATAATGAATGTTTGCAGAAATTACCTTTAATAAATGAAATTTTAAAACCAATTTTTAAAGTCGATGTATTTGCAAAAGAAATAGACAGATTTGCATTTAAAAACATAAAAGAATATACCATTTTTAATCCTTTTGAAGCTCAAATAGATACAGGAATGATGATGCAAAATTTATTAAAAAAAGCAATTTCCCAAGATATTTTAATTTTAAATCAAATAGAAGTAACATCCTTTCTAGATAAATCAAATCAAGTTGAGGTTGCAATTAATGATTTTTCGTTTAAAACAAATAGACTACTTTTTGCCACCAATGGATTTGCTTCTGGAATTACCAATAACGAAGTAAAACCAGCAAGAGCTCAAGTTTTAATTACAAAACCTATTGAAAATTTAGATATTAAAGGAACGTTTCATCTAGACAAAGGATATTATTATTTTAGAAATTTTGAAAACAGAATTCTACTTGGTGGAGGAAGAAACTTAGATTTTGAAACAGAAAACACAACGCAATTTGGAGAAACAGAAATTATTCAAAATAAATTGGAAGAACTTTTAAAAGAAGTAATTTTGCCAAATCAAGATTTTAAAATTGCGCATCGTTGGAGTGGAATTATGGGAATGGGAAATAGTAAAAACCCAATAGTTTCTCAATTATCAGACAATGTTTATTGTGGCGTTCGTCTTGGTGGAATGGAGTTGCAATAGGAAGTTTAATAGGAAAAGAATTAGCAGAATTAGTGTAAATGGCAATAAGAAAAACAAATCAACCAACCAAAAAACAATCAGATAGTTTTTTAAAAAGAGTTTTTAGATTTTTATGGAAATCATTTTTATGGTTTTTGGGATTTTCAATTGTATTAGTTTTTATTTTTAAATGGGTTCCAGTTCCAATTACACCTTTGATGGTTACAAGAGCAATTGAAAATAAATTAGAAGGAAAAGAAATGGTGCTTTCTCACGATTGGGAACCAATAGAAAACATTTCAATAAATCTTCAAAAAGCTGTAATTGCAAGCGAGGATGGAACGTTTTTGACTCACAATGGTTTCGATTTTAAAGCAATGCAAAAAGCATTTAAAAACAACAATCGCGGAAAAAAATTAAAAGGTGGAAGCACAATATCGCAACAAACTGCCAAAAATGTTTTTCTTTGGCAAGGAAGAAGTTATCTTAGAAAAGGTTTGGAAGCTTATTTTACATTTTTAATAGAATTAGTTTGGGGAAAAGAACGCATTATGGAAGTGTATCTAAATTCTATAGAAATGGGAAATGGAGTTTATGGTGCAGAAGCTGCGGCACAACATTGGTACAAGAAATCGGCACAATCTTTAACACCAGTTCAAGCAGCAGGAATTGCTGCAATACTTCCAAATCCTAGAAAATTTAAAGCAATAAATTCTACATCATATATTGAAAGGAGAAAATCTAAAATATCAAGATTGATGCGTTATGTTGGGAAATTGGAATATTAAATCGTAACATTTTAATCTATTTTTCTACTAATTATTAAACTTAAAAAATTAAAATTATGAAAGCTCACGAAATAGATTATCAGATTTTTGGAGAAGAAATGCAATATGTAGAAATAGAACTTGATCCGCAAGAAATTGTCGTTGCAGAAGCAGGAAGTTTTATGATGATGGACAACGGAATTAAAATGGAAACTATATTTGGAGACGGTTCATCTACACAACAAACAGGAATTTTTGATAAACTACTTTCTGCAGGAAAACGAGTTTTAACTGGTGAAAGTTTATTTATGACTGCTTATTTGAATCAAAATACTACTAAAAGTAAAGTGTCTTTTGCATCACCATATCCAGGAAAAATTTTACCAATAGATTTGAATCAATTTGGAGGAAAATTTATTTGTCAAAAAGATGCTTTTTTATGTGCTGCAAAAGGTGTTTCTGTTGGAATTGAATTTTCTAAAAAACTAGGTCGCGGACTTTTTGGTGGAGAAGGTTTTATAATGCAAAAACTAGAAGGAGACGGAATGGCATTTGTACATTCTGGTGGAACTTTAGCAAAAAGAGAATTAAAAACAGGAGAAATATTAAAAGTAGATACTGGTTGTATAGTTGGTTTTACAAAAGATGTAGATTACGATATTGAATTTATTGGCGGAATAAAAAATACCATTTTTGGTGGCGAAGGAATGTTTTATGCTACACTTCGTGGACCAGGAATTGTTTATATTCAGTCGTTGCCATTCAGTAGACTTGCAGATAGAATTATTGCCTCTGCTCCAAGAAATGGAGGAAGTAAAGATGAAGGTAGTGTTCTTGGTGGAATAGGAAGATTACTTGATGGCGATAATCGATTTTAAAAAATAGGAATAAATATATAAAAAGAGACTTTCCAAATTAATGAAAAGTCTCTTTTATATTTACTTGCAAATTTATTGAACTACTACAGCATAAGTTACCGCAGCATCAGTATTTCCTCCAGCGTTAGTAATACTTCCTCCAGAAACTCCAGCAGCAGATTTATTCAATTCATGTCTTAAAGTTACTAATAAATTTCCAGTTGCAGCAACAGTTGTTGTGAATGTAAATTGCAATCCAATTGGTTTTCCGTTAGCATCTGTATCGCTGTAAGCAAATGTTCCTAAAGCACTTGGCGCTTCAAAAAATACTTGGTGATTTACACCTTCTTCTAAAACTTCTTCTGTAATATTTTCAACTGGATTAGCAATTTCATTTAAAAAAGAAACTGTTCCAGTGTACACAGTATTTGGCTTCAAAGTTCCAGAAACGGTAACAACTGGCGCGTTTGGACCATCGCCATCTAAATCTCTTGATTTTAAAATTACGGTTTGAATCGTTGCATTTGTTGCTGTTACCAATGTAGTTGTAACCGTTGTAATAACTTCTTCCTCATTTACTGGTACAGGATTATCATCATCGTTACACGATACAAATGTTGTTAAGCTAATAATTGCGATTGCTAAAATTTTTAAATTTTTCATTTTATTTAATTTTTGTTATCTGATTTTCAGATTATATTAATTATTAATAATTAATAATTAATTTTTAATTGTAATTGAAGGTTTCTTCCCATCTCGTCAGCAAAAAACCTTTGTCTGTTTAGGTAATCTCTATAATTTGTGTTTAATAAATTCTGAATTGAAAATGCAATTGTTGTATTTATTTTATTAATTGTTTTAAATTTTATTTCAGAATAAAAATGCAATAAATGATATCCTTTTGGTGGTGAACTTACATCAACAATAATTGGAGTTAGTGTTTCATTTACTATAATATTTGTTTCAAAATTATTGTTTGGAAATTGAGTTTGTCTTGTCACTATTTCACTTTTTAATTCTAATACCAACTGATGCCATTCTTTTTTAGAAAATTGAATTTTATTGATACTATTTAATGGTGGCATATCAATTAGTGATTCTTTATTAGAAACATCTCTTCCATGTACTAAAGCCAATGAAAATTGATGATTCCAATTATTGTTTAAGCTTAATTGAGTCTCTAAATCAAATCCTGTCAATAAAGCATTGGTTTGTTGGTATTCCCAAACAGGAAATGCACCTCTTATTGTGGTTTCAAATCCAACTGGTTTCAAAAACATATAATTATAGATACTATTGATGTACGGATTAAAACTTATAGAAAAACCAGTCCATTTCTTTAAAAGAGTTGTGGCAACTTTAAACGATTTTTCTTTTTCAAGTTTTAAATCGCCAAGTTCAATAACTCCTGTTGAATGATGCAAACCATCGCTAAAAAATTCAGATGGATTTGGATTTCTAGAAGCCAAACTTACATTAAAATACAAGTCCCATTTTTTTTGAAACTCATAATGTATTCCAGCACTTGTAGAAAGATTATGAAAGGTAAAATTGGGTTTTGTAAGCCATTGATTGCCGTTTTCACCAACAATAAAATTATCAAATTCAGGACTGTAATTTCTTTCGTCCCATCTTGATTTTAAATAGAATTTGGTTGCATTAATAGTTGAAAAATCATATCTAATTCCGGTGTCAAATGTCAAACTTTCTGTAAAATTATGATTGGCAATTACATAAATTCCGGCATCTACTTTATCATAATTTGGAATCAACGGCCGAATTCCAGTGGATGGATTTGCAAAATTGTTTTGATACGATCCACTAATTCCAGATTTTAAATTCCAATCGTGGTATACTTTTTTGTAATCAACATTTACAGTATGCGTTTTTAATTGCAAGTCCAAAGCTGCTTTGTTATTAAAATCGCCTCTTCTTACATCAAATTCTAATCTTTTATTAAACTGAAAAGAATATTGTGTAGCAAGTGAGGCAGTTTCGTTAAAAAAATAATTGTAATTGAACTTAGCAATGTGATGTTGCACTTGTTGTTTTGGATTTTTTATAGTGTATGTAAAATCTTCAACAATAGCAGGAATTTGATTGTTTATTGAATTGTACAAATCGTTCACGTTTCCGGTATGTGAAGCACTTAAAATTCCGTTATTAGCATTGTACAAACTATAAAAAGCACTTACGTCATATTTTTTTCCTGAAAATGTTACATCGCCTGTAAAATTGATTTCACGATTTCCAGTGTTAGATAAAACATAATTTGGAGCTGTTCTATCACCAAGATATTTGTATGTTGCTAAAGTATTCCAACTCCAGTTTTTATCATTTCCTTTATGCAAGCTTGAACTAATTGTTCCACCACGACCATTTGATGCTAATGATAGTAATGTTTTGCCAAACAAAGTATCTTTTTTCACCATTGTTGGTTCAATAATTATTAATCCACCAACGGCATCGCCACTGTATTGTAAACCAGATGCGCCTTTAATTACAGTAATTTTTGCAGCAGCATTTACGTCAAAATTTGGAGCATGTTCAGAACCCCATTGTTGGTCTTCTAACCTTACATTATTAGTAATGACTGGAACTCTACTACTGTGTAAGCCATTAATTATAGGCTTCATAATATTGCTTCCTGTTTTTAAAATAGAAACTCCTGTAACCTCTTTCAAAGCTTCGCCAAGTGATTGATTGCTGTATTTTTCAATAGTTTCAGTTTTTATTTTTTGCTCTAAAACCGATTGATTGTAGGTGTTTTTCTTTGTTTTTACAATAACCTCATTCAATAAATATTGTTTAGCTTTTAAGACAAAATTAATTTCTGAGTTACCTAAAACAGTAATTGTAGAATCAATTGTTTGATAACCAACACAAGAAATATTTACCTTCAATAATCCGATTGGTAGATTTTTGATACTATAATTTCCATCACTATCGCTAGATACTGACTTAGAACCAATATGAACATGACTACCAACAATGGTACTATTATTTGTATTATAAATTTTGCCAGAAATTGAATTTTGTGCAAAGCAAATTTCAATACAAAGTAAAAAACAAATACCAAAAAGATTTTTTTGCATTTTTTATTTAAAATAAATGAGTACAACTTTTCTGTTTAGGTGAAAAATTGAAAGAATACAGCTTTATTTTAGATAATTTGGTGGTGCTCTAAGGGCAAAAAGACTGCCTTTAAAATGACTAATAATTTCTTTAGAATGAGTAAAACTATAGAAAACTGAAATTATTTTTTTAACTGAAAGAATTGTAAAAACTTCAGATTTTAGAGCGTTTGAAAAAGTAAATTCACAAGTAAAACAATGATGCGATTTTATATGAGAATCATTAACTTCTGCTACATTTTTATAATGATTATGATGACATTTTTTTTCTGTTTTTAAATCTGAAAAATGGGCATACGAATGTATTGATTGCACTAAAATTGCAATCAAAAAAAGTATAGCAAATGACAGACTTATTTTAACAGATTTTTTATTCATCGTATACAAAAGTAACTAACAAAAAAAAATTCCATTTAATTTTAACAAACTTTAAGATTTAAACCAAATTATGCTCCACTAAATATTCAGCAATTTGAATAGTATTAGTAGCTGCGCCTTTTCTTAAATTATCAGCAACAATCCACATATTTAATGCGTTTGGACGACTTTCATCTCTTCGAATTCTGCCTACAAAAACTGCGTCTTTTCCTTGTGCATACAAAGGCATAGGATAAGTAAAAGTATCAATATTATCTTGAACAACTACGCCAGGAGTTTTACTTAAAATTTCTCTTAGTTCACTAATATTATAATCGTTTTCAAATTCTACATTTACGGCTTCACTGTGTCCACCAACAATTGGAACTCGAACAGCAGTTGCAGTTACAGCAATGGTTTTATCGTCTAGAATTTTTTGCGTTTCGCGAACCAGTTTCATTTCTTCTTTGGTATAACCATTTTCTTCAAAGCTATCGCATTGCGGAATAGCATTTCTATGTATAGGATAGTTGTAAGCCATTTCTCCTTGAATTCCAGCATACTCATTTTCAAGTTGTTGTACGCCTTTTACGCCAGTTCCAGTTATAGATTGATAAGTAGAAACAATAACTCTTTTTATTTTATATTTTTTATGTAATGGTGCTAAAACCATAACCAATTGAATTGTTGAACAATTAGCATTAGGAATAATTTTATCTTCTTTGGTTAAAATAGAACCATTAATTTCTGGAACTACTAATTTCTTTGAATGATCCATTCGCCAAGCAGAAGAATTATCTATAACTGTTGTTCCTGCTGCTGCAAATTTTGGTGCCCATTCTAAAGACGTTTCTCCACCAGCAGAAAACAAAGCAATGTCAGCTTTCATATCTACGGCAGTTTGCATAGAAACTACTTTATATTTTGCTCCTTTAAATTCAATTTCTTTACCAACAGATTTCTCTGATGCTACTGGAATTAATTCTGTTACAGGAAAATTTCTTTCTGCTAAAATTTGAAGCATTACTTCGCCAACCATTCCGGTTGCACCAACAACAGCAACTTTCATATATTTATTTTTATTAGATTAATTTTAAGATGTACAAAAGTAATTAGAAAATTGGTTTTAGATAATTATTTAAATAAAATATATTTTTAAAGGGCACTATTTTTTAAAATTAAAAGACAATAAATTTGATGCCACTCTTCCTTCGTCAGAATGACAAAAAAGAAAAACCGCCTCAATTAAGAAGCGGTTTAAATTAGAATATAAAATGTAGCGGTATTATTTTTTCAATAAATCTCTAATTTGAGTAAGCAATTCTTCTTGAGAAGGTCCAGCTGGAGCAGCAACAACTTCTTCTTTTTTCTTAGCTTTTTCAGCAGCTCTTAAAATTACAAAAATAAACAATGAAATAATAACAAAATTGATAATTGCTTGAACTAAATTACCATAAGTTATTACAGCAGCACCAGCAGTTTTAGCCGCAGCTAAATCAGCATAAGTATTTCCATCTAAAGTGATGAATTTTTTAGTGAAATCTATTCCACCAGTTAATAAACCTACTATTGGCATGATAACATCATCAACAGCTGATCCAACTATTTTACCAAAAGCTCCACCGATAACAACCGCTGTAGCTAAACTTAAAACATCGCCTTTCATTAAAGACGCTTTAAAATCTGCAAAAAATCCCATAATATCTATTTTTAAAATTGGTTAGGATAACAAAATTAGTTAAAATTTTAACAAATTAGCAAATAATATGTAGAATTACTACTACTCTCTGTAAAAAATTCGCTTAACTCTTTGAGATATACTAGTTAAGACTTCATAAGGAATAGTATTTATCAATTTTGAAATTTCAATTACAGTAAGATTTTTCCTAAAAATAATAGATTTATTTCAATCCATTTCATTAATACAATAATTATTCTTTTACAAATTTACTGCTTGAAACACCTTTATCCGTAACAACTTTTACAATGTAATTTCCAGTTTTTAATGTAGAAACATCAATTATTATTGAAGGTTTAATAAAAGTTTGGACTTGTTGTCCTAAAATATTGAAAATCGTTATACTGTAAATTTCTGTATCTTGTTTTGTTTTTAGATTAATTTCCTCTTTAACAGGATTAGGATACATTGTTAAATAGTTATCAAATACAAAAGTTTCATTTTGCAACGTTTGAAACGTAGATGTCGCAGTATTTGTGATGATAGGAAAATTGTAATCAAAATAAATATTTGCTGAATTACTAATTGTATTTCCAACAACTAAAGTGGGTTTTGTTTTAATTTTGAAAACCACATAACCATCATTGTTGTTATCGTCAAAAGGAAGATTAATGTTTTCAAAAATAAATTCTACTTTGTTTGGATTGGTAATTCTGGTTACACAACTATGCGATGCATCAGTCATTTGTAGTGATGTCAAATCAAATTTTGCGGTATCAATCATATCTTTTACCACAATATTTTGCGCCGCAAATGTTCCTGTATTTTCAAAACGAATTTTATAATGCACATATTTGCCAATATTACTTGGGTTAATTGTTGCGCCTTCTAAACACGTTTTATCATTTGGATCGAAAGAGTTTACCACTACTTGAGGTAATGTAAAAGTATTATCCTCTGTAGTTTCATCGGTATTTAAACCATTGGCTGTTGCTGTATAACTTAAAATATCGCCGCCATTTACTGCAGGAGTTTCTATAGGAGAATTTACATTTAATGTAACCAAAATTTCTCCACTTTGAAAAGGCGCATTTGTACCAACATTCCAAGAAAGAGTTCCTGTTGCTTGGGTTGTTGGTACTACATTTGAAGAAACATAATCTAAAATGGCATCGTTATAATTGAAATTAATAGTTGCATTTTCGGTTTGATTGCCTTTGTTTTTGTATTTTATTTTATAAGTAGCATCAAAACCTGGACGAGCAAATGTTGTAGGAATTACAACTACTTCTATATCGTGATGAACACCATTAGGAGTTATACAAAAATTTCGAATAGCTGGACTTGCGTTTGCAGGAAATGTTACCGTTGTATTTGTTGGAGAAGAATTAAAATAAGTTGGGTTTTCAAATTGAGGTGTAATAGTATGCGCTCCTGCAGAAACTGGAATGGAATAATTTCCAGAAGTATTTGAAATCATATTGCCAGAAATGGTTCCATCAGTAATATTAAATTTCAAATTAGGATAAACTAAATCATTTATATCACATCCGTTGTTATTACTATCTAATTTAATATTGCCATTAATAGTATAATACGTTCCTCCATGAGTAAAGTTACAATAGCTATTTACGTGGCAAGTGTTGGTATAACCGCTTTGATCTATTTTTTGTTGTACATAATCTATATGATCATCATCGGTACAAATAGAAATTAAATTGGGGCAATTATCAATAGCTATATTAAAAAAAACAGTTGAATTATTCCCATTTTTAATATTTAAAAAAGTTAAATTTGGGTTATACTGTAAATTACAAACCTGCATTAATGGATTATGAGAAAAATCAAGATTTGTAAATAAATTATAGCTAAATCTAGCAATGCTTAGAGTAACGTTATTTGATAAATCTAATGTGGTTAATTGATTTCCAGTACAATCTAAATAGTTTAAAAGTGATTGATTAGAAATATTTAATGAGATTAAATAATTATTATTACATTCTAAACGATCCAGTAATGTAAGTGCATTTATATTTAAACTAGCTAACTGATTATGAGAACAATTTAGTGTTGTTAAATTTACTAGTGGAGAAAAATCCATATTTGTAAGATGATTACCCTCACATCCAAAATATGTTAACTGAGTTAAACTTGAAAGATTTATAGGAGGAATTAAAGTATTTGAATAATCTAAAAATGTAAGATTAGACAAATTAGATAAATCTAAAACAGTAATTGGGTTATTCGATAAATTTAAGTGTGTTAAATAATTTAATCCTGTTAAATTTAGAACATTAAAATTTGTATTATGCTCATTACTACAATCTAAAAATTGAAGATTTAACAAATTACTCACATCTACGGAATTCAAATAATTATTGCCACAGTTTAAATATGTTAAATTATTCATTCCAGATGTATCTAATGAAACTAAATTACAACTATTACAATTTAAATAAGTTAAATTGTTTAGATTACTGTGAAGAAAAGACTGTATACCACAACTTGAGAATGTTAATGTTTGAAGATTGTTTAATCCAGTTACATTGATACTTCCAAGATAAAAATTTCCATTTAGGTAAATTGATGTTAAATTTTGTAAATTTGATAGATCTAAAAATTGTAAATTTGAACCTATTATAGTCAAGTATTGAAGGTTATAAAAATATTGAATACCTTCAACATTATTAATAGAAAAACTATTTAAGTAAATAGAACTAGTAGCTGCTGCTTCATTATATTCTATTTCACCATTAAAATTTTGGTCAATTAGGCCTTGTTGTAACAAAGCAGCCTTGAAATTCGCATCTGGAAAATTAATAATTTGTGCCTTAACAATAGTAGTAAACAATAAAAAAAGTAATAATTTTTTCATAATATGTAAGTGTTTAAAAATCAAAGATAAATAAAAATTTTAAAAAAAATCACTCTCTATAAAAAACACGTTTCACTCGTTGAGAAATGCTAGTTAAAACTTCATACGGAATAGTATTTATCAATTTTGAAATTTCGTTAACGGTAGGATTTTTCCCAAAAATAATTACTTCATTTCCTTCTTTGCAATCAATTTCAGAAACATCAACCATCAACATATCCATACAAATACTGCCAATAATTGGTGCTTTTTTATTTTTTATAAAAATATATCCAACTTCATTTCCTAATTGTCTAGAAATTCCGTCAGCGTAACCTATTGGTATTGTTGCAATTTTAGTTTGTTTAATAGCAATAAATCGTCTGCCATAACCTACGCTTTCACCTTTATTAATGGTTCTAATTTGAGAAATTATAGATTTTAAAGTGCCTACATTTTCTAGAAACTTTTGTTCTTCCTCATCGTTAGATATTCCGTAAAGTCCTATTCCCAAACGAACCATATCATATTCAGCTTGAGGAAAATTAGAAATTCCGGAAGTATTTAAAATATGACAAATTGGATTTATTTTTAATTCAGAAATTAAATTTAAAGATAATTTTTCAAACAAATTAATTTGAGAAAGAGTAAATTCTTGATGATTCAAATCGTCGCTAGTTGCTAAATGAGATAAAATACTTTTTACTTCAACTGATTTATTTTCTTTTAATTTAGTTATCAATTCTGGTAAATCATTTTCTTGAAATCCCAATCGGTGCATTCCTGTATCTAATTTTATATGAATTGGAAAATGTTTTAAATTTTTAGATTCGGCAATTTTTAAAAAAGCATTTAGTCCTTTTATAGAATATATTTCTGGTTCTAATTGATACTGAATAATAGCAGAAAAACTAGTAGTTTCTGGATTTAAAACCATAATTGGCAATGAAATTCCAGCATTTTTTAGAGAAATTCCTTCATCTGCAAAAGCTACACCAAGATAATCTACATTGTGATGTTCTAGTAATTTTGCAATTTCAAATCCACCATTTCCATAACCAAATGCTTTTACCATAACCATCATTTTGGTTGATGAATTTAATTTAGATTTATAAAAATTTAAATTATGACTTATTGCGTTGAGGTTAATTTCTAAAACGGTTTCGTGAGTTTTCTCCTCTAGTGAAGCAACAATTTCTTCAAAATGAAAATGACGTGCTCCTTTTATAAGTATGGTTTCATTTTCAAAAGAAATACTTTCTATATTTTCAAGAAATTTTTCGGTAGAAAGAAATGCTATACAATTTGGAAATTTATTTTTAAAACTAGAAATTGTTTCGCCAATAGCAATTACTCTATTTATTTTATTTGAAACTATTAATTGAGAAACTTTAGAATACAATTCTTCATTTAGTAATCCGCTTTGAAAAATATCCGACAGTATTATTGTTTTCTTTTTATATTGTTTTTGATGTTCAAGAAAGTCTAAAGCAATTTTTAACGACTGAAAATCAGAACTATAACTATCGTCAATAAGTGTTGTGTTGTTGCTTCCGTTTTTAACTTTTAAACGCATTTCTACAGGAAAAAGCAATTGCATTCGTTCTTGAATACTAGTTTGATTGTATTTAAAATAAAGTAAAACCATTAAACATTGAATAGCATTTTCTACTGATGCTTGATCTTGAAACGGAATTGTAATTGAAAAACAAAGTTCTTTATATGTAATTTTGAGTTGTGTTTTCTCTGCTTTTTCGTTTGCAATAATAAAAACATCTGCTTTTTTATCGTTTGAGCTCCAAGTAAATGTTTTAATTTTTGAGTTTAAAAAAACTTCAATCGTTTTATTTTTATTCAGAATTAAGACTTCAACATTTGAAAAAAGTTTGAGCTTTTCTTTTATTTTTTCACCAACATCGTTAAATCCTTCGTCGTGAGCAGTTCCAATATTAGATAAAATTCCAATTGTAGGTTGAATAATCTTTTGAAGATGTTCCATTTCGTCAATTGTAGAAATTCCAGCTTCAAAAATTCCAAGATTGTGCTTTTCATTAATTCCCAACACAGAAAGCGGAACGCCAACTTGAGAGTTATAACTTTTAGGACTTCTAATAATATTATAATCTGGACTTAATAAAAAATTTAACCATTCTTTTACAATAGTTTTTCCATTACTTCCAGTAATTCCAATAATTGGAAAATCAAAATTACTTCTATGATAAGATGCGATTTTTTGAAGTGCGAATAATGTATTTTCTACTAATAGAAAATTGGCTTTATTTTCAAGATTTTTAGGAATATGATTAACAACAAAATGAGAAATACCTTTTTTTATTAGTTCTAAAATGTATTTGTGTCCATCATGATTAGGTCCAACAAGCGCAAAAAACAAAGTTCCATCCGTATTTTGCAATGATCTACTGTCAATTGAAATTGTGTCAATTATGGCAACGTCGTTTTTACCAATGAATTCGGCTTTTATTATTGGAATTATGTTGCGTATTGAAAGTGTCACAGTTTATTTTTTAGAAATAATTAGTTCAACTTTTCCATCTAATAAATCTCTCAAATAAGATTCAAACATTTTAGATAAACTAACTTTATTATTTTTAGCTATTTTTTTAGCATCAATAATGGTTTGTTTGTTGGCTGTAATAACAATTCTTGCATCCATAGCATTATTTATTTTGGAGTGATTTTTACATCGATAATTCAAACTTATGCGACTTCTTTTTCAATTAAATTTGTTATTCTTTTACTGTTTGTTATCATTAAATATCCAATAATTGATTTTAATGCTTGAAGAATTATCCAGCTAAATTTTGGATACTCTTTTATTAACATTTTTTGCTGTAAAAACTCAACTATTTCTGATAAAAGTCTAGGAATTGAATCTACTAAAGTTATACCTCCAATAATTATTATAGCAATAGAAATTACGGTTGAACTTTTTATATTTAAGTCAATTTTCTTGTCAATATAATTTTTATCTAATTTTAATTTATCAATTATTAAGTCTGTTTTAAATAGAAAAAGACGTATAACTAAAAAATAAAATAATATTGATAAACCAAAGAATAGAATTACATAAAATAAGTATTCAATATCTTTATCAGCATTCATATAAATAAATGTTTGAGAAAATTGTGGAATTATTGAAAATGAATCTATTAAAATCCAAATTCCAAACAATTTAATTATTGTTTTCCACAAAGTGTTAATCTCCATTTTTTTATCTAATTATTATTTCTCTTCAGAAACATTTTCGGCATCTTTAACCACAATATTTTTTCGCATTGCATTAAAATAAGCTGCGCGACTTAATGGCTCATATTCTTCAGTTTCACCCAACATTACTAGTTTATCGTTATCTGTTTTTCTAAAACTGTAATTGGCAAGATTTCCTGTTCTTGTGCAAACGGCATGAACTTTGGTAACATATTCGGCAGTTGCCATTAATGCTGGCATTGGTCCAAACGGATTTCCTTTAAAATCCATATCCAATCCGGCTACAATTACTCTAATTCCAGAGTTGGCAAGATCATTACAAATTTTTACAATTTCATCGTCAAAAAATTGTGCTTCGTCAATACCAACAACATCGCAACCTTGAGCCAGAATTGCAATATTTGCAGCAGCAGGAACTGGTGTTGAGCGAATTTCGTTCTTATTATGAGAAACCACCATTTCTTCATCATATCTGGTATCGATAGATGGTTTAAAAATTTCTACTTTTTGCTTGGCGAATTGTGCTCTTTTTAATCTACGAATTAATTCTTCTGTCTTGCCAGAAAACATTGAACCGCATATTACTTCTATCCAACCAAATTGTTCTTTATGATTTACTGTATTTTCGAGAAACATTTTGTATTTTTAGACCTTGTAAAAGGAATTGTTTTTATTACTTTGTAAAGAAACAAATTTAGTATAAAAATTACATAAGCAACCCACTATAATTTTAAAAGTTATGAAGAAAAGATTAGAATCTGAATTGATAAGCATTGCGCACCGAATTTTAAAATTAAAAAACAAATCGGAAGTAGATCAATTGTATCGCGAAACTCAAAAATTATATGAAACTTTAACAGTTTTAAAATTTTATGGAGACAATTATGAGCAACTTAAAGCAGATGTTTCTAAAGAAGATTTACAAGAAAAAATTGAAAATTCATTAAATGAAAAACCACTAAAAATTGTTTCTAAACCTAAAATTGTTGCAGAAATTCCTGTAGAAGAGAATCTGAAACAAGTTCAGATTGAAGAAGTTGTTGAAACAATAGAAGATGAAAAGTTAGAAGACGAGAATCTGAATCAAGTTCAGATTGAAGAAGAAGTTGTTGAAACAATAGAAGATGAAAAGGTAGAAGAAGAGAATCTGAATCAAGTTCAGATTAAAGACGATTTAGATTTTGAAGCTATTTTTGAACTAGCAGCAGAAACTCCTGTAGAGGAGAATCTGAAACAAGTTCATAAAGATGAGAATCTGAATCAAGTTCAGATTGAGAAAGAAATTACATTTGAACCTGTAAAACAAGAACCAAAACAAATTTCGTTTGAAGATTTATTAGGTCAAAATTATACCGAACCAATATTTGATAAACCAGGTAATGTTGCAACTTCAATTTCTAAAATAGTAGAAGAAGTAAAAGAAGATGTTGTAAATAAAGTTGAAATTGCAAAAGTTCAAGTTGATGAGAATCTGAATCAAGTTCAGGTTGTTGGGAATCTGAATCAAGTTCAAGTTGATGAGAATCTGAATCAAGTTCAGATTAAAACTTTAAACGAGAAATTATCTGCTGGAATAAATGTGGGTTTAAATGATAGAATTGCTTTTGTAAAAAATCTTTTTGCAGACAGTAATGAAGATTATAATCGAGTAATTTCTCAATTAAATACATTTGATACAATGCAAGAAGCTCAAGAATTTATAGATGATATGGTAAAACCAGATTATAATGATTGGAGTGGAAAAGAAGAATATCAAGAGCGTTTTATGGAAATAATAGAGAAAAAATTTGCCTAAATGTCTAAACTTTATATAGTTCCAACGCCAATTGGCAATCTTGAAGACATGACTTTTAGAGCTATAAAAGTTTTAAAAGAAGCCGATTTAATTCTTGCCGAAGACACACGCACATCTTCGAAATTGCTTAAACATTTCGAAATTGGCACGCACATGCACAGTCATCACATGCATAATGAACACAAAACTATTGAAAATATAATTGCACGATTAAAATCTGGCGAAACCATTGCATTAATTTCTGATGCAGGAACGCCAGCAATTTCTGATCCTGGATTTTTATTAACTCGTGCTTGTGTAGAAAATAAAATTCCTGTCGAATGTTTGCCTGGCGCAACCGCTTTTGTGCCAGCTTTGGTAAATAGTGGTTTGCCCAACGACAAATTTGTTTTTGAAGGATTCTTACCTGATAAAAAAGGAAGACAAACCAGATTTTTAGCACTTGCTGAAGAAACCAGAACGATGATTTTTTATGTTTCTCCACACAAATTAAAT
This sequence comes from Flavobacterium sp., assembly GCF_043760115.1. Lineage (GTDB taxonomy): Bacteria > Bacteroidota > Bacteroidia > Flavobacteriales > Flavobacteriaceae > Flavobacterium. The sequence continues at coordinate 84,151 of NZ_JAYUPK010000141.1, forward strand.
AAAACTTTGGCAGAATTTGCTCAATATTTTGGAGCAGAAAGACAAATTTCGGTTTCTAGAGAATTGTCTAAACTGCACGAAGAAACTATTCGTGGAACTGCCGAAGAAGTTTTAAAACACTATGAAGTTAAACCTGCAAAAGGTGAAATTGTGGTTATTGTTGGTGGAAAAACTAAGTAATTGTTGTGTTGACTTAACAATAAAATATATTTATTGTTGTTTTGTAATAACAATATAATATAAAAAATGTTGTTTACAAACAACAATTTATTATATTTGTGCTTCTAAATAGTTAATTATGGAAGAATTAAAATTTGAATCACAGCAAAAAACAGCAACTTTATCTTTAGATTTTCAACGTTATTTAGTGAATGATATTGATTTAAATAATAAATTGATAGCAGTAAAAGGAGCAAGAGGTGCAGGAAAAACTACTTTATTATTACAAATCGCAAAGAAAAATTTTGATTTAGAAAAAACATTATATGTTAGTTTAGATCATATTTACTTTTTAGACAAAAAATTATATTATTTAGCAAAAGAGTTTTCAGATACTGGAGGAATTCATTTATTACTTGATGAAGTGCATAAATATCCAAATTGGTCTAGAGAAATTAAACTAATTTATGATAATTTTCCTTCATTAAATGTTATTTTTACTTCATCATCAATGCTCGAAATTTATAGAGGCGAATCTGATTTAAGTAGAAGAGCAGTAACTTATAATCTAAAAGAATTATCATTTAGAGAATTCATATCTTTAGATTTAGGATTGGAACTTCCTAAATTTTCATTTGAAGACATTCTTAAAAATCACAATCAAATTGCAACTAATTTACTTTCTCAAATTAAACCGCTTCAATTATTTGGTAAATATTTAAAAATTGGTGCTTATCCGTATTTTAAAGAAAATGAAGTAGAATATAATCAAAAGTTGTTGAATACAATAAATTTAATAATAGAAATAGATGTAAATGCGGTTGAAGATTTAAATTATGAAACATTAGTAAAGCTAAAAAAATTATTAATTGCAATAGCTTCAAGCGCACCATTTACGCCTAATATAACTAAATTAAGTGAAAAAGTTGGAGTTTCTAGAAACACATTAATACAAGCAATAAAAATTTTAGACCGAGCAGGATTGGTAAATGAATTGTATAAAGATGCATCAGGAATTGGTGTATTAACTAAGCCAGAAAAATTATTTTTAAACAATACCAATTTAATGTATGCCTTAGCAAAGGAAAATATCAATATAGGAAATGTTAGAGAAACATTTTTCTTAAACCAGTTTAAAGGACTTAAAGAAATAAATTTATCGGTTGAATCCGATTTTATAATTGATAAAAAATACACCTTTGAAATTGGAGGTAAAAGCAAAACAAAGAAACAAATTGCAAAATTAGATAATGCCTACATTGCCAAAGATAATATAGAAATTGGTTTTGGAAACTACATTCCGGTTTGGTTGTTTGGATTTATGTATTGATTTTAGATGAGTTTTTTGAGAAAAAATAATATAAGAAAAGATAAATATGAATACTATTACAGATTTTATAAATAAAGTAAAACAAAATCCAGAGTCAATTGCGTTTCAAGAAACAATTACAATTATAGATTCCAATTATAATTTTACGCCAACAGCTTTTAAAAACGGAAATCATTTTAATAATTCAAATGAAAATAATGGTTCTTGTAAAATTTTCGCTTTTGCAAAAATAAATACCTTAGAAAAAGACGAAACTTTAACTCTTTTTGGAAGTTATTATTTTAATGATGTTTTAAAAAAGCCAGATGGAAACGATCATCAAAATATTAGAAATTTTATTAATTTTGGTTGGGATGGAATTTCGTTTGAAGGTAACGCTTTGGAATTGAAGTAATAAACTTTCGAATAAGTTTATTACATTTGCAAAATATACGCCAAAATCAAATTTCAAAAATCTAATATCTAATATCCTTATGCGTTGGACATTACAATCAAAGCCAGAAAAAGAAAAAGTTCAAAAACTACAAAATGAACTTAATATAGATGAAATAATTGCCACATTATTAATTCAGCGTGGTGTTGAAACCTACGAACAAGCCAAAACTTTCTTTCGACCAACTTTAAACGATTTGCACAATCCGTATCTGATGAAAGATATGGATAAAGCAGTTTCACGAATTGAAAAAGCAATTACAAATCAAGAAAATATTTTAGTTTTTGGCGATTACGATGTTGACGGAACAACAGCAGTTTCACTAGTTTCCAGCTATTTAAAAAGCTATTATCCAAATGTTGCCACTTATATTCCAGATCGTTATGATGAAGGTTACGGAATTTCTTTTAAAGGAATTGACTTTGCCGATGACAACGGAATTACCTTAATAATTGCACTCGATTGCGGCATAAAATCGATAGATCATATCGCTTATGCAAATGAAAAAAATATTGATTTTATAATTTGTGATCACCACAGACCAGGAAAAGAATTACCAAGTGCAGTTGCTATTTTAGATCCAAAACGTGAGGATTGTTTTTATCCTTACGATGAACTTTGCGGTTGCGGAATTGGCTTCAAACTCATACAAGCACTTGCCAAAAATCGTAATCAAACCATAGAAGATTTAGTACTTTATTTAGATTTAGTTGCCACAGCAATTGCCGCAGATATTGTTCCTATGACTGGTGAAAATCGAGTTTTAGCCAAGTTTGGATTAGAGGTAATCAACACTAATCCTCGACCTGGAATAAAAGCACTGATTCAGAATGTAAAGAAAAAAGTACTCACAATTACCGATGTAGTTTTTATAATTACTCCAAGAATTAATGCTGCAGGAAGAGTAAAACACGGCAACGAAGCAGTTGCACTTTTAACAGAATTTAATCTAGAGCAAGCAGAACAATTTGCCTCAGAAATTGAACAATACAATACTGATAGAAGAGATTTAGATAAACAAATAACTGTAGAAGCGCTTTCGCAAATAGAAAATAATAATGAAAAAGACCGTTTTACAACTGTTGTGTATCAAGAAAATTGGCACAAAGGCGTAATCGGAATTGTAGCTTCGCGGTTGATAGAAACTTACTATCGTCCAACATTAGTATTTACAAAAAGTGGTGACAAACTAGCAGCTTCTGCACGTTCGGTAAAAGATTTTGATGTGTATAATGCTTTAGAAGTTTGCGCTGAACATCTCGAACAATTTGGCGGACACATGTACGCAGCCGGAATGACATTGAAAGAAGAAAATTATAAAAATTTTAAAGACGCTTTTGAAAAAGTAGTTCAAGAAACCATTCATCCAGACTTATTGATTCCCGAAATATCGGTCGATGCTCAAATTGAGCTATCCGATATTAACGAAAAATTTGTTCGATTATTAAATCAGTTTGAACCTTTTGGACCACAAAATATGACGCCAGTTTTTATATCCAAAAATATAAAAGATACTGGATATGCAAAACCGCTTGGACAAAACGATGAACATTTAAAACTTTTTGTAAAGCAAAATGGTTCGCAAGGAATTGGAGCAATAGGTTTTGGATTAGGAAAAAAATTAGAACAAATTACCAACCAAAAACCATTTGACGTCGTTTATTGCATAGACGAAAACGAATTTAACGGAAATGTAACCTTGCAATTGCGATTAAAAGACATTAGAAATTAAAAAATGAAAGAAAAAGATCCTTACGCAGCATTACGATTTAAAGAATTTAATTTCTTTTTACTAATGCGATTCGCAATGGTTTTTGCTTGGTCAATGCAATTTGTAATTATTGAATGGGAAGTTTATAGTTTAACTAAAAATCCGCTTTCGTTAGGAATTATTGGACTTATGGAAATAATTCCTGCTATAGCAATGGCACTTTTTGCAGGTCATATTGTAGATCAAAACGAAAAGAAAACACTTTTAATAAAATGTATTTTGGGATTTTCTTTGGTTAGTTTTGGTTTGTTCGTAGTAACATTACCATCAGTTCAAGCAGGAATTTCGACCAATACAATTTTATATTTAGTTTATGCATTAGTATTTTTTGGTGGCTTGGTTCGTTCGTTTATTGGACCAACCGTTTTTTCGCTTTTGGCATTAATAGTTCCTAAAAAGATTTATCCAAATGCTTCTACTTGGAGCAGTTCTTTTTGGCAAATGGGCTCAATGTTTGGTCCAGCAGTAGCAGGTTTTTCTATTGGTTTTATTGGTGTTCATTGGTCAATGTGTTTGGTTTTTACATTTTCTGTTTTTGCATTATTGCTGCTAACTCAAATTTCTAAAAAACCTATTTTAAATGATAAAATTGGCGAACCAATATTTCAAAGTTTAAAAGAAGGTGTAAAATTTGTCTTTAAAAACAAAACCATTTTGGGTTCACTTTCGTTAGATATGTTTGCCGTTTTATTTGGTGGCGCAATGGCTTTGTTACCTATTTACGCACAAGATATTTTAAAAGTAGGAAGCGAAGGATTCGGAATTTTACGAGCAGCACCAGCAGTTGGCGCAGTAATTACAATGGTATTATCAGCTTATATTTCTTTAAATAAAAATGCTGGAATAAAATTATTGTCAGCAATTTTTATGTTTGGAATTTGTATGATTGTTTTTGGCTTATCAACAAGTTTTTGGCTTTCTGTTTTTGCACTTTTTTTAAGTGGCATTGTCGATGGCGTTTCAGTTGTAATTCGTAATACCATTTTGCAAATTCACACGCCAGATACTATGCGTGGTAGAGTTTCGTCAGTAAATTCAATATTTGTTGGTTCATCTAATGAGCTTGGAGCATTTGAAAGTGGTGTTACCGCCAAACTTATGGGAGTTGTAAATGCAGTAGTTTTTGGCGGAATTATGACATTGATAACAGTAACAACAACGGCAATTGTTTTACCCAATTTCAAAAAACTTGATTTGCAAAAAGATGTTGATGCATTAGAAAATGGTGACTAAAATTAGAATTTTTTGGGCGTGACCTAAAAAGTTCGTGCTATCCGTTGCAACCTGACTGCCGGCAGGCAGGTCTTTTTTTAAATTGCGCTGGGTTAAACCCAGCGCAATTTAAAAAAAGGATTTTCACTGCAAATGAAATTCACTGAACTCATATGAAAATAAACTTAATGTGAAGTAATCACTCACGCAAAGTAAATATGAATTAATGTTCGGTAATTAATTTCCAAAAGTCTTTAACTCCAACTTCTCACCATCAAAAACACCATAAGTAAAGTATCCAATCCAATCGCCAAGATTTACATATTCTGAATTTTCGCCAACCGAAATTATCATTGGCAAATGACGGTGACCAAAAATTAAGTAATTATAATGTTTAGTTTCTAGTTTTCGTTTAGAATATTGCACCAACCATTCGTTTTCTTCGCCAAGAAATTTTACATCTTCGCTTCCAGAAATTAGCTTGTTTTTTACTGATAGATATTGTGCTAATTTCATTCCAATATCTGGATGCAACCATCTATAAATCCATTTAGAAATTGGATGTACAAATACTTTTTTCATTCGTTTGTAACCTTTGTCTCCTGGACCTTTTCCGTCGCCATGACCAATTAAAAATGTTTTTCCTCCAAATGTAAATTCTTCATTGTCAAGATAAACTGGAATGTTTAATTCTTTTTGGAAATAATCATTCATCCATAAATCATGGTTACCAACAAAAAAATATATCGGAATTCCACTATCACGAATTTCGGCAAGTTTGCCTAAAACTCTAACAAATCCTTTTGGAACAACGGTTTTATATTCAAACCAAAAATCGAATAAATCACCCAATAAAAAAATGGCTTCGGCATCTTTTTTTACTTCATCTAACCAAGCTACAAATTTTTGCTCACGCGGAAAACTTGCTTCTGGAGTTGGTGCGCCAAAATGTTGATCGGAAGCGAAATAAATTTTTTTATTGTTGGGTAACATTTTTTACTTTAGATTTTCAAATGTATGAAAAAAAATTGTTGTTAGTAATGCGTTTTGAGTTGTGAGTTTTTTTGAATTATAATAAAGATTTTACAAAAGACATAAATATTTTAGCCCTGATGGTAATGGAAATCCTTTTTTCAATTGCCTTGGGTTTAAACCCAAGGCAATTGAAAAAAGATTGGAATGCACAGCAGGAAAATGGTGGATTGAAAATGCCCAAACCATTCGCTACTACTTTTAAATAAACTTTAATTATCAGAGGCAAACCATTCGGCAAATGAACTTTCGGTTTCTTGTAATTTTAAGGAATGAAGTTGTACATTATTGGGCAATCTATTTTTTATTTTTTGCGCAAAATCAATCACCATATTTTCGCTAGTTGGTTGATAATCAACTAGAATTACATGGTGTCCACGAGTTGAAAGTTCGTTTGCCAACTCTACATGTGGTGTATTTTTATTAAAAACTGTAGCGTGATCAAAGTTATCTACAATTTCTTCTTTTACAATTTTTTTTAAATCGGTAAAGTCAATTACCATTCCGAATTTTACGTTGGAATTGTCCAAAATTGGCGTTCCTATTACGGTTACCGATAATTTGTAACTGTGTCCGTGAACATTTTTGCATTTTCCGTCGTAGCCATAAAGTGCGTGTCCGGTTTCGAAACTAAATTGTTTTGTAATTCTGATATTGCTCATTTTGCTTTATTTGGTTGCAAAGTTAGTTACTTTTTAAATTGATTTAAAGCATTTTTGGTAAAATCGGAAAGGACTAATTTTCCAGAAATTGCGGCTCTTTCTATCAGTAATTCGTCCCAGTTGGAAGTTTCATTCCAAAATACTTTTTTCATTTGCAATAATGCTTCTTGATTATAAGTTGCAAGTTTGTTGGCAAATGCATTAACTTCTTTGTCTAATTCTTCACGAGATTGATAAACATTTGCGTACAATCCTTTTTCTTTTGCCCAACTTGCAGTTTGCCAATCGTTAGGTGTTAATGTCATTTCTGCAAAAGCAGTTTTTCCTATTTTTCTGGCAACTGCTGGTTCTATTACAAATGGACCAATTCCGATAGCAATTTCTGATAATTTTACAGCACTTTCTGTTGTTGCCATTGCATAATCGCAAGCAGAAGCAAGTCCAACGCCACCACCAACTGCTTTTCCGTGAATTCTTCCAACTATTATTTTAGAACATTTTCGCATGGCATTTATAACATTGGCAAAGCCAGAAAAGAATTTTTTTCCTTCTTCAAAATTGGCTATTAAAAGTAGTTCGTCAAATGATGCTCCAGCGCAAAAAGCTCCGTTTCCTTCGCTTTGAAGTAAAACTACATTTATTGAATTATTTTCACTTGCATTGTTTAATTCTAAAACCAATTTATCTAGTAAATGACTTGGAAAAGAATTACTTGCAGGATGTGAAAATGTAATTTTTGCAACATTATTATCTATAGTTGTGTGAACAAAACCTTGTAAATCGTTTAAAGACATAAATTTGAAATTTTATGTAAATTTAATATAATTTAGAAAACTTAGAGATTTAGTTTTTCAAAATGAATTCTGAAATTAAAAAATACTATATTTGATGAATAATTTTGGGGATGTAGCTCAGTTGGTTAGAGTGTTTGCCTGGCAGGCAAGAAGTCGTGGGTTCGAATCCCATCTTCTCCACTTTTAAAGCCATTAAGTTATTTAAGGTTCATTAAGATTTAAAAAACTTAATTATCTTTAATAACTTAATGGTATTTTTTTTAATTTTTAGAAAAAATTAATTAAAGTGGTGGTTCGAATCCCATCTTCTCCACTTTTAAAGTCATTAAGTTATTAAAGATAATTAAGATTTAAAAAACTTAATTATCTTTAATAACTTAATGGTATTTTTTTAATTTTTAGAAAAAATTAATTAAAGTGGTGGTTCGAATCTCATCTTCTCCACTTTTAAAGTATTAAGACAGCAAGGTTTATTAAGATTTAAAAAACTTAATTATCTTTAATAACTTAATGGTATTTTTTTTAATTTTTAGAAAAAATTAATTAAAGTGGTGGTTCGAATTAAGTATTCTTTACAATTTCAAACCATTAAAAAATTAAGGTTCATTAAGATATAAAAGCTTAATTTTCTTAAACAACTTAATGGTTTATTTTTTTAATTTTTAGAAAAAA